>NZ_JACHIF010000001.1:0-334035 GCF_014203045.1 Prosthecobacter dejongeii
TTCACCATGAGGGTGAAGCATGCCATAGGTGTCAATCCCACACAGCGTCAATACCTTCGCTCACAACACCTCGCGCCTATTGCATCATCCGGGTTTAACATCCAAGAGGGGGATACGCAGGTCAGTTCTTCTTGCCCTTTTTCTTCTTTTTACCCGGAGCACCGCCCTTGGCTGCCGCTGTCTTCATTTGAGGTTTGGCCTCTGGATGCGTGGCCAGGATGGCTGTCAATTCCTTGACGACTTCAGGACGCTCGCTCGCCAGGTTCTTGGTTTCAAGGGGGTCTTCCTGGTAGTCGTAAAGTTCAAAGGCATCTGCAGGCTCGCCGCTGCCGGGCTTTTTCCATTCCACCAGCCGATAGCGATCCGTGCGAATGGCGCGGCCTAACAAGTTATTACGCGGATAGACATGAATGACGCTTTCGCGGGTCTTCAGCGCCGGATCTTTGACCACCGCAGCGAAGCTTTTGCCATCCAGTCCCTGCGGCGCTGGCAGGCCTGCGAGATCGCTAAGGGTCGGGTAAAGATCCACCGTCTCGATGAATGAAGCCGACTGCACACCCGCCGCAGCTCCAGGGGCGGCGACGATGACGGGGATGCGGGCTGCCTGCTCATAGTTCGTGTGCTTGCACCACATGCCGTGGTCTCCCAAGTGCCAACCGTGGTCCCCCCAAAAGACGATGATGGTATTCTGTGCCAAACCTGAGTCGTCCAGAGCATCCAGCACGAGGCCTAACTGCGCATCCATGTAACTGGTAGCGGCATAATAACCGTGGATGAGGTGGCGAGTCGTCGCGTCATCAATCGGGCCTGTCTGCGGCATATCGCTGTATTGGCGCAGTTCCCCACCCGGCTGGCCTGCATACACGGGCGCCCCCTGCGGAGCATCTTTGACCTGGGGCATGGGCAGCTTCGCCGGATCATAGAGGTCCCAGTATTTTTTCGGAGAAA
Source organism: Prosthecobacter dejongeii (assembly GCF_014203045.1). Classification (NCBI taxonomy): domain Bacteria; kingdom Pseudomonadati; phylum Verrucomicrobiota; class Verrucomicrobiia; order Verrucomicrobiales; family Verrucomicrobiaceae; genus Prosthecobacter; species Prosthecobacter dejongeii. The sequence goes on from NZ_JACHIF010000001.1 coordinate 949, forward strand.
CAAAGGGCAAGTGCGGGCGGATGAAACCCACCGCAAGGAAGAAGGGTTGATCCGGCTTTTTCGCGGCGGCTTCGAGACGTTTCACTGCTTCTCGGGCGATAAGTCCATCCGCATAGGTCTCATCGGCCGTATCCGCTTTTTCGGTGGCCCAGCCGCGATCCCCTCCAACCTTCGCCTCGCGCGTCACAGCAGTGCTTTCCTCATTCACATAGGTCGTCGCCTTCGGTTTCCAGGAAGGCACGGACCACGAGGCAGCGTCGTCCGTGTTACCATGTCCCACGTGCAAGATCTTGCCCAGCCCCTCGGCCTTGTATCCCTGCGCCATGAAGTGCTGGGTCATCGTGACCGCATTCGGCGCAGCCTTGCGGAAGTTCGTCATGAGCTCATAGATGCCTAGAGTCTGGGGCCTCAGGCTAGTCATCAGGGCATTGCGCGAGGGCGAGCAAACAGCTTGGTTGCAGTAGGCTTTTTCAAAGAGCACCCCGCGTTTGGCCAGCCGATCAATATTAGGCGTCTGAGCCACCACGTCTCCATAGCAGCCGAGCGTGGGCTTCAGATCGTCCACACAAATCATGAGGACATTTGGTTTGGCAGCCTGGGCCGTGGCAGCGGCAAAGAGGAAGAGAAAAATCTGGCGGAGGTGCATGGCCCCCCGAGAACGACTGGCCGCAGGACCATCTTGCATGGAAGCTCCTGCTCCTGGCGGCGAAAGCTGCGCAGAGCAAGAGTCACAGTGAGCGCTGCCTTTTAGCCTAGACGAAGGTCCAGTGTGAAGGGAAACTCTGGCACGCTGGGGATGATGATCGGATTGATCTTTCCAGGGGTGTGCCCGGTGATGGTAAACCGTGAACGACGACGGCTTTCGGCCTCGTAACCATTTACCGGGAAGGTATCAAAGCTGCGGCCACCCGGATGGGTCACATAATAATTTCCACCGCCCAAGCTGCGATTGTTCCAGGTATCCACCAGGTCAAAGATCAGCGGCGCGTGGATGCCGATGGTCGGCTGCAGGGCATTCGGTGGCTGCCAGGCGCGATACCGCACGCCCGCCACGTATTCCCCCACAATCCCAGAGGGATGAAGCGGCACTTGGCGGCCATTGCAGGTGACGATGTAGCGATTGTTCACCAGTCCGGCAGTCTTGATCTGCACACGCTCAAGGCTGCTGTCCACATATCGGGCCGTGCCACCTGCGGTCGCTTCTTCACCCAGGACATGCCAGGGCTCCAAAGCGGTGCGGATCTCGAGGTTCACGCCACGCTGAGTGATCTCGCCAATGCGGGGAAACTTGAATTCAAAGTGGGGCTCAAACCAATCCGGAGTGAGGCCATATCCTGCGGCTTTAAAGTCCTCCATCACGTCTTTGAAATCATCCCAGACGAAGTGGGGAAGGAGGTAACGGTCATGCAACTCGGTGCCCCAACGCACCAGCTTTTGCTCATAAGGCTCCTTCCAGAATCGGGCGATGGCAGCACGCATGAGAAGCTGCTGGGCCAGGCTCATCTCAGGATGCGGAGGCATCTCAAAGGAACGCAACTCCACCAAACCAAGGCGACCAGAACTGCTGCCGGGATCAAACATTTTATCAATGCAGAACTCCGTGCGGTGCGTGTTCCCCGTGACATCTGCCAGCAAGTTCCGGAAGATGCGGTCCACCAGCCAGGGGGTGGTGTGACCATGCGCAGCCGTATTACGATCCAGCTCTTTAAAGGCCAGCTCCATCTCAAAGAGCGCATCATTGCGCGCCTCATCAATGCGAGGGTGCTGGCTGGTAGGCCCGATGAATAGGCCACTGAAGAGGTAACTCAACGACGGATGATTGTGCCAATAGCCTAACAAAGACTTCAACAAATCTGGCCGACGCAGGAAAGGAGAATGCCGTGGGGACTCCCCCCCCATAACGATGTGGTTCCCCCCACCGGTGCCCGTGTGGCGGCCATCCATCATGAATTTCTCCGTGCCCAGGCGGGTCTGGCGCGCTTCATCATAGATGGTGCGTGTAGTATCCACCAGCTCGTTCCAGGTTTTCACCGGGTGGGTATTCACCTCGATCACCCCTGGGTCAGGTGTGACCTTCAGCACCTGCAAACGTGGGTCATACGGAGGCGGCGTGCCCTCCACGATGAGGGGCACTTTCAGAGTGGTAGCCACATCTTCCACAGCGGCGACGAGGTCCAAATAATCCTCCACATCTTCCACCGGAGGCATGAAGACGTGCAGGCGACCTTCGCGTGACTCGACACAGAGCGCGGTGCGGATGATCCAGGGGGCCGACTCCTGAGGAGCGGGGAAACGTGCAGCGGGGTTTTCGGTTTGCTCTTCCGTCAGCGGGTCCAGCCTACGGCGTTCGGGCTTGCCCTGGCCGGAGTAGCCCCCTTCTGTGTAGCTAGCGGGGGCCTGGGAAAGACCGTCCAGCATGTCCCCAATGCCACTGAGAAACTGCTGACGGCTCTCGGGGCGCGGGGGCAGCTCTGGCCAGTCTTTATTGGGGTCAGTGGGGTAGATCCAGGGGAAATCAGCAGCACTCACCCAGGGGATAGAATCCAGCGGCAGGCGCAGCCCCATGGGCGAATCTCCAGGAATCAAATACATGGTGTCATCGCGCACGTACCAGGGGCCGCTCTGCCACTTCAGTTCATTGCCGACGTAATTTCGTTGCAGGGGCAAAGCGTAGCCGACCACTTTATCCAACCCCTCTTCAAAGATGCGGGCGAGGCGCTTGCGCTCGTACTCGTCTTTAAGGTTAGACTTCAGCGGGTCCACATTCACGGGCATGCGCTTCTCCTTCCATAGGTAGTAGAAGGCATCTTCATAACCCGGCTTGAGCCATTTCGGGCTCACGCCCAGAGCTGCCGCAAGGGCCAGGCCAAAACGTTGGGCCACGGTTTCATCATGACCGTAGCTTTTCGATTCATCGGCAATGAATGAATCATCGCTCCAGACTGGCACCCCATCTTTCCGCCAATAACAGCCTAACGACCAACGTGGCAACTGCTCCCCAGGATACCATTTGCCCATGCCGTAATGAAGCAAGCCCCCGGGGCCGAAACGATGGCGGAGACGCTTGATGAGCTGGCCGGAAAGCAGGCGCTTCGTCGGGCCCACGGCACCCGTGTTCCATTCATCACCTTCCATGTCATCAATGCTCACGAAGGTGGGTTCTCCCCCCATCGTGAGGCGCACATCGCCAGCCACCAGTTCATCATCAATCTGGTAACCCAGAGCCTCAATGTCCTGCCACTGCTCGGACGTGTAAGGCTTCGTCACACGTGCGGTTTCAAAGATGCGCGTGACGGACATTTCGTGGTCGAATTCCACCTCGCATTTATCCACCAGACCATCCACCGGAGCGGCGCTGGAGGGATCAGGCGTGGCCGCCAGGGGGATGTGCCCTTCCCCGGCAAAAAGGCCAGAGGTCGGGTCTAGCCCCACCCAGCCTGCACCGGGGAGATAAACTTCACACCAGGCATGGAGATCGGTGAAATCCACCTCCGTGCCACTGGGGCCATCCAGGGATTTCACGTCGGCCTTGAGCTGAATGAGGTAACCGCTGACGAAACGGGCCGCAAAGCCCAGATGGCGAAAGAGCTGCACCATCAGCCACGCACTGTCACGGCAGGAGCCGCAGCCGAGTTCCAGCGTCTCCTCCGGCGTCTGCACTCCGGGCTCCAGGCGAATGTTGTAGCTGATGTCCTTCCAGAGCATCTGGTTCAGCATGACCAGGAAATCATTCGTCCGCATGGGCTCCTTCCCAGCCGTCATCTGCTGGCGCACCCCGCGCAGATACCCTCCAATGAGCGGCGTGAGGGGAAGCTTGCGATGGTAGGGCTCCAGCTCATGAGCCAGGATGGGATCGTAACGGAAAGGCACCCGCTCCGCCTCCGGCTCCAAGAAGAAATCGAAGGGGTTATAAACCGCCATGTCGGCCACCAGATCCACCTCCACACACAGCTCCGTGGTCTTTTCCGGAAAAACCAAACGCGCCAGGTAATTACTTTGAGGGTCCTGCTGCCAGTTGATGAAATGCGTGTCTGGTTTGATCGTCAGCGAGTAAGCCAAAATCGGGGTGCGACAGTGCGGGGCAGGCCGCAGACGCACAATGTGAGGTGATAGATTCACCGGGCGGTCAAACTTATACCGCGTGACGTGACGGAGTGCGACGTGAATGGACATGTGAGGTTGGTTGTCCTTAGCCTCTAAAGCATGGCGCGTGCCAGCGATGAAATGGAAACTTTTATTCGGTTCCTACGCCTCATCCTCAGAGGGACGAAAGACCAGATGATACATCCCTGACCCGAACACGGCCCCCAAAACAGGTGCCAAAACATACACAGTGAACCAGCCTAAACCATTGACGCTGAACGGATAACTCCCCCACCCAGCCAGAGCTGAAAAGAGCCGAGGAGCCAAATCCCGCGCTGGGTTCAGGCCCGCCATGGTCAGGGGGCCGAGCAATGAGATGAGCAAAGTCACCGTCAGGCCGATGATGATGGCAGCGTGAGGGCCGACGCGCGACGCGTTCCGCGCATCCGTCACCCCACAGATCACAAACAGGAGAACAGCGGTGCCTACGGCCTCGGCAAAAAAAGCCCTGAGATGGGACATCCTCAGGCGGCTAACCTCCGTCAGGGGCTGCCCCGCTGGGCTGGGGAAAAACTCGCCAAAGATCATCGCTGTTGCTTCACTGCCGGGACCACCGCGCGGGATGTGGTGCGTGAGTTCATAAGACGTCAGCGCATCCTGGAAAATGCCGTAAAGGACGGCGGCAGCCACAAAGGCCCCCAACATTTGCGCGAGAATGTAGGCCAAAACGCGCCGCCTGGGAAACCTCTGCCAAACACTGAAGGCCACCGTCACAGCAGGATTGAGATGCGCGCCACTGAGCCCTGCGGTGAGATAAATCGCCGTGGCGATGCCCAACCCCCAGACGATGGCCACCTGAAACACACCCACTTGGGCGCCTGTGAGCACGGCTGAGCAAACGCTGCCACAGCCGAAAAAAACCACCAGGAAAGTCCCCACGAACTCTCCCATGAACCAGGTGGGCCATCTCATAACAAACAGCGCTAGATTCGACCCGCCATCCTTTCCCGCAGACCCGCGGCGTATGCGCCAAAGACGAGACGGATCTGGTCACGCACCCGTCGAAAGTCGGCCATGATTTCAGCCTCCGTCCCGGTCGCATGCGCGGGATCGTCAAACCCCCAGTGATGGCGATTCATCTGGCCCGGGTATATTGGGCAAGCTTGGTCCGCATTGCCACAGACGGTGATGACCGTTGTGATGTCCCGATCCAGGAAATCATTCATGGATTTGGACGTGTGGGCGGAGATATCTAGACCGATCTCCTCCAAGGCAGCGATGGCTTTGGGGTGGACATATCCTGCGGGCTTGGAGCCTGCACTGTGTACTTCCACTAAGTCACCAGCCGCCGCGCGCAAGATGCCTTCCGCCATGTGGCTGCGGCACGAGTTCCCGGTGCAGAGAATGAGAATGCGAGGTTTCATCTTTAAAAAAAGATTAACAGCAGCCGCTGCCAGGCGCACAGCCCAGGAGATTCAAGGTAGGCGCAGGGCCACACACGCCGGGCAGGCAAAGTTCCTTAGCCAGGCAATCCGTGTGCTTCAGCCCTAACTGAAAGGCCAGAGATCCTTCCACCACTTGCACTCCAGTGACTGGAAATTGACTGACAGAAAAGTCTTCATACTCCACCTCCACGGGCAACTCATGGTTAGGCAAAACATCCCCTGCTCGACCGAAGATCATGTCCAATTTTCCCGCGATCAAACGATGCTCCACATCATCCGCCACCCAAGTTTGCAACAGGCAACTTTCCGTGCTGCGGCGGGTGCCCCCACAATCAATGAAGTTCTTTTTCACATGGCCCACTTCCGTGATGTGGAAATGCGCCTGGATGCTGCCGCCATCCGGCAAGAGGAAGAGCAAAGGCTTCTCTGGGTGTGCTTTGAGGTGGGAGATAAATTCGGTGATGTTCATGGTAAAATTGGGGGGTCAGAGGTTCAATCACAGCAGCTCGTCCCGCAGTTTTCAGCTTCTGGGGCCAGCTCATCCAGGCAGCGTAAAAAGGTGCCCAGACAGGTGCAGGCCAGACGGTAGTAGATATTCAGCCCGCGTTTCTCGCAGGTGAGCACGCCTGCCTTGCGCATGAGAGTGAGGTGCTTGGACACGGTGGACATATCGGCGCCCACGAGGGTCTGCAGATCGCACACGCATTTTTCCCCGCTCATCAGAGTCTCGGCAATGAGCATGCGAGAGGGGTGTGCGAGTGCCTTGATAACCTCCACGCGCCGCATGATGGCTTCTTGAGGTGCTGTTTTGAGTGTGGACATCTATTTGGCATAATCGCCAAATAGTTCCCCTTCTGCAACTGACAATATTTACTTTCCGCGCCTTGCTCTAGTCTCCATCATGCTTTTCGTTATGTCCCGCATGAGAACTACGCCTAACCTCTTCCTTGTTGCTTCACTTGCCATCGCCGCTGGCCTGACCAGTTGTGGAACCGCCCCCGAAACCCCTGCTGCAACGACTAGCAGCACCACCACGGCCAACGCCGCCCCTGCGACCAACGCCGCCGGAGACATCACCGATCCTAACCAGGTGGTGAGCCGCAGCCATTTCTCCAAAGCTGCCGCTCAAATCCAGAACGGCGTGACGACCAAAAAGGACCTCGTGCGTAAGCTGGGCCTCTTCTACAAAAAAGGCACCGACGCCAGCGGCAAGGCCACCGCCATCTGGACCTTCAAGCAGAGCAAATCCACCGCCAAGGCCTTCATCCCAGGCTCCGCCTTCATTCCAGGAGCGGTCGTGACTTATTACCAGACTCTCAGTGTCGTTTTCGATGCGAATGAAGTCGTGACTTCCCACGCCTTCTCGGAGAGCACCCAGGAGAAAACTGGCCTCGGCTTCAGCTACGGTTCTTAATTTTTGTAGTGGATCGATTCAAACGCACCGGGTCACTCTGGTGCGTTTTTTTATGGCTCGCTAACTAACTGTTAGGCCCACTTTCACGGCGCTTTCAGAGCTTCGCGAATGGCCTGTTTCATCACGGCCTCACTGCCCGGAGGTGTCCAGGCCCAGTCGTTGAGATTGCTGTCCTGCTCTTTCCAAGAACGCTCGATGGGTATGTACCCAGGACCGCACTCCCCATAACCTAAAGTGAAAACAAAACTCTCTGGACGGCAGGCCTGAGCATAGAGTTGAAACTCCACATACGCCTCTGCTGGCAACAGGAGGAGCTGAGCGGGGCCAAAGTCTGCACAGGGCACCTGGACACGATGCCCACGCTTCACCCGCTCATACCAGGCTAGGCCCATCGCGGCCTCCGCCCGCTCAAAAGGACTCACGCCAGAGGCTAAACGGTGGCGCAGGATCGTCTCGGTATGCACCAGAGTATTGCGTGCGCCCAGGGGCATGAGGGCGAGATTAAACTGCATCTGTTGCAGGGGGTGTTTTTGCGTGGACTTCCAGGCCGCCTCCATGGCTGTGTGCAGGCGTGAGGCCAGGACTTGCAAGCTATCGGCCGCGCCTTGATTCCACTTCCCCGCAGTGACATTGCCGGAGCAACCGCTGGCGTAAATTTGCAATACTTTTGGGTAGGCCTGCTGCATCATGTCCCGCGCACGACCTGTAAAATCAGCCGAAACACGCCCCTTTCCATACGCACTCATGGGATGCACCGCATAACCATGCAGCGCACAGACAGGTGTCTCAACATCCCAGAAACTGAGCGTGCGTAGCCAGGGATCAATGGTGCCCACATCGGCCGCTTGGGCTTCGGGAATGGTGCTCCGGCTCATGCGATTGTAAAACACCCGGCCTGCGGGGTTCAGATAACGGCGGTTGCTAGCCACCTGCTGCACCTCCGCTTTCCCGAGACCGATGTGGGTGACAGCACGCGCCTGTGGCAAGGCCTCACGCAGGGCCGTGGCCACACGCTGGATGCATTCGTCATTAAAAGCTGGCCAACAGACCGAGGCCACCTGGATGGGTGCCTCAGGGGCTGGCGGTGGGATGTTTTTCCAAGCTCCCGTGGCCTCCATGTCGCGCAGTATTTTCTCCGCATCTTCATCCATGACAGGCGCATCATGGACGTGAGTGCTGTGGATCATGACACGCTCCGGCTGGGTGCCTGCCGCGCTCGCTAAGGCCTGCTGCCATTTTTCAAAGGAAGTGCCGCGAATCTCACACCAGTCAAAGCTGACCAGGACGAGAGGAAGATCCCCACCCAAAAGCACGAAGCCTTTGGCATACAGGGGATCTGCCACTTCTTTCACTGGGGCGATCCCACCGCCCATGCAGGGGTGCCCTTTGGGAATGGTGACATCCACACTGAAGGTGGCGAGGCGGAAACTCGACGCACTTTGCCCAAGTGTCAGCGTGACACAGCCCAGCCAACAGCAGACGAGAAACAAAAGGAACCGCATCTCCTGGATACGGCTTCGTTTTCGCATTCCTGCCAGACAATTAAGAAAGTGCAAGATACCCCAGCACCTGCCGTTTCAGCGCGCATCATGCGCCCTCTGCTAGCCCTTTTTCTCACCTTTCTCACCAGCGCCCCCCTACAGGCAGCACCGCCTAACATTGTCTTCATCATGGCTGATGACCTAGGCTACACCGATGTAGGCACCTTTGGCAGCCAGTACTATGAGACGCCTAACCTGGACAAACTGGCGGCCCAGGGCATGAAGCTCACGAGCCACCACCACTGCCAGAATTGCCAACCCACCCGCGCGGCGCTGATGAGCGGCCAGTATGGCCCCCGCACGGGCGTTTACACCGTGGGTGAGATCGGTCGTTTCGAGTGGCAGACCCGTCCGCTCCAGCCCGTGGCAAACGTCACCTCCCTGCCTTTAGAAAAGATCACCCTCGCTCAATCTCTCAAAAAAGCAGGCTACGCCACCGGCATGTTTGGCAAATGGCATCTGGGGATGAAAGACGAGTATCAGCCAGGCAAACGCGGTTTTGATGAAGCCATCGAATCCAGCGGCAAGCACTTCGATTTCAAGACAACTCCTGAAGTGGACTACCCCAAACGGCAGTACTTGGCCGATTTCCTCACGGACAAAGCCGTGGATTTCATCCAGCGGCACAAGGCGGAACCGTTCTTCCTTTACCTCCCTCACTACGGCGTGCACTCGCCTATCCACGCCAAGCCCGAACTCATCGAAAAATTCAAAGCCAAACCCGGTGTCGGAGGCCATCACAACCCCGTCTATGCGGCCATGATCGCGAGTGTGGATGAGAGTGTGGGACGAGTGATGGCAGAGCTGGAGAAACAGGGCCTCGCGGAGAATACCGTGCTCATCTTCACCAGTGACAATGGCGGAGTCGGCGGGTACACCCGCGAAGGCATCAAAAAAGGCGGAGACACGACTGACAATGCGCCGCTGCGCAGTGGCAAAGGTAGTCTGTATGAGGGCGGAACCCGTGTACCTTTCATCGTCCGTTGGCCCGGCATCACCGCTGCTGGCAGCCAGACGGGGGTGCCCAGCATCCACGTGGATCTTTACCCCACGCTCCTGGAGATCGCAGGTGGGGCAGCGCCAGAAAATTACCCGCTGGATGGAGAGAGCCTGGTGCCCTTGTTTAAAAACTCCCAGGCCACGCTGAAGCGCCGCGCCATTTACCAGCACTTTCCCGGTTACCTGGGCGCGGGGGAAAACACCTGGCGCACCACGCCCGTAGGCCTGATCCAGCAGGGAGACTGGAAGCTCATGGAATTCTTTGAAGACGGTCGCCTAGAGCTCTACAACCTCGCAGAAGACATCGGTGAAAAGAACAACCTGGCCTCGGCACAGCCTGAGAAAGTGAAGGAATTGCAGAGCCAGATGATCGCCTGGCGGAAAGAGATCGGCGCGAAAATGCCCACTCCGAACACGCCCACGGAGGCACCGAAGAAAAAGGGTAAAGGCAAGGGGAAGAAAAAGAAGCAGGCTGACTAACCCCCATCTTCCGTTAGGCCGATCCCGAGAATAAAACAGTTGCTTCATCCTTGATCGGCCTCCAGGAAGATCGGCCACATGTCTCTTTCGTTTGAATCCGCCATCACCTGCGCACCTCACGTGCAGGTGAGTCCGCCATAGTTCTCGAGGAACCACCTCACGTCAGGTGGTCACATCCTCCTTTTTAGATGCGGGGTTTCAGCCTTTGGCTGCCCCGATAGATTTCTATTCATGCGCTCCACCGTGCCTGCGGACACGGCGGCGTGGCTTTTCACTTTCCGCATTCCTATTCCTCGTGTTCTCCAAAAAATCTCTCTCTCAAGAATGGTTCTTCAACATTCGCGGTGACTTGCTCTCTGGCCTTGTCGTCGCCCTAGCCCTCATCCCAGAAGCGATCGCGTTTTCCATCATCGCCGGGGTGGACCCCAAAGTGGGGCTCTATGCCTCCTTTTGCATCGCGGTGGTCACCGCTATCTTTGGGGGGCGCCCCGGCATGATCTCCGCTGCGACGGGGGCCATGGCGCTGCTGATGGTCACCCTCGTCAAAGAGCATGGTCTGCAATACTTACTCGCGGCCACTTTACTGACGGGTGTTTTCCAGATCATCGCGGGTCTGTTTAAAATCGGCGATGTCATGCGCTTCGTTTCGAAGTCCGTCATGACTGGGTTTGTCAATGCCCTCGCCATCCTCATCTTCATGGCTCAGTTGCCCGAATTCAAAGGCGCTAGCGTGACGATGTACGCCATGGTGGCCGGGGCGCTCGCCATCATCTACCTCCTGCCGCGCCTGACCCAGGCTGTGCCCTCTCCTCTGGTGGCCATCATCGTGATGACAGTCATCGCCATCGTCTTTAAACTGGATGTTCGCCGCGTCGGTGATCTCGGGGATTTGCCTGATTCTCTTCCGATCTTTCTCTGGCCCCAGGTCGCCTGGACATTGGATACGCTGTGGATCATCCTGCCTTATTCCATCGGACTCGCCGCAGTAGGCCTTTTGGAGTCTCTGCTCACGGCCCAGATTGTGGATGACATGACGGACACGCCCAGTGACAAAAATCGTGAATGCACAGGCCAGGGGCTGGCGAACATCGCAGCAGGACTTTTCGGGGGTATGGCAGGCTGCGCCATGATCGGCCAGTCCGTCATCAATGTGAAATCCGGGGGCCGGGGCCGCCTTTCCACCTTTGTCGCGGGCATTTTCCTGCTCATCCTCCTGGTCGTGCTTGGCCCTTGGGTGAAACAGATCCCCATGCCTGCTCTGGTGGCCGTGATGATCATGGTCTCCATCGGCACCTTTTCCTGGGCCTCCTTTAAAAATATGGGTCTGCACCCGAAGAGCTCTAGCCTGGTCATGATCGCCACGGTCACGGTCGTCGTTTTTACTCACAATCTGGCTCTCGGTGTGGGGGTGGGCGTGCTCCTGAGCGCCCTCTTTTTTGCGCGTAAAGTGGCTCATTTCCTGTCGGTCAGCAGCCACCTGGATTCGGATTCGACCCGCACTTACACCATCACGGGTCAGTTGTTTTTCGCCTCCACCACCGCGTTCAATCGGGCTTTTGACTATCGTGAGAAACTGGCCCGAGTGCGGCTGGATGTCACCCATGCTCATCTGTGGGATCTCAGTGCCGTCGCCGCCCTGGATAAAGTGGTGCTGAAATTCCGCAGCCTCGGAACAGAAGTGGAAGTGCTGGGGCTCAATGAAGCCAGCTCCACCCTGGTGGATCGCCTGGGTATCCACCACAAAACAGACCGCCTGGAAGATATTCTGGGGCACTGATTCACCACTGGGAAAACCTTCCGCGCTGCCACGAAGGCGCGGAAGGCTAGAAAAAGAAGACGGCTGAATAAGAGGCTCTTTGCAGAAAAACCCTTTCTGCTCGCTCTCAAACGCCCCCTCTTTTGGGGCATCTCCCCAGGGAGAGCTGCGGTCTAGCCACTGAAAAATTTGACAGGGGGGCGGAACGCGTGCCCTTGATTGCCCCCGTTTCCGTTCACGACACCCATCATGCCTAAGGCCCTCATCATCGCCGAAAAACCCAGTGTGGCCACCGACCTTGCCCGTGCTCTCGGGAAGGCCCCGGGCATGACGCCCTTCACCAAGGAGAAGGACTACTTTGAGAATGAAACCCACGTCATCTCCAGCGCTGTCGGTCACTTGATCGAGCTCGGCATGCCCGAGGTGAATGGCAAAAAGATCGGCTGGGGCTGGACACACCTGCCCATCATGCCGCAGGAATTTGAACTGAAACCCATCGAGGACAGCGCGGATCGTTTCAAACTGCTCAGCCGTTTGATGAAGCGCAAGGACGTGGACCAACTCATCAATGCCTGCGATGCTGGCCGTGAGGGGGAACTGATTTTCCGCTACATCGTCGAGGCAGCCGGGATCAAAAAACCCGTGCAGCGCCTGTGGATGCAATCCATGACGCAGGGGGCCATTTTAGAAGCCTTTAAAAAACTGCGCAGTGACACGGAGATGCGTCCGCTGGCCGATGCCGCCAAGTGCCGCAGTGAGTCTGACTGGCTCGTCGGCATCAATGCCACACGTGCCCTCACGGCCCTGAATTCCCGCAATGGCGGATTCCGCCTCACCCCAGCTGGGCGTGTGCAGACGCCGACCTTGACCATCCTGGCCAAGCGTGAACTCGAAATCCAGGCTTTCGTGCCGCGCACTTATTTTGAGGTTCACGGCCTCTTTGAAGTCAGCGCTGGTAAGTATGAGGGGCGCTGGTTTGATGAAACCTTCAAGAAGGACGAGAGCGACGACCACAAGAAGCCGGAGCGTCTCTGGGATCTGGAAAAGGCTCAGGCCATCGTTCAGCGCTGCCTGGGCAAACCGGGCAAGATTGAGCAGGTGACCCGCCCGACCAAGCAGATCGCCCCGCTGCTGTATGACCTCACCAGCCTCCAGCGCGAGGCCAGCAACCGCTTTGGTTTCTCCGCCCGCCGCACCCTGCAGATCGCCCAGGCGCTCTACGAAAAATTCAAGGTCCTGACCTATCCCCGTACTGATTCCCGTTACTTGCCCGAAGATTACCTGGGCACGGTGAAGGAAACCCTCGGCACCTTTGCCCGCCAGGATACCCGCAAACCAGGGGCCCTGCCGCAGGATCTAGGCACCCATGCCGCCACCGCTCTGGATAACAACTGGGTACGCCCGACCAAACGTGTCTTCGACACCACGAAAGTCAGCGACCACTTTGCCATCATCCCCACGGGCCTCATTCCGCCCAAGGAACTGCCCGAGGCGGAGCAAAAGCTCTTCGACATGGTGGCACGCCGTTTTGTAGCCGTGTTTTTCCCACCGGCTGAGTTTGAAGTGACCACCCGCATCACCCGCGTGGAGCAAGACGCTTTCAAGAGCGAGGGTAAGGTCCTCGTAGAATCAGGCTGGCTGGCTGTTTATGGCAAAAAGGCCGCCGAAGAAGCGGCTGCGGAAGGCGATAGCAAGTCCAAACTCCTGGTGCTGGCCAAAGATGGCGACAGTGCTAAAACCCTAGACCTGGAAGCTGCTGAAATGCAGACCAAACCCCCAGCCCGTTTCAATGAGGCGACCCTACTTTCCACCATGGAAGGCGCGGGCAAGCTGGTGGAGGATGAAGAACTGGCCGAGGCCATGAGCGAACGCGGCCTGGGCACCCCAGCCACCCGCGCGGCCATCATCGAAGGTCTCATCTCCGACAAATACATCGAGCGTGTGGAACGGAACATCGCCGTGACCACGAAAGGGCTGACGCTGATTGACCAGATCAGCCAGATCGGCATTGAGGCCCTCAGCAGCCCCGAACTCACCGGCCAGTGGGAATACAAGCTGCGCCAGATGGAGCAGAACAAACTGGACCGTGGCAGCTTCATGCGGGACATCCGCCACCTCACCAATCAGGTGGTGGAAAAGACCAAGGCGTACCAAAAAATCGCCAAGGAACGGGTGTATCCAGACTTTGACGCCAAATGCGGTGTTTGTGGCCAGCGTGGCTTTGAGCAGAAAGAGGAGTATGTGTCCTGCAAAAACCCGGAATGTAAGGTGCGGGTGTACAAAGTCATCGCCGGCCATGAGCTGGGTGAAGACCTGCTGCGCGAGCTCCTGGAAAAACGTTTCCTGCCGCCTATGGAAGGCTTCCGCAGCCGTCTGGGTAAAGAATTTACCGCTGGTATCGAGGTCAAAGACGATGGCAAAACCGCCTTTGTTTTCCCAGGTGGAGAAAACGATCCGGACGCGCCACCTCCGTTCGACTTTGTCAGCGCCTCCCCCATCGCCGTCTGCCCCGTCTGCAAGCCCAAGAAGCGCGATGGCAAGATTTACAACACCCCAGACCATTACATCTGCAATGTGGCCGCCAAAGAGCCCAAGCTCTGCAATGCCCGCCTGCCGAAAGTGCTCTGCAAAAAGGAAATCAGCGAAGCCAACGCGATCAAGTTCTTCACGGAAGGGAAAACCGACCTCATTGAGGGCATGATCTCCAAACGTGGACGCCCCTTTAGCTCCTTCCTGCTTTGCAAAGCTGGGGAGAAGCGCCTGCTCGGCTGGGAATTCCCACCTCGTGAAGCAAAGCCCAAGGCTCCCGCAGCCCCTAAAAAGGGTCGTTTTGCGAAGAAAGCGGCAGCTACAGAGGCCGAAGAAGCCCCTGAAGAGTAGCCTCAGGTGCGACCCAAAAAGAGAAATTCAGTTCGGCCACAAGCTGGATAGGCTTTCTTTTTCGGGGTAGAAAGCCGCTACGCAAAGGCCTAAAAGGCAGCCTTTTAGGCAATTTTGATGTCTCTTTAGGGCGTTTTGCACGATGCGCCTGCTGCTTGCAAAAGTGTGCCAATCCTGCCGCTTTGAAATCGGAAGGTTGATTTTTTGCAACTTAGTGTCATTTGTGGTTTCCCGTTTCTCTACCTGTGACTAAACCTGCCTTTCAACTTACCACCGGTGGCATCCTGTTTTTTGGGATCCACGCTCTTGCCATCACAGCATTTTTTGTGAAACCGGATCTGACGGCTATCCTGCTCTGTCTGGGATTGTTTCTGATCCGTAAATTTGGAATTACTGGTGGCTACCACCGCTACTTCTCCCATCGTTCTTATAAAACCTCTCGCTGGTTCCAGTTTGTCCTGGCTTGGCTGGGAGGCATGTCTGCCCAAAAAGGTGCTCTCTGGTGGGCTGCGCATCACCGCCACCATCACCAGCATTCCGACCAGGAAGACGACATTCACTCTGTCAAACAGCAGGGTTTTTACTGGGCCCACGTCGGCTGGATCTTGGCCCCAGATTACAATGACTATGATGCTAAGCGCGTAAAGGACCTGACCAAGTTCCGCGAACTCGTCTTCATTGATAAGTTTCATTTCATCCCACCGGTCACTTTGGCCATCGCCACGTATGTCTTCGGACTGCTGATGACGGGCACAGCCATGGGTGGTCTGATGTATTTCCTCTGGGGATTCTGCCTCAGCACCGTGATTCTCTATCACACCACCTTCGCCATCAATTCCTTCTGCCATCTGCTGGGCAGCCGCCGTTATGAGACGGGTGAATCCAGCCGCAACTCCTTCATCCTGGCCATCCTGACTCTGGGTGAAGGCTGGCATAACAACCACCACTACTACCCTCACTGCGCACGCCAGGGGTTCTTCTGGTGGGAAATTGACCCGACCTACTACGTCATCAAGTTCTTGAAATTCGTGCGGATCGTGCACGAGATCAAGGAGCCAAATGCCCGTGTGTTGGAAGGCAAAGAAGCCACTGCCGCGCTCGGCTGATCGGCTAAGCGAACATCCCTTTTTGAGAAGCGGAGGCTGAAAAGCCTCCGCTTTTTTATGCCCGCATCGTTTCCCTCTTAAACGACACACCTCACTTTCTTCGAGTGCTTGCTGGACGAATCCCCTGTCACTGTGGAGACTCCAGTCACCATGCCCTCGTTTACCTATCCCCTTGCTCTCTGGGCCTTGCTCGGGATCCCGGTGGTGCTGGCGATTCATTTTCTGCAAAGGCGCAGTCGTCGTGTCACGGTGACCACCCTCTTTCTCCTTCAGCAACTCCAGCGCGAATCTGAAAAGGGCAATCGCATCGAAAAACTGCGCTTTTCCGTTCCTCTCTGGCTGCAACTGCTGATGGTGCTGCTGCTCACCTGGATGCTGGCAGGACCTCAGTGGTTACGAAACGATGCCGTCCACCGCATCGCCCTGGTTCTGGATAGCTCCGCCTCCATGCAGGCCTTTCGCCCAGCGGCTGAAAAAGCGGTGAGTGAAACTCTAGCCACTCTAGTGCCAGCGGGAGCCCGTGCCGAGCTGACCCTGCTGAGCACGGATGTCACCGCCCCCAGTCTTTATTATGGCAACTCGGCCTCCGAACTGGTGGCCACCTTATCCCAATGGCAGCCCCGGCTAGGCACGCATGAGTTTACTCCCGCACTGCGCAGCGCGCGCAGTCTCACGGGGCCGCAAGGGGCGGTGCTACTGATCACGGATCACCCCCTTCCCACCGCACCCGCCTTTGGCGCCAAGGTGCTATCCATCGGCCAAGAAACCGCCAACGTCGGCTGGGCGGGCGTGACCCTGGAGACCCCCGAAAGCGGGCCCACTCTGTGGCGGGCGCTGGTGCGTAACTACAGCACCAGCCCACAAACGGGCGACTGGTGGGCCGAAACGGAAGGCCAGGCCTCCACCCCCATCTCCCTGACTCTCGCCCCTGGGGAAACACGCACGCTCAGCGCCCCCTTTCTAGAAGGCGCTCCCAGCCTGACACTGCACCTAACCAAAGATGCTTTCACCCTGGATGACCACCTGCCGCTGGTGCACTCACGGCCTAAGCTGCTGTCCCTGCATCTTCCCGTGGCCAAAGAGGAGGCCACGCGTGAGCTGGTGGACTTGTTTGGCCGCTTTGCCGATACGGTGATCCAAAAACAAGCCTCTCAAGCGGATGTGCAAGTCATCATGTGGCCACCGAGTCTCGCGCTGGAAGCCACCCAGCACGCCTGCCTTTTTTCCACGCCATCTAAGGTGGCCAATCCCCCAGCCCTACGGGGCATGATCGTGGCTGAGGTGCATCCGCTCACAGAGGGGCTGAACTGGCAATCCCTGCTAGCGCGTGAAGGCATGGTGATGCCGCGAGATTCGCGAGATCGCGTCCTGCTTTGGCAAGGGGAACGGCCGCTCATCAGCCTGCGTGAAACACCCGCAGGAGCACGGCAGCTCTTTTGTCATTTTGACCTCGCCAACAGCAATGCGCGGAAACTGCCTGCCATGGCCGTTTTACTGCACCGCTTTCTGGAGATGATCCGGCAGGAGAAGATCGCCCCAGAAACGACCAACTATGATCTGCGGCAGCGCCTCACGGTGGCGCACCAGCGAGGGGAAATGGCCGCGCCACTCATTCTCAAAACTTCGAATGGCCTAACGGAAAGTGTGGCCCCTCATCAAGCCCATCTGCTCCGGGCTCCTGCGATGCCGTGCCACTTTACCCTCACGCAAGGCGAAAGCCCTCTGCTCAATGCCGCAGCCCACTTTGCCGATACTCGCGAGGCTGACCTCAGCGCGGCCAAACCCTACGATGAGCGCGCTCAACTGGAGATGGAGCAAGTCGCCACCCTTCAGGAAAGTGATCCCCGCTGGCGCTTGTGGACCCTTGTTTTGCTAGCCGCCCTGCTCGGCAGTTGGTGGTGGGGGCGGGAAAAAGTCGCTGTTTCACCTGCATTCAAACCACATCTGAACCAAGTCTGATGATCCTGAGACACCCAGAATGGCTCGCCTTGATGCCCGTGATCTTACTGCTCGGGTGGTGGCTGCCCCGGCTAGGCCTGTGGCAGCCTTTGAGACTCTTTTTGTTAGGCCTCATCTCCCTCACGCTTGCCCAGCCGCAATGGCGCATGCTTGCGGATGGGGTGGACCTGTGGGTGCTGCTGGACAGTTCTTCCTCAGCCGAAAAACCCATGGCCAAAGGGCTACCGGAATGGGAAAAGCTGCTGGAGCAAAGCCGTGGCCCCAGTGACCGGCTGCACTACCTGAACTATGCGGAAGAGGTGATGCGGCGCGGCGCAGAAGGGGCAGAGCTGTACGACCGCCAACGCCAGGCCACGCGCACGGCCCTGGCCCTCACACAGTCCCTGGCTCATGTGCAAAAGGAAAGTCAGGGGAGGCCTGCCAGGCTGCTGCTTTTTAGCGATGGTTATTCGACGGAACCGCTGACGGGCATTGCTGAAAAGCTCAAGGCTCAAGGCATCGAACTGGACTATCATCTGGCCCGTGATCCTGAGCCCACGGACTACCGCATCTCTGCCCTGCGGCTGCCCGCCAAGGCCCAGTTGGGCGAGCCCTACCTCATCGAAATCGAAGTCCGTGGCACTCGCGATGGGCAGGTGCCGATCAAAATCTTACGCCAGGGCCGCGAGCTCAAATCCACAAATGTGGAAGTGCGCCTGGGCACAGGTTTGGTGCGGTTTACGGATCGCCTCGGTTACGCTGGGGTAGCCCATTATGAGGCCGCCATTCAGCCCACCGTGGATGCACATCCGGGCAACAATCGCCATGAGGCCATGATCGAAATTGCCGGAGGTCCGCGCGTGCTACTGCTCACTTCCTACACGGATGATCCTGTGGCGGCCACGCTGAGTCGCCAGGGTTTCACGGTGGAGTTGGTCACCTCTCTACGCGAGGTCAGAACCGGGCAGCTCGCGGGAGCGAAATGCGTGATCCTCAACAATGTCCCGGCCTTTGAACTCCCGGCAGATTTCCTCGCCGGACTGGATTTTTATGTGCGCGAACAAGGCGGCAGTCTGCTGATGGCCGGTGGGCAAAAGAGCTTTGCTGCAGGAGGTTACTTTGAGTCGGCCATTGATCCCCTGCTGCCTGTTTCCATGGAGCTGAAACAGGAGCACCGGAAACTCATGGTGGCCATGGGCATCGTCATGGATCGCAGCGGCTCCATGAGCATGACGGTGAAGAATGGTTTCACCAAAATGTCTCTGGCCGATGAAGGGGCCGCCAATGCCATCCGCTTCCTGGGGCCGCAGGATCTCCTGACGGTCTTCGCGGTGGACAGTGAGGCGCATACCATGGTACCGCTGCAGCCCGTGGGCCCCAATCGAGAAAAAATGGAAAGCGCTGTGCGCCGCATTGAGAGCACTGGAGGTGGCATCTTCGTGTACACAGGACTGAAGGCGGCCTGGGATCAGCTCAAGAAAGCCGCTGTGGGACAGCGCCACATCATTCTTTTTTCTGATGCTGCGGATTCGGAAGAACCAGGAGATTACAAGAACCTCATTGATGAAATCGTGGCCAATGGCGGCACCATCAGCGTCATCGCCCTGGGCACCCGTGCCGACACCGACGCGGCGTTTTTAGAAGACATCGCCACACGCGGGAAAGGACGCCTCTTTTTCACCGACAAGGCCGAGGAACTGCCCAGCATTTTCAGTCAAGAAACCGTGGCTGTGGCCCGCAGTGCCTTCATTCGCGATCCGGTCAAAACCTCCGCCACCCCGGGTTGGTTTGAAATCACCAGCCAACCGCTCGATTGGTTAGGCCAAGCCGATGGCTACAACCTGAGCTACCTGCGCGATTGGGCCAGCCAGGCTCTCATCACGCAGGATGAATACGCGGCCCCACTCGTCTCCTTTGGCCAGCGTGGCATCGGGCGCACTGCGGCGGTCAGTTTTCCCCTGGGCGGTGAGTTTTCCACGCAGATCCGTGCCTGGCCCAAGTATGGGGACTTTCTCCAAACGCTGACCCGCTGGCTCATGGGCGAGGCATTGCCACCGGGCATCGGCTTGAAGCATCGTCTGGAAGGCACCATGCTGACGCTGGACCTCCTGCATGATGAGACCTGGGCACCGCGTCTCATGGCCCAGGCTCCGCGCATCATGCTGGCCCACGGTGCCCGCGCAGATTCCACCCACGAAGTGGCTTGGGAAAGGCTCTCCCCAGGTCATTACCAAGCCCAGGTGGACTTGCCAGAAGGCGAGATGGTACGCGGCGCGGTGCAGGTAGGCAGCCAAGCGCTGGCCTTCGGTCCCGCCATCGTCGGCAGCAGCACGGAGTGGGCCTTCGATGAACGGCGCACGGAGGAACTGAAACAAGTCTCTCTGGCCAGTGGTGGGCGGGAGTTACTGGAGCTGGGCCAAGCCTGGCGCACCCCGCGTACGGAACGTTTTGTGGACCTTCGAAATAGCCTACTGGTCCTCATCTTGCTCCTCATGCTGGTGGAGGCGCTCATCACCCGCACGGGCTGGCATCTGCCGGAATGGGCCTTTGCAGGCTGGGCGAAAACCGTGCGAATGCCCCAGCGCAAGCCCAAGGTGAAACCCGCGCCACGAGTGGCTAAACCTGTCCCCACCGTGGCCCCCGTTTCACCGCCCCCTAACCCGCCACCCTCCATTCCTGAAGACAAGGAAGGACAACGCCAGAGCCGATTTGACCGAGCGAAGCGACGCTAGCCTTGAACGGCCTTTCGGCTTAGAAAGGCATGAGTTGATAGCCGGAGGGAAAGAGTACACTTTGGGGGTGCGGAGGGCCTTTCTCGCCTCCCTTCAGGAGGCCCCGCTGGCAGGGTGTGTTGTGATTTCGCCGGTCCGGGGGTTCTCGGCGGCTGCGCCACCTGCACCCCCGGCTAAGGGCTTTCGTCCCTCCGGGACGAGGGGAAAATGGACCTTGTTTTGCGCCCATTTTCGTCTTGGCGGGACGAAGGAGGCAGACCTCCTCTTGCCTCAGTACCTTTCGTCCTGGAGGGACGCGAGAAAGGTCGTTGTCTGTGAAAAACCCGCGCGACGATGGTGGGTATCTTCAACAGCCTTGCCCTCAAGAGGCTTTTTTGTCAGGCTGGGAAGGAACTGTCTAAACCTGGCGATTCATCCCGTATGAATTGCCCGGTCTTTTCCGACCTTTTTCCCATGAGTCATAGCATCGATCTTCAAGGCAAAGTCACCCTCATCACGGGGGCCTCTCAGGGCATCGGAGCCCAGATGGCCCGCACCTTTCATCAAGCCGGAGCCACGGTGATCCTGAATCACCCCGGGCTGGGCAACACGGCAGCCGATGCACAAAAGATCGCCGACGAACTCAATGCCCTGCGCGCGGGCAGTGCCGCTACGGTGGGAGCGAATGTGGCGGATCCACAGGCCGTGCAGGCGATGATGGAGCACATCAAGGAAACCCAAGATAGGCTGGATTTTCTCATCAACAATGCCGCCATTATCCGAGACCGTACCATTGCTAAAATGAGCCTGGAGGAATGGGAGGCCGTGATGGATGTGAACCTCTCAGGCGTGTTTCACTGCTGCAAATACGCGCTGGAAATCATGCGTGACCATGGGGCCATCGTCAGTCTGGGTAGCATCGCCGCCATTCAAGGGTTCTACGGACAGGCGAACTATGCAGCGGCTAAGGCAGGTGTGCAGGCGATGATGCGAGTGCTCAGCCGTGAAGCTGCCCGCCGCAACATCCGCGCGAATGCCATCGCCCCCGGCGTGGTGGATACGGCCATGGCGGCCACCATCCCTGAGAATGTGCGCACCGAGATGTTGAAGAACGTTCCGTTAGGCCGCTTTGGCACGCCCACGGAGATCGCCCAAGTGGCCCTCTTCCTGTGCTCGCCTCTGGCCTCCTACGTCACCGGTCAAACGCTGGAAGTGAACGGAGGCTGGCGCGGATGAGGGCAGCGGCAAGTTTCGTCAGTGCGGAGGAAGCCGTGGCTGCCATTCCCCATGGAGCTTGCGTTGCCGTGGGTGGTTTTGTCGGGGCTGGACATCCCGAGATGCTAACGGCGGCGCTGGAGCGGCGGTTTTTACAAACCGGCACGCCCTCGGACCTAACCTTGTACTACTGCGCTGGCCAAGGAGACCGTGGAGAGCGCGGGCTCAATCATCTCGCTCATCGGGGTTTGATTCAACGTGTCATCGGAGGCCACTGGAATCTCGCGCCCAAGCTTGGAGCGCTCGCATTGGCCAATGAAATCGAAGCCTACAATTTCCCTCAGGGCGTGCTGAGTGTGCTGCTGCGTGAGATCGCGGCCAAACGCCCTGGCCTCTTCACTCAGGTGGGGCTGAATACGTTCATTGACCCCGCTCAAAGTGGCGGCCGCATGAATGCCAGAACCACGGAGCCGCTGGTGGAGCGCGTGGAACTGGATGGCCAGATCTGGCTGCGCTACAAACCTGTGCCGGTCAGTGTGGGCCTCATCCGTGCCACCACGGCCGACAGACGTGGCAATCTAAGCATGGAACGCGAAGGCCTGGTAGGAGAGGTCCTGCCCATCGCCCAAGCGGCAAAAAATCATGGAGGCATCGTCATCGCCCAAGTCGAGCGAGTGGTGGACTACCTGCCCGATCCTAAGTCCGTGCGTGTTCCCGGCATCTTGGTGGACTACATCGTCACCAGTGAAGGTGTGCAGCATGATCAAACCTTTGGGGAGGTCTTCAAGGCTGACTTTGTCAATAGTTGCCAAGGCCACTTTGACCTGCCTGCGATGGCTTTTTCAGAGCGCAAGATCATCGGCTGGCGCACCCTGCAAGAGATCCAGCAGGGAGACATTGTGAACCTAGGCATCGGCCTACCCGAAAGTGTGGCCATGGTGGCCGCCGAGACGGGGCGGCTGCAAGAGTTCACCCTCACGGTGGAAAGTGGGCCGACAGGTGGTGTGCCCGCTTCCGGCCTCAGCTTTGGCTGCAGCCACTTTCCCGAAGCCATCATTGACCAGCCCTCCCAGTTTGATTTCTACGATGGTGGCGGTCTCGACATCGCCGTGCTGGGCGCGGTGGAAGTGGATGCGGAGGGCAGTGTGAATGTGGCCAGTTTTGCGGGCCGGTTTGCAGGCGTGGGCGGTTTTGTGAACATCGTCCAGAGTGCACGCCGGCTGGTATTTTGCCTGACGCTGCGGGCCGGAAATCTAGAGGTGCACGTGGATGCAGGCAGGCTGGTCATTGCCCAAGAAGGCCGCCATGCCAAATTCGTCCGCCACATCCAGCACGTGTGTTTCCACGGCCCCACCGCCCTGGCGCGCGGCCAGGAGGTCCTGTATGTGACAGAGCGCGCGGTGTTCAAACTCACGCGTCAGGGGTTGCAGCTCATCGAGCTGGCGCCCGGCATTGACCTCTCCACACAGGTGCTGGCGCAGATGGATTTCGCGCCTGTTTTTGAAACGATTTCACCCATGCCTGCGGGCAGCTTTTCTACCCACCCATGATTTACACATCCCCCGTTTACATCACCGACGCACGGCGCACTCCCATCGGTCGTTTGGGTGGCGGGCTGCGCAGTCTTTCGGCGACCGATCTGGCCCTACCTGTGGCCCAGGCCATGGTTCCCGAGGCACTGAAACCAGCCATCCAGCAAGTCATCCTAGGGCAGGTCCTGCCAGCGGGCTCGGGCATGAATGTGGCACGGCAGCTGGGGCTGAAACTGGGCCTCCCCCAGAGCACCCCTGCTTATGGCGTGAATATGGTCTGTGGATCCGGCATGAAAGCTGTGGCGCTAGGCGCAGATGCCATCGCCTCAGGGGAAGCATCCCTCGTCTTAGCAGGAGGTGTGGAATCCATGAGCCGAGCGCCCCACTATGCCACGGATCTGCGGCAGGGCTGTAAGCTGGGAAACAGCACGCTGGCAGACGCCATCCTCACCGATGGCCTAACCGATCCTGTGTTAAACATCGGCATGGGTGAAACGGCCGAACGCATCGTGGATGCCTGTGTGATTTCGCGCGAAGATCAGGACGCCTTTGCTCTGCGCAGCCAACAACTGGCTGCGGCCAATCGCGACGCTTTTCAACGTGAGATCGTCCCGCTCACGACTCGCGAAGGCACGGTGCAGCATGACGAACATCCCCGAGCCGATACCACCCTGGAAAAGTTAGCGTCACTGAAACCCGCGTTCCGCAAGGATGGCAGCGTCACTGCCGGCAATTCGTCGGGAGTGAATGATGGTGCGGCTTTGCTGCTGCTGGCCTCGAGTGAAGCGATCCGACAACATGGACTCACCGCACGCGCACGCATCGTGGCCTGCACCGCCGTGGGCTGTGACCCTGCGACCATGGGACTGGGGCCTGTCCATGCGATCCGCCGCCTGTGTGAAGAGACCGGCTGGGACCTGGCGGAAGTGGATGCCTTCGAGATCAATGAAGCTTTTGCTGCGCAGGCCCTCGCCTGTGCGCGCCAGCTTCACCTGGATCCCGCTAAGCTGAATCGCCGGGGTGGGGCCATCGCCCTCGGTCATCCCGTCGGTTGCAGCGGTGCACGCGTGCTCGTCACGCTTCTGCATCTCATGGAAGACCTGCAACTCCCCCGTGGCATCGCCTCCCTGTGCATAGGTGGAGGTATGGGGATCGCCATGGCGATTGAGTGGGAGGGATGAGCGGCGGCTTGTTTTTCCGATGGTGTGGGGAAGAACCCTGGCAGCAGGGCTTCGCGGACGAAGGCCTAACGTACAGTAGTCATCACTCTCCGAGTGATGCGTTCGCCCCCAGCGGATCGTCCGCTCCATCCTGTAGCTGCCTGCGCCAGCAGGTGGGGCTTGGGGAGCGAACGGAGGCCTCGGGGTGCCCGCACTCGCTAGGAAAGTGAGGCGAGTTAAAAACTCGCGCTCCGTTCTGTGGCCTTCGATGCGGGAGGAGTGGAGGGGCAAGCTGTGGGCTGTTCGTAAATCCGTCGGGTGGCCTTCGATGCGGGAGGAGTGGAACGACTAGTGGTTAAATAAGAACGCGGGGGAATTGATGAGGGCCCAGGCGAGGTCCTGTGCGGCGGTGAGTCGTTTGTTGCCCAGTTGTTTAGAGCTGAGGTCCGCATCACGGCGGAGCTGCACCAGTTTAGGATCTAGCGTGATGGGACTCTGGCTGCTCTGGTATTTGGCCTCCAGGGCAACCAGTTGCGTATCCACTGGCAAGGGGCGCTTGGCGGCAGCCAGGGACTTTTTCGTGGTCTGATAGTCGCGTGCTTGATCCAGGAAGTGAGCCACCAGCGCGGCTTTTTGCTCAGTGGTGCGTTTAGCCGCAGGGGTTTTGATGCCGTCTGCCACGGCCTTCGCCACGCCGAAACGGACCACGGGGCTGGAGGTCACCCACAGGCGGAAACGCCCCAGATTGTAGCGACCATTTTGGAAGGGCTGGCTCATCTGGATGATGAACTGCGAACCGCCTTTGAAGGCCACAGGATTGGCAAACTCAAAGGTCGCTTCATGGCGGAAGCCACCTTCAGGAGACACGGCCCAGCCCCGATCCCGATTGCCCTTTTTCAACGCTTCCGTAACTGCGAAGTTTGCCTGCTCAAAGTCTGCTTTGGGATTGCGTAGTTCTTGCGGAACACCGCCTTTGACACGCTGACCACCCGCCGGATTCAGTGCGGTGGCACTGACATTAAACTCGCTGAGCACAAAGTTACCATCTGGGGCGATGCCAGGCCCATTGTTAGGCAGGCGATCATCTGGCAGCGCTTCCAGCTTGATGGCCGTGACATTTTCCAGCGAGGTCTTGCCACTGAGTTGATAATTGCCAGCGGCTAAACGCCCTTCTGAAAAGGCGGTGGCGAAGACAGAGCCATCAGGCTGGACCTCCAGCTTCTCCACGCCGGCGGCACGGGTGACGGCGAGCTCCAGCGGCACCCATTCCGTCGAGAGATCGGCATACTGCTCCCAGCGTGGCTGCTGCATCGGCGCGGTATCAGCCGCTTTTTTCACGGCCTCTTCGGCTTTCTTGATCGCAGCCAGACGGGCTTCTGCCTTTTTCTTCACTTCGGGGGCCATTTTGACTTGGTAGTCTTCCAGTTCCTTCTTAGCAGCGGCAATCAGAGCCAGGCGCTCGGCTTCAGCCTTGGCGATCACAGGCTTTTGCTCGGCCTCTTTCGCCTGCCATTCAGCAGCGAGTTGTTTATGCTCCACATCCATGCCCGCCATGCTGGCCAGGGCTGCATTGATCTCCTTGCCTGTCGGTTTGCGATTGAGAATGCGCAGGAAGATTTCTTCCACCAGCTTGGCGTCGTCCTTCACTTCATTCGTGAGCTTGGCGATGGCGTTGTTCGGATCGCTGATGGCATCTCCCACCGTCGGGCCCGACATCAGGGCCATGACGGGGCCGAGATTCACCTCGTTGCTGCGCTCGCACTCGCACACGCTCTCACGCGCAGGTTTACCAAAGTTGGTTAGGAAGCCATCGGGCAACTGAGTTTGACCGTCAATGAGCTGGGCCGCCCGTGTGCCTTTGGGCACGCCGGGGATATTCGGCATAGAACCGGTCACGGCAAAGACGGAGTCAAACAGCACCTCTGCAGGCAGGCGGCGGGCCTTGGCATGGCTGTAGTTCACCTTGTCGTCCTCGTTCCATTTGTTGGTGGAGAGGCTGAGTTGATAGGTGCGGCTCTGGGTGATGATCTTCATCAGGTGACGCACATTGAAGCCACTCTGCACAAACTCATTCGTCAGGTATTGGAGGAGCTCAGGATTGCTAGGCGGGTTGCCTGCACGGATGTCGTCCAGGGGCTCGATGACGCCCGTGCCGGTGAGATAGCCCCAAATGCGATTGGTGTAGCTCATGGCGAAGTAGTCGTTTTCCGGGCTGGTCATCCAGGTCGCAAACTGCTCGCGGCGGCTGGTGGCGGTCTTGCTAACCAATTCCATGTCAAAAGGCACCTGCGGGGCCACGGGGGCATTTGTGCGGAGGTGATTCATCTCGCCCATGGTTTTGTCACCGACGATTTCATACAGAGGCTTGGCCCCTTCCACAGCGGTACCACCAATGGTCTTGCCAGCGCTTGCGGGATCGGTCTTCAGATCCACTTGGGCAAAGAAAGCGGCGGTCTGGTAGTATTGGTCCCAGGTCCATTTTTCAAAAGGATGGTCGTGGCACTTGTTGCAATTGAATCGAGTGGCCAGGAAAAGGTGCGTGGTGTTTTCCACCAGTTCTTCCGGGGTGCGCACTGTCTTGTAATAGGCAGCAGCGGGGTTGTCCTTGGTAGAACCCGTGGCCGTGATGATGCGGTAGGCCATCCGGTCGTAGGGGGTGTTATCCGCGACCTGTTGCTTGATCCAATCCCGCAAAATCTTGACACCTTCGTTGCCGAGGAATTTGCTGTTCACTTGCAACATGTCCGCCCATTTGTTCGACCAATGATCCACAAAGTCTGGATTGCCGATGAGCTTATCAATGACCTCATTGCGCTTCGTCCGGCTGTCTCGTGCATCTGCTACAAAGGCGCGCACTTCTTCCACCTTTGGAGGCAGGCCGGTGAGGTCAATGTGAATGCGGCGTAGGAAGTCTTCATCGCTGCACAGTCCGCTGGGTTCGATCTTCATGCGCTCCCACTTGCGGGTCACGAGTTCATCAATCTTGGTCCACTTCTCAGGCTCCTTCCAGGCGAAGCCGGTGCGGTCTCCCATGACGGTGACGGTGGTGGCAGCATAGGCCCCTTCAAAGCGGGCGAGGATGGCGGCCTCGCCACGGCGCAGACTGGTCACCAGGCCGGTTTTGTCTGCCTCCAGCACTTCCATGTTGCCGCTGTCCACAAAGGCTTCCGCGGTGACATCTTTGACATAACCATCCGCATAACGGGCGATGACGCGGATCTGCTGGCGGCTGCCGATGCGCTCCAGCACAGGGTTTTTGGGGAACACCTCGATGCTGGTCACCCGTGGGGTCTTGAGGTCGAGCTTAGCGCCCTGGCTGATCCATGCCTTCAGCGTTTCATAATACAGTTCACCAGGGACGGTCAATTGCCCGCCTTCATGGGGAACCGAACCACTGGCCTTCAGCAGCATCAGCGAATGATCTGGAGAGGCCACGTTGGCACGACGGCTGGCGAGTTCATCGGTAAAAGCGAGCACGTCATAAATGGGGTCATAACCGCGCAGGCTGAGCTTGAAGCCCGCCTTGCCATCCTTGGCCCCATGGCAGGTGCCCATGTTGCAACCGAGCTTGGAAGTGATGGGCA
This sequence comes from Prosthecobacter dejongeii, assembly GCF_014203045.1. Taxonomy (NCBI): domain Bacteria; kingdom Pseudomonadati; phylum Verrucomicrobiota; class Verrucomicrobiia; order Verrucomicrobiales; family Verrucomicrobiaceae; genus Prosthecobacter; species Prosthecobacter dejongeii. Next base: position 28,793 of record NZ_JACHIF010000001.1, read on the forward strand.
TCACATCGCGCACGTAGTCCGGTTTCAGGGCTAGATTCATACCTGTCACCGTCACGGGCACAGTGGCGCTCTTGCCCATGAAGGCGATCTTCACCTCACCTTTGCCATCGCTGCCAGGGCGCAGCAGACCACGCTCATTGATGCTCGCCGCTTCACCGCCCAGGAAGGTCAGTTTGGCCATGCGGGTGACATCGGCCTTCGTGCCATTGCTTAGAGTCGCTGTGACCAAAAGCTGGGCGTATTCCATCGGCTTGCTGAGGCTGATGGTGGTGGGCTGCACCTCAATGGAGGCAACGGTGAGGCCGGGAACCAAGGTCTCCACTTTGTCATCCTTCACCGCTGTCGCACGCACGCTATCATCGGCGATGACCTCACTGGCCGCGATGGCTTTGTTTTCGACCAAAGGTACGCTAACAAACTCTTTGGCAATCTTACCCGTTGTGGATTCGATGAGACGGATGCGACCATCCTGGCCCGCAGCAGCCACGGTTTGGCCATCGGGACTGAAGCTGACGGTAAAGATGCCACCGGTGGGCATGGGCACACTGGCGATGAGCTTTACGTCTTTGACAATCCAGTCCTCAAGCGCCTTGCCAGCGCCACTGCGAGTTTCGACGATGGTCTTCACCTCGTCCGGCATCGTGCTGTCATAATCGGAGGTGTAGATATTCACCTGGCCCGTGCCTTCATGCGAGGCACCAGCGGCGATGCGTTTGCCATCGGGCGCGAAGTCCACGCCGAAGATGCGGCCCTGCATGAGGGGAAACTTGCGGATGAGGTTGGCATTGTCCCCGATGACTCGTTTGGTGATGCGCTCCATGCGGTAGATGGCCGGCATGCCATCGGTGCCGCCGATGAGGATTTCATTGCGCAAAGGATGGCGCACCAGGGCCTGCACACCGCCCTTGAGAGCACCCGGTGTGATGGAGGTGATATTGTCCACAAAACGCTGCGTTTCTACCTCGGTGAGTTTCACGCTCATGTCACGGCCGCAGGAGGCGATGAACTTGCCATCCGTGCTCCACACGGTGTCCAGCACCCAGTCACTGTGGCCACCCATGAAGAGGGTTTCTTTGCCCGTGGCGGCTTCAAAAGCGCGCAGGCCATTGTCCGCACAGCCCACAGCGATGAACTTGCCATCGGGCGACCAACTGGCACCGTAAAGGGTGTCGAAAGTCAGGGACTTGGACAGCTCCAGCTTCTTCTTCGCCACATCCCAGACCTGGATCTCCCCTTCGCGTGCCGGGCTGCCGCCAGTGACGAGGATCTTGCTGCCATCGGGCGACCAGGCCAGCTTTTGAATGCGCTCCGCCAGCCCAACCAAACGTGTAACAATGCCACTGCCATCGGCCTTATGAATGAGCACTTCATGGTAACCGGCCACTGCGAGCAGGGTGCCATCGGGCGAATACTCCATGGAGGTCACGGCTGGCGCGGTGACATACACGGGCGGGTGCTCCATGTCATAGTGCGCCATGGCAGAAGCGGGGGTATCATCTTTGGCCCCCTCGCTGACCCAGCGCTTGATGAGGGCGACCTGCGTTTCATGAAGAGGATCGCCCTTGGGTGGCATCTCCACCTTGCCTTCGGCATTGGGGGTGGAGACCTTTAGGAGGTTCGATTCCTCTGGCTTACCGGGGACGATGGCGTTGCCCTCTTCTCCACCTGCCAGCAGTTTGGCGAAGTCGGTCATCACGTAGTCGCCCTTGGCCTTCGCTGGCTGGTGGCAGCCCGTGCAGTTTGCCTGGAGGATGGGGCGGATGTGTTTGTAAAACGAGACCGGTTTGTTGGGATCAATGCTCTCCTCTTTCTTCGGCGGGGCAGCCTGGACGGCCAGCGCGAGAACAAACAGGCTGGAAAGAGAAAGCAGGAACGTCTTCATGGATGGTTGAAGGGGGGATTCTAACAAAGTGTAACGTATTGTAACGCCTCCTATCACGGGTCTCTTGCGTTAGCCAGTCCACTCAGGCGGGATCATCCATGCCTGTGGGTGGGAAGTGACACGGTTGCAGTAGTACAGTACTCCTCACTCTCCGAGTGAGGTTTTCCCGTCGAAGCTAGTGGGAATTGCCCAGCCCTTGTTCTGCCACTCGGCAGGATTCGATCACGTGACGGATGAGTCTTCCCCAAAGATCGCTGCGCATACAGCAGGATCAGCTAGAATCTTGCTTCCCACCTGAACCTCATCCTCCGTCCGGTCTGTCAACCAGATGGTAATTGGCCATCGGGCCTTGATTGGAACATCTGGATCACGAATATTGAGGTGCGTCACGCAAATCTGCGCAGTCGCTGAAAGGGCACTTCCGTCAGGTCGCACCATAGTCACCGGTTCCTCTCGTTCACTCCAACCGCGCGTACTCCAGCCGTCAGGCATCATTAGAGTGGGCGACAATACCAGCATACGAACTCCAGGCCTGCAAAAATCGAAGGTCTGCTCCACTGTCAGTAGTTCGCGCAGGTTCATTTCTCGCCACTTGGCTGTTTGAATCCGTCTGCCTTATTCGTTGGGGCTAAAAGATAGGTTTCTTGATGCTTCATTGATCTCACCTGAAACACCGCGCTGCCATCATCCTTGAGGGTGAGGATATTCTTCCAAGTGGGATGATCTGACCAGGCTCTGTAGGTCAGGACATTCGGCGTGACCTCCAGAACAGTCACTCCCTTGCTTCTGATCACGTCGCCGGTTGGGTCCGTCCATATCTGTTGGATCGCACCGCTTTCATGGCGTCGAAATTGGATCACCAACTCGGAAGGAAACTTGCCCTTAGGAGTCTCCTCCCCCAACGCTTCAAAATCCGCCTCGCCCTCCCGGAGAGTTCTGAAAAAATGCTTCTGCACATGCCATGTGCCCTGAAACTTCGCTTCGGGAACATCCATTGTGGTTTGGGCATGTCCAGAGCCCGAAGGCAGTGCCAAATACAGCACGCAGGCGATCATGCATTGTCGTAGGAGTCGGATCATTTTAAGGGAACGTCAAAGAACTGGTAACCCACAAGCGGGAGTGAGCCTTGAATGCGGGATTGAGGTTGGAATGCCAGGAAATCATCTCGACTCGGAGCCGGCACCCGATTGACCTGCACCACCTTGTTCGCCTGGTTTTGTTGCTTTGGCGATGACCTCCAACAGATCCTTCTTCAGGTCTGGATCCATCTTCGAAAGGTCATGATCGGGAAAGTGAAACACCTCGGTGCGATCCTCATCCAGCTCGGTCGTAAACTCGCCGGCCTCTCCAGCCGATTTTCGAATGACCTTAAAGTGGCGAAACAAAGCTGAAATGATCTCGCCGCCCTTGAAGTGACAAACCCACTGTCTGCCCTCAGCGAAATGCTCTACAAAGGCATCAATGCAGACGATCTTCCCCGCAACCGATGTCACCGCAATATTGCTCCCGCCACAGGCCTGCTCCCAATCTCTATTCTCCGTTTGTGGCTTTTCTGCGAAAGCGATGATGGACGAACCGAGCAATGCTAGAAGAATTAGTTTCATGTTGAGTCTTGGCTGGCGTTCACACGTCATTTACCGACAAATTCGCTGTCTTGTCAGCCACTTTATCTCCGACTCAAAGGTGGCTCCAAGCCGGACTCTTGAAGTCATGCGGTGGGTTTACCCGATCATCTGCGCGCCAAGCAGCCCACCAATGATTCCCTGCCCAAACAATACGGCCCCCATTCAAAATCTTGTTAATCCTGAAATCGTGTCAATCCTGTTAAAAAAACGGTGCCCTCTTCCCGCCCGTCGATAATTGACAGGGAAGAACCAAACAGCAGTTCCCAGACATCACCGAGGAAGAGGCCCGCCGCATCCTCGCCCAGCGCCTGGACCGCCAGCGCCGCCGGGAGGATCGCGGGCTGTTCGTGGCCGTGCCCCCGCAACAAGCGGCGGTGTCTTTGGGTGAAGGTCGGTAGTTCGGATCAAAAGGCTTGCCGGAGCCCCCGGTCTCCCTCCACCACCAGGCATGCCCAACTGGCCCTGGTCCACGACGTCCCCGCCCACTCAAAAAAATCCCCACTTGGCCCAAGTCCCCCTTTTGCCCCTTGCCCGCCCCCGCCTCTTCCCGCACCTTGCCCCACGTCCTAGAGCGCGCGCGTCTCGCGTGCCGTTTTCGGCGTCCCGCCGAAGACCGTTCTCACGCCCCGCCAGCCCCCAAAAGTCCCCAGGTGGGGAAATCCATCCCCATCAAATCCCCATCAAATCCCCATCCCAACCCACTCACCCTCAACCCCTTAGACCCAAAATCCCCCAATGGGGAAAAATCAAATTTCTCCCCAAAATCCTCCGTTCCCCTTTTCCGTGTCTTCCGCGTCTTCCGCCTGTCCCGCGACTGCGGCGATGGTTGACCAACCTCCCACCCCCCTAAAACACACCCCACCAACCGGACAAAAGTTGCAGTCCCGGTTTGTCCTGTCAGGATGGGCAGCCCATGCCAGCCGACCAACTCAGCCAGCGCCTGTTTGCCAGTGTTTCAGCGGACTTCTTTCGTCCGCTGGTGCGCCCCTCGGCCCCGGTGTATGTGGACGGGGCAGATCGCCTGATTCAGGAGGCTGGGGAAGCGGGTCGCCTGCCACAAACGGATGCCCTAGCCATCCTGCGTGAGGTGCTTTCCCAGAACCCCCAGGTGGCCCTCCAAGAAGACGAGGGTGGAGGCCTGCAAGACATCCGCGCGCGGGCTGGCAAGCTGTACAATCAACTGCTGCAAGTGCGCTGGATCGAGGAGCAAGCCGTGAGCCTCCATGAGCGCTGGGTGGTCATCTCCCCTTCCCTGCGCCCACTGATGCGCACCCTGCGCGACCTCGCCGAAAATGAGGTGGCGGAGCTGAAAAGCTTTGCTGATACCCTGCGCGGCGTCTGCACCTCTCTGGAGCAGCGGGATGTGCTGAACCCCTACATCGTCCCCGCCATGGAAATGCGTGGCACGATCCACGATCTCCTCCTGCGCATGGAAAGCGCCATCCTCCAGCTCCACGGGGTGGAGAAGCTGGTGCACAGCTTTGAGCGGCGGCAGCGGGAAACGGAGTCTGGCGCGGAGACGCTGCGCCTGTTTTACCACGACTTTCATGAAGGCCAGCACATGGTCTGTTACGATGTCCTGCGCGGTGGTGGCCTGCTGCCACGCCTGCAACGAGCCCGCAGCCGCGTGCGCGATGCAGCGGATGATCCCTTGGTGATCCAGCACCTCGCAGATGGCATCGCCGAATACCGCAACCTGGAGCCAAACGAAGCCTGGGAACTGGCCAACATCCAAATTCAGCGGCTGGAGCGCCAACTCGCCGGCCTGCGCCTGAGGGCAGAGGCGATTGATGCCCGCGTGGCCTCCTTTAACCGTCTGTCCGTGCAGCGGTACCGTTACCAGTCGGAGCTACGCGGTCGCCGCCCAGACATGATCAAACGCTACTGTGAGGCGATCAATACCGCCCATCGCGGCACCAAGTTCAATGACCTGCGGATCGAGCCGGACTTTGCCCTGGCCACGCCCGAGGTGGATTTCTTTTACGGCATCGCTTCCCTGGCCCGTCCACGGCGGTCCCGCTCACCTGTAGCACTGGAGCTGGGACAAACGCTTTCGGCTGAAGATGAGGCCGCCGATCTGGAGCGCCTGCGCCAGCGTCAAAAATTCGCTCTGACTCCGCACCGCGCTGCGCGACTGGTCGCCCGAATGATCCGGGAGCACGGCCCGGGCATCGCCACCGACGGTTTTACCCTGGAGACACCGGATGAGTTGCTGGACCTCATGGCCGCTGCGGCCTACACCCACGGCATGGATGCCACCAGTGGGGAAGAGCAGCGCTGGCACATCGTCAGCAGCAGCCGCGATCACAGCCTCGAACCTGAAAACATCCCTCGTGACGCCCAGGCTGGCTGGCGCGTCGAACGTTTTGCCTTTACCCGCCCCACATGAGTTCCCTCCCCTGGCCATCTTTCTGGGCTGACGTCCCTGAACGCGACCGCTCCCCCATCCGCGATGTTCTTGCGGACCTCCTCCGCTACGGCGTCATCCTGGGGGATGAAGGCAGCGGCCGCGATTCCTACCTTTTGGTTAGGGATCAATATCCAGACCACATTCGTGACTACCTTTCCCCCCTCGGTCTGGAGCTCATCATTGACCATGAGCCGCCGCTCATCCAGGCCCGCCCGGTGCCGGAGGAGTGCCAACTCCTGGCCGCCTTCACGAAGGATGAAACCCTCCTGGTCCTGGCCCTGTGGCGCATCTACGATGAATCCCGCAGTGAGCAGGCCAGCGAAACTGTCATCATCAGCGCCAATGACCTGTGGGTGAAATGGCGGGTGTTCTTTGAGCACATCGAGCCCCCAGGCATCACCGCGCTGGAGGAGCTGCTGTCCCGCCTGCGCCGCAAAAAGCTCATCCGCTTTCAGCGCGCGGAGGATAGCACCCGCCCTGGTGAGGCCATGATTGAAGTGCTGCCCAGCCTGTCTCGCAGCATCCCGTTTGACAGCATCGAAGCCTGGCTGGAACGCGCCAAGCTGTATGAGCCGGAACAGGCCGCCGCGGCCATCGTGCTCGAAGAGTCCCCTCAGCCTTAATTTTCCCCGAATCTCTCCCTCATGGATCGCCCTCAGCGCATCACTCTCAGCCGCATCATCGCCATCAACTGGTATGGCTTTCGCCGCATCATTGATGTCAACGGCCTCGCCCTGCTCTGTGGTGAAAACGGCACGGGCAAGTCCGCCCTACTGGACTTGGTGCAATTCGTTTTGTTAGGCAGCAAAGGCACCCGATTCAACCGCGCCGCAACAGGCGATGGCAAACGCCCCACGGGACGAGATCGTGATCTGCGCGGCTACTGCCTCTGCGATACGAATACCAAGACCAAAGATGGCCAGCCGCGCTACCTGCGCCCCAGTGGGGTGACCATCGCGGCCCTGGAATTTGAGTGGCCGCTGGAAGAAGGCGGCACCGAGCCCCGCCGCGAAACCTGGGGCGTGCGCGTAGAGTATGAAGGCCCCACTTCGGATGCCCGCTACGTCTGGTTTTACACTCCAGGGCGCTTGCATTGGGCGGATGTGATCCGCGAGCAGGACATCACCAAACCTGATCGCCAGGAAATGCTGGCCGAAGATGAATTTCGCGTGCGTGTGAAGCGTGATCTCCAGGGCGAACACTTTGGCCGTCTGGATACTTACCTGGATGAGATGGGAGCCCGTGAGCACCTGTTCTTTGATCGCACCCAGATGAACAAAACCCTGCCGGGAGCCATCGCTTTCCAGCCGGTGGAAAACTTTGAAAGTTTCATCCGCGAAAACATCCTGGAGCCCGGTCTGCCTGAGGTGAAGGAAGTGCGCCGCAGCCTGGATGCCCTGCGGGAGGCGGAGCGCCGTGTGGACACCCTGGGGGACCAACTCGGCTTTCTCCAGCGCATCCGCACGCACCACCTCAGCTTCAGCGAAGCCCGCCGTGAAGAGGCCCTCTTTGGCCACCTGCGCGCCGCCCTGGACCATGCGGAATCGGAAGAAAAGTTCCATCGGGCCGATAGTGACCTGAGGCTGCTGCGCGAGCGCCATGCAGAGGACAAAACCAACATGGCAGTGGCCGTCAAAGAGCGCGATGAGGCCAAGGCCCGTTATGATGAGGTGAAGCTCGTCGCCGGGCGTGATGACAGCCTGCGGAAGCTCAATGACCTGCGTCGCCAGCGGGCAGATCTGATGCCCCGCATCGAGCGCCTGCACCACGCCTCACGCACCGCGCATGAGATGCTGAATGAGCGCGCGCTGCACTGGGATGAATGGCTGCGCCACGGCCTGCGTGTCGGTTTGAATGCCAAGCTGGAGCGCGCCGAGCTTCTGCCCCAGCTCCGCAATGAAGAGGCCCATGTCGGCCTGGAGGCCCTGCCAGGGCTAGCCCGTGAGTATGACCGCATCAGCCGTCTAGGTGAAGACTGGCTGCGCCCGAAACTGGAAGAAGTGGAGGAGCTGGAAAAGGCCGAGGATGAACTGCAACGCCAGCTCGTGAGCCTAAGCGAAGGGCGCACCCAGGCCACCCCGCTGCTGGACGGTCTGCGCGCCCGGGGTAACAAGGCGGAACTCTTTGCCCGAGTGGTGGAGGTGAAGCCTGAGTTTGAAGCCTGGTGGCCGCTTTTGGAATCCGTACTGGGCGCCCACCGCCAGACCGTGCTGGTGGAAGATGACTGCTACCTTGCGGCCTGGGAACAATTTCAAAAGAACAGTGGCACCGAGCTGCTGGCCAATGCGGAAGAGCTGCGCGAGCTGAAGCCGAAAGCCGAAAAAGGCTCTCTGGCCGAAATGCTGGAGACCAAGCACCCCACAGCCCACCTCCTCATCAATCATTTGTTAGGCCAAATCATCGCCGTCAACAGCTCCACCAAGCTGAAGATGCATGAGCACGCCATCACGCAAGAAGGCTTGCTGAAACAACCCGGGGTGCGCCGCCATCTCAGCGCGGAGAAGGAACTGACCCTGGGTGAGGAAGGCCTGCGCCGCATGCGCAAGGAGCGTGAGGAAGGCCTGGAACGTGTGCGTGGCTTCATGAACGAATTCCGCCGTGAGGTGCATGCTGTGCGTAGCTGGCTGAAGCGCGGCCAAGAGTATCGCCTGGGCGAAGACTCCCCGAAAGCCTCCGCCATCGAGCTTTCCCAACTCCCCGGCCTGGAGGCCAACGAGCGCCAGTTGGAAGAAACCATCCAGCTCCTGGCCACGCCGGAACAGGACCGCCAACTCCAGGAAATGGACGAGCTGGAAATGCGCCTGCGCGGCCTGGAACAGCGCATCGGCAGCCTCAGCACCTCTGTCACCGCTTTTGTCGTGAATGAGCGGCAGATGCTGGAGCAACTGGACCTGTGCCGGGAAGAATTCCAAAGTGCCACCCTGTCCCTGCATGAGAGTCTGAACAGCCTGCCTCGCGGCCTGGCCCAAGATGAAATCGCGGCAGCGATGAAGGCAGCGCTGGAAGCCGGAGGCACCTGGCAAAAGCGCAAAGACCAGTCCGAGTATGGCCGTCAATACGCCCACGACCGTGCCGAGCGCACTCGCCGTGATCGCAATGATGAACGCCGCAAGCTGGCGGAGGCGCACCCTGAATATCGGCATGACTTCGATGCTGAAGAGGAGGACAACGCCCGCTACGATGCCCGCTGCAACGATCTCGAATCGCATCAACTCAGCCACTACCGCCAGATCGCCGAAGAGCGCCGCCGCGAGTGGGAAGAGCGCCTGCAGAGCCAGGTGCTGGATGTGCTGCGGGAAAAGATTGACGAAGCCACACGCACCATCAAGGAACTGAGCAAGATCCTCGATCAAGACATCGGCCGTTATCGTTACCGCATCTCGCAGATCCGCGACCGTGCTCAGTCTGCCATGTGGAATCTCATCGAGAACGGGCTCGAAGGCTTCAACCCCTCCGATGAACTCTTTGCTTCCTCGAAGCAGGAAGAAATCACCAAGGCCAAAGAAGAGCTCATGGCCGCGATTGATAACCCGGAGGATGCCAAAGCGCAGCGCCTGCTGGACTACCGCTTTTATCATCGTTATGACATGCTCATGATCCCCAGCGGTCATAGCGAAGAGGCCGCTATTTCCCTCCAGAACAACGCCCGTAAAATGAGTGGTGGGGAAAATCAGGCCCCCTTCTTTGTCTCCATGCTCGCCGCCTTCCACCGCGTCTATGACCTGGGGCGCAAGGACAGCCGACGGAACCTCGGATTGGTGGTCATGGACGAAGCCTTCTCCAAGCTCAGTGGTGATCGTATTGATGACTGCCTAGCCCTGGCCAGCAACTTCGGCCTCCAGCTCCTCCTCGCCTTCCCCATGGACCGCCTCGGCACCATGATTGACCACGCGGATACCGTCATCGAATGCCGCGTGGACCGCAAACGCGACGGCCAAGGCCGCGACATCCACATCGAAAACTGGGTGGTGCCGTGGAACAAAGACAAACTGCTGCAGGCGCTGGCGGGGTGATCTTTCTTTATTTTACTCACTATGCCACCAGCCTGGCTCCAGACTCTTTTCGAGAAATGGCGTGCCACGCGGGGGGACAGACTGGCTCCAGCCAAGAACCCGTTCTCCACTCCCTGGCCAGAACTTCTAGAGGAAGCGGGCCTCAAGAGGGTCGAGGATCAACGTGCGGCGCAGCGTGATTTGGAACAACTCCACAATCAAGGACGCCTCAAAAGCGTCACTCACGATTACCGTCTTTATTTGATTCAGAGGGTGCAAATTCCAATTGAGGCTGAACCATGGCTCCAAGAAACTTTTGGCCACCGACCAGCCAGTGATCGCCATGCGCAGTCACTACTCACGGTCAAAGAATTTGAAGCCAAGCATCATCCTCGATTCCCTGAACTTTGGCAGCAGTGGTGTGGTCGAATCTATAAAACATTCGGGCAAGGCCTCAATGTCCCACCCCTCATGTGGAAAGCTCCCGAAAAAATGCGGGATATGCTGGACCTGACTTTTCGATTTACCTCGGTTGCTTGGGCAGAGAATACACCCGTCCGCACCGCGAGTATCGCGCTAGGACTTGAAGGAGGAAGCAAAGAATTAGAGCCACGGAAAGCAAACCTCGAATCTTGTTTTAACTCTTTGTTCGGCAGACCTGTCACTTTAGAATCATGCGGCATTCAATTGACCGAGCCTAAAGTGGATGTCGCAGGGCAAATCACTCTGCATTCCTTTGATGAGAAGGACATCATCCATGCCCTGAAAGGAGTGGTCAGCCTGTCTCTAACGCCCGACATAGAACAGGCCACACGCATCTCCACCCCAGCCACTCGAGTCCTCTTGGTGGAAAACAAAAAGACAACGCTTCCCCAACTAGCTTTAAAAAATAAAGCGGGCGGCACCTTGCTTATCGGCTGCAGTTTCCCCAACAGTGCCGTCCTCCGCTTGCTTGAATTGCTGCCACCAGATCTTCCCGTTTATCACTTTGGTGACACAGATCCTGCGGGTTTCCTCATCCTGGCTAAACTACGCGAACAGACAGGACGCAACATTCAACCATTCCTCATGCAGCATCGGCGTGGATCGGCAGCCATTGCGTTGACCGAGTATGATCGTAAAATTTTGCCAGGGCTGCTTGAAAATCCTTGGTTAGAGGATGTCCGAGCTGAGCTGGAATCCATCGCTTTCAGTCAGGACAAAGGGCTTTATGAGCAGGAAAACCTGGGCCAGCCAGATCTCAACGAGTGGCCGTTTTACTCGGTAAGCGGCCTTGCATGACCTCGCACTCGGCTCTTCTGTCGCCGTCCATGAAAAGCATGACAGGATTTGGCCGGGGTGAGTCGCGGCAGGCAGCAGGCACCGCCTGGGTGGTGGAGTGCAGCAGTGTGAACCGGAAACAACTGGAGGTCTCGGTCAATCTCCCACGTGATCTCCATGATCTGGAGACGCAGGTGCGCAATCAAGTAGCGGCGGCTTGCTCACGCGGGCGAGTCAATGTGCTGATCCGCAGCGATGCCGCTGAAACATCTCACCTGCCGCAGGTGGATGAAGCCGTGGCGGCCAAGTATCTGGAGAACCTGCGCGCGCTGGCGGGCAAGCTGGGCATCTCACCCGAGATCAGCCTCAGCGAAATCATCCGCCTGCCGGGCGTGCTGGCGGGGGAATCTACCCCTGCTGATCCGGAAACGGCGTGGCCAGCCATTCAGGAGGCCCTGGCTGCTGCCCTTGAGCAACTACGCGCCATGCGCGGCACGGAAGGCCTGCACCTGCGGGAAGAAATGGAAACACGCCTGCTCAGCATCGAAGCTCATGCAGCGCTCATCGCTGAAAAAGCCCCACTGGTGCCAGAGCATCAACGCCAAGTGCTGCATCAGCGCCTGGAGCAGGCCGGGCTACCGCTGCCACTGGACGATGAGCGCCTGCTCAAGGAGATCGCCCTGTTTGCCGACCGCACGGACATTTCCGAAGAGCTATCCCGCGCGGCCAGTCACCTGAAACAGTTTCGCACTTATCTCGCCTCCGCAGAGCCCGTGGGCCGCAGCCTGGACTTCCTGGTGCAGGAGTTTTTCCGCGAGTTCAACACCATGGGCTCCAAGTGCAACAATGCCGAAATCGCCCACGCCGTGGTCAGTGCGAAGACGGAGTTGGAGAAGATTCGCGAGCAGGTACAAAATGTGGAGTGACGCCACGCAGCGCGCGGAAAGCCAGGAACAAGGCGAAAGTGGTGAGCACGGCGCTGGCAAAAAAAGCCACACCGGGAAGATGCACGGGTGCTTCTTTGCTCACGAAGTAGCCAAATAAACCCGTACACATGGGCGGGCCCACGATGCCCGCCACACTGGCCAAGCTGGTGAGGGAACCCTGCAGTCCCCCTTGCTGATCATCCGGCACACTGCGCGACATGAGCCCCTGCACCGCCGGGCCCGCCACACCCGATAAACTGCCCACCAGGATGCAGGCGTAGATCATCCAGCCTTCCGTGGCCAGGCCATAGCAGACATACATCACCGTTCCCAGGGCCAGTCCGATCAGGGCCGTTTTCACCTCCCCCAGACGGTCCACAATCACACGCGCCAGGCCGCCTTGGACGATCGCCGCCATCACGCCCACGAAGGCCAGGGAAAGCCCTGTCGCCTTGGTATCCCAGCCATAACGATAACTCGTGTAAAGCACCCAGATCGCCGGATAAACCTGATGCCCCAGGGTAAAGAGAAAGCTGGTGGTGATGAGTCCCAGCACACTGGGGAAACGACGTAGCGCCATGAGAGAACCAACCGGATTACTCTTGGCCCAACTAAAAGTACGTTTATTTTCTGGAGCTAGCGACTCTGGCAGCACAAAGACCCCATAGAGCCAGTTCACTAGGGTCAGCGCCCCAGCGGCGAGAAAAGGCACCTTCAGGCCGTAATCCCCCAGCCAACCGCCCAGCGCAGGCCCGATGATGAAGCCGATGCCAAAAGCGGCACCGATGAGACCAAAGTTCGCCGCGCGTTTCTCCGGCGGACTGATATCTGCGATGTAGGCCGTCCCAGCAGCGAAATTGGCCCCTGTGATCCCGGCAATGATGCGGCCCACGACAAACCAGGTCAAATTCGGCGCGTAGGCAATGAGCAAGTAGTCCAGCCCCGACCCAAAAAGCGAGATGAGGATCACCGGCCGCCGGCCAAACCGGTCTGACAGACTGCCGATCAACGGTGCGAAGAGAAACTGCATCAGCGCATAGGTGGAATGCAGGAGTCCATACGTCGTCGAAGCGGTCGTCACATCCCCACCCTGATATTGCTCGATCAACTTGGGCAAGATGGGCACGATGAGACCAATCCCTAGAATATCGAGAGCGAGGGTGACGAAGATAAAACCAAGGGCAGGTCGGCGGCTGGACATAGCGGGCCGCATCCATGCGCATGAAAGCGCCTGAGTGCAAATGACAGCTCCTTGACTCAGTCCTCCTTTTCCAGGCCGCTGGGTCTGTTTGCAGATTGCACAAACGTTCAAAAATACAGCTGGGAAAAAAGAATGAACCTTCCACGAATCTAGGGCATCATAGGCCGTCATGGTTTCCTCCACTGCGCCCCTGCGGCTCATCATCGCCTTGCTATCTTTGACGGTAGCCGTGGTGCAAGGTCAGACGCGGACAGAGCAGGTGGAGGGGGAGGTCATCGTCACCTTCAAGTCCACCGCCACACGCCGCTCCGCCGAGTCCACTCTAGCGCGACGTTCCCTGCGTTTTGAGCGGCAGTTTCCAGAGATCTCCGCACTCCGGCGCAAGCCCATGGGCCTGGTGCGAAAACAGGGGCGTAAAACCCAGGACCTCATCCAGGAACTGAAAGCCGACCCCACGGTGGAAACCGTCGAGCCAAATTACCTCCGCTGGGTGCAGGCTACGCCTAACGACACACGTTTCAGTGAGCAATGGTCCCTACAAAACACCGGCCAGACTGTGAATGGCACCAAGGGCACCAGTGGAGCAGACATCAAATATCTGCAGGCCATGGAAAAAGCCCGCACACCCACCGGCGAGATGGTCATCGCCGTCATAGACACAGGCGTGGATGTGGAACACCCCGATCTAGTCCCCCGCATGTGGGTGAATACGCTGGAGACGCCTAACAATAACCGTGACGACGACGGCAATGGCTATACCGATGACTACTACGGTTACGACTTTGCGGGAGATCTCTCCAATCCCATGGATTCAGGTGACCATGGCACCCATGTGGCCGGCACGATAGCCGCCCAAGGAAATAACAACCTCGGCCTCATCGGCGTGCAGGATCAGGTGAAAATCATGGCCCTGAAAGTCTCCAGTGATGGTGATGTCATCAGCAGCTCTGGCGTGATCGAAGCCGTCGAATACGCCGTGGCCATGAAGCGCCGGGGCGTGCCCATCGTGGCCTTGAATGCCTCGTATGGCGGAGGGGGCTTCAGCACCGCAGAAAGAGATTCCATCGCCACGGCCGGAGCGGAGGGCATCATCATGTGCGCAGCGGCTGGCAATGACACCTCCAACAACAATCTTTCCCCCAGCTATCCAGCCTCCTACGATGTTTCAAACATCATCGCTGTGGCCTCCACCGATTCCAAAGACGCGCTCTCCAGCTTCTCAAATTATGGTAGCACTTCCGTGGATATCGCCGCTCCCGGCACCAGCATCTTATCCACAAAACCCAGGAGCATCGCCGTTACAGTCGGCAGCAAAAAGTATGAAACCCTGCCCATCACCTTTGCCGGGCAGACCACGGGCCTCAGCGGAAGAATTTACGACTGCGGCATTGGCAATCCCACAGAGTTTCCCGCCGCCGTCAGTGGCCAGATCGCCCTCATCGCGCGTGGCACTTTGACCTTCGCGGAAAAGGTCACTCACGCCCAGGCTGCCGGGGCCAAAGCCGTGCTGGTTTACAACAATGTGGACGGTCCTTTCCTGGGCACGCTGGGCAGCGCTGGCAGTTGGATCCCCGCCGTGTCTCTGACGCGTGCAGATGGTCTCGCCATCAAGGCCCTGGCATTGCCTGTAAATTGCACCTGGGAGCTTGAGTTCGGCTATCAGTTTCTCAGTGGCACCTCCATGGCCACGCCTCATGTGTCTGGAGCCGTGGCCTTTGCCGCACTGAATTTCCCCAATGATACAGTGACTCAGCGCATCGCCCGCATCCTCAACAATGTGGACGTCAAATCCAGCCTTCAAGGCAAAGTGAAGACGTCTGGGCGACTGAACTTAAACCGTATCGTGGATGCAGACCAAGATGACACCGCAGACTGGCTAGCCTCCGCCCTTACCATCCTCAATCCGAACGCGCTCAAAGGCGGCGTCATCGGCATGCCCTACACGGAGACTTTGACGACCCAGCAAGGCACTGCGCCCTTCACCTTCACTGTCACACAAGGAGCCTTGCCGGCAGGGCTGACCCTCACCACCAGCGGTGCACTCAGTGGGCAAGCGACAGTGGCAGGCTCCTTCAACTTCACGGTGTTAGTCACGGATGGACTCAACCGTACCGGAGGTAAAAACTTCACCCTCACCATCGCTGCCACAGCCCCCCAGATCACCACCGCAGACCCACTGCCACAGGGTAGCACGGGGGCCCCCTACACCACGCCTCTCATGGGCAGCGGTGGCACAGCTTCCTACACCTGGAGCCTTCTCTCCGGCAGCCTGCCCGCAGGGTTCACCCTCAGCAGTAGCGGCCTGCTCACGGGCCTGCCCACAGAAGCGCTAACCACAAGTTTCACGGTGAAGCTGACGGATGCGCACCAACTCACCGCTGAAAAGGAGCTGCATCTCACCGTCACCCTTTCCCCCATCACCATCACCACAGGCTCCGCCCTGCCCTACGGCATCCGTGCCGAGCCCTACCTGCAATCCCTCTTCGCAGAAGGCGGCCAGGCCCCCTACACCTGGACCCTCGGCAGTGGCAGCTTGCCGCCCGGCATCCAGCTCAGCACCACTGGATTCCTCCAAGGAAAGCCGACTACCGCCGGTAACTACAGCTTCCGCGCGCAGCTCAGTGATGAAAATGACGTCATCACCTCCAAGTCCTTCACCGTGGAAATACGCAGCGTCTTCGAGCGTCCCGTGATGAATCCTCTGGTCTTAGGGAGCACCTTTCTCGGGGCTCAATACAGCGCCAGAATCAGTGCTACCAATTACCCCAAAAGTTTCTCCCTCAAAGGCCTGCCCAAAGGCCTAACTTACAATGCCAAAACCGGGATCATCAGTGGTCGCCCCCAGGTTTCTGGAGATTTCCCACTCACCGCCACAGCCACGAATCCCGCTGGAACCAGTCTCCTCGCCGCCACAGGTCAGCTCACCGTGCGCGGTCTCGATCCTGCATGGATCGGGAGTTTTTCAGGCCTCATTTCTCCGCATGGCGATGTGAATCGAAACCTGGGCAGCCGCATCACACTCACCACGACAGCGCTAGGTTCCTACACGCTGAAAGTCACCACCGGGGCCACCACCAAAAGCCTCGTCGGGTTTCTATCCGAAGCTGCGCCTCAAATCTCCGTTACGGTGAATGACCAACCGTTAGACCTCACACTGGATGGCAGCAATCAACTCCTGGAAGGCACTCACGGCGTGGCCCTCATCGAAGGCTGGCGCAATCCCTGGCATGCGAAAAACCTGCCCGCCACGCTTCACGCAGGCTATTACAGCGCGGCCCTTCAGCTCACGGAACCGGGTGACCAAAGCCAAGCAGCCATCCCTCAAGGCAGCGGCTACCTCACCGCCCGCATCAGCACCGCAGGCATCGTCACCATCGCCGGACGCACGGCCACTGGAGACAACTTGACCAGCTCATTCGGACTGGGGCCTGAGGGCCAGACGGGCGTGTATCAATCTCTCTACAAGCACAAAGGCTCCCTGACAGGCCCCTTTACCGTGAATCTCGCAGAAGGCAACGCCCCCGTGGGTAACCACCTAACAGGAAGTTTGACCTGGAGTAAACCTTCAGACACCTCACGCACCTACGGGCCCGGCTTCAGCGACCTCAAACTCGGCCTAACTGGAGGTTACCTCGCGCTTAAATCCTCCGGCAGCATCGTGCAGGGCATCCCCCAGCCTGGCAGCCCTGCCTTGACCTTCACCGAGGCGGGCCTGGACCTCTCCGATACGGAGCCCGATGTAGCAGCCTTTGACTACAGCAGCACCTACGTGGTGAAAATGCCACTGGCTGGCAGCCACGGGAATCCTGCCCGTGCCATCCTCACCCTCAATAAAGCTACGGGCACCGTCACGGGCAGCTTCACGCTGGCAGAGCAAGATTCCCCGCTGAAACGCAAAGCCAGCTTCTTCGGCATGGTGGTTCCGCAGCCCTCCGGTGAGGTACGTGCGCAGGGTTACTTCCTCCTGCCACAGTTGCCCGTGGGTGAACAAAAAGCGACCACAACCCCCATTTTGAGTGGGGGCATGCAGGTGCGGCAAGCCCTGCCGTAAGATTCCTTCATTTCGTGCAGAACCAGTCGCTCATCCGTGGGTTGAAGGACTTCACACGCCACCCACCATGAATCCCGCCCCTTTCCACATCCGCTTTGACCGCCGTCGTCTTTTGCAGAGCCTCCTGCTGACCACGGGCGGCATCATCACCAGCTCCATCTATGCAGAAGCTCTCACGCTGACACCGCGTGCCACAGAAGGCCCGTATTACCCAGATCATCTACCGCTGGATCAAGACAATGACCTTCTGCAAATCCAAGGAAACGCGGCACAAGCCGTCGGCACGGTGACGGAATTCGGGGGGCGGCTGCTGAACGTGGATGGCCAGCCCATCCAGGATGCCTTGATCGAGCTGTGGCAGGCGGATAACAATGGATGCTACATCCACAGCCGTGGCACCCAGCGTGGCAAAGAGCGCGATCCCCAGTTCCAGGGTTACGGCAAGATCGTCACCAATGAAAAGGGTGAATACCGCTTCCGCACCATCAAGCCCGGCCTCTACACCGGGCGCACCATTCACTGGCATGTGGCGGTGAAACAGGGGGATAAACGCATGCTCACCACCCAGCTCTACATCGCTGGCGTGCCGCAGAATGATCGCGATGGCGTCCTCCGTAGCATGGGCACGGAGGCGCAGCGCCTCTCGGTGATCCGTGAGTTTAAGCCCAAACAAACCGGCAGTGCTGACCTCGTCGGCACCTGGGACATTGTTCTCGGCAGTACCCCAGAAGACCCGGAACAGCGCCGTGGCCCTGGTGGCCCTCCACCGAAAGGCGGCCGCCCACCTCGGGGTGAAGGGCCACCTCCAGGTGGCCCCGGTGGCCCACCACCTGCCCGGTAAAGCCACCGCTGTGGCTCAGCCCAGGTCACCGCAAGATCCTGGGCTGAGCCAGGTCACCGTTTCACCCGACCGGAGGCATCTCCCGCCATCAGGGCCTCCACCTCATCCCGTGTGGTGTAGTTAAAATCTCCCGGGATAGAATGCGCGAGGCAAGAGGCTGCTACGGCAAAAGACACCGCTTTGCCCGGCGCGCTCAGTTCTGGAGTGGTGAGAGCAAACAGCAGCCCCGCCGTAAAGGCATCTCCACCGCCCAGGCGATCCACCATGTCGGTGATGGCATACGGCTCATACTGCCCGGCCTGCAAAGGGGCACGGAAGGCCTGACTTGAAGCCGTTTCATACAGCATCCCGCCCCAGTTGTTATGCGAAGCTGAGATGCCCTCTCTCAAGGTCATGGCCACGTAGCGCAGGCGCGGATACGCTTTTGCAATCTGGCCCGCTACGGCCTCGGGCTCCACCGCGCTCATCTCCAGGCCCAGCATCTGGGTGGCATCCTCACGCCCGCCAATGAAGAGATCCACCAGCGGCATCAGCTCACGCATGGTTCGTGTGGCGAGCTCCTGCGCACTCAGCCCCGGCTCCCACTGCCAGAGTTTACTGCGAAAGTTCATGTCACAGGCGATTTTCACGCCTCGGCTCGCCGCCTCCTGCATGGCCACGCGCGCTACCTCAGCGGCATTTCGGGAGATGGCAGGGGTGATGCCGGAGATGAGAAACCACTCCGCCTCTGCAAAAATGGCTGCCCAGTCATACGCCGCAGCCGGGGTGATGGCCATCGCCGAGCCTTCCCGGTCATAGATCACCTGCCCGGCTCTTTGGTTGGCCCCCGTCTCTAAAAAATAGAGGCCTAACCGGCCCTGCTCCGTGCGCAGGATGTGCCGGGTCTCCACGCCTACCGCGCGCAGGTTTGCCACACACGCATCGGCAATCGCATGCTGGGGCAGAGCCGAAACAAAAGCCGCCTCACCGCCGAGGTAGGAGATGGACATGGCCACACTGGCCTCTGCCCCGGCGAAGGTCACCTCCAGCGTTCCTGGCATCGCCTGCTGAAAACGCCCATGCCCAGGCGTAGCCAGCCGCGCCATGATCTCTCCCAGCGTGACGATGCGGCTCATGCCTGGCCTCCACGGAGCTGGTTCACCACGGCCTTCACCCGGCGCGCATTCGTCGTGATCGCGTCCCAGTTTTGGGTGTGGATGAGGGGCTTTGAGGCCAACCAGGAGCCGCCTAGAGCCAACACGGAAGGCTCCTTCAAATAACTTTCCGCATTGTCCGCGCCCACCCCGCCTAACGGAATGTATTTCACGCCCAGGTGAGCGAAAGGTGCAGCGATGGTGCGCAGGTAGGCCAGCCCGCCGCAGGGTTCCGAAGGAAAAAACTTCAGCAGGCGGCAGCCCTGCTCCAGCGCCAGCTCGATATCCGTCGGTGTGCAGATCCCCGGTGCAAACGGCAGGCCGATGCGCACCGCCTCTGCCACCACGCGCGGGTTCATCCCGGGAGCCACACCAAAGGCAGCCCCCGCTTCCTTCACCTCATTCACCTGGGCCACGTTCAGGATCGTGCCCACACCAATGTTCATCTCGGGCACCTCCGCGCGGATCGCACGCAGGGCCTCCATGGCCACGGGCGTGCGCAGTGTGAGCTCGAGACAATCCACCCCGCCCGCCAGCAGGGCGCGCGCGACCGGGACCGCATCCTTGACCTCATCAATCATGAGGACGGCGATGACACCCGTGTGGTGAAGATGGGTCTGAAGAGAATCTGGAAAAGCAGAAGAAGACATGATCATAAAAATGGTTATTCCAACACCCCGAACATGATGCGTTCCTTGCGGCTCACGTCCGTATCCCCCTGAGTCACGCTGAGGTAGATGCGCCCTTCATGCTCACGAAAGACCGGGTACTGAAAAGACTTCTCGGTTTCAAAGCGGTACTTCCTCTCCCAGGTCACGCCGTCTTGAGACACGTCCAGATTGAAGACCGACCGGCTCACTCCCTGGATCTGCGTGGCCTCCTGCCAGCCCAGGTAATAAAGCCCTTTCAAGCGGTCAAAGGTAGGCTTGGAAGACGTGCCATTGGGTACCCAGGCACGCGGCTCATTCTTGGTCCAGGTGCGGCCATCCCGGCTGCTGCTGAAGGTGTAGTTCCGTGTTCCTCCTTCTTGGCGGCAGATCGCCAGCCACGTGCCATCTGGCAGGCGATTCACCGCCGATTCGGTCAACTTCAGATCACCCGGTTCATTGTAGTGGCCTAACACTTCAAACGTGTCCAAATCCGCATTCACCACTGCCAGGGCATTCTGACCACCGGGGTAGTTATTCAGCGCCACGTAGGTCTTGCCATCGAAGACCTTGAAGGAATCAAACAGGTAAAGGCCAAAGTCCACCGCTGGTCGGGTGAATCCCTGCGCGGCGGCGTCTTGGTGAAAGTACTGCGGCTGCATGTCAAAGGTGCCTGCGGCTGTCTTGATCTTGGCCTTGTGCAGTTGCGATTCAAAAGCCCCCTTCTCCAAATCGTAATCCAAAAACCACGTCTGCGCCTGCCGCTGTTTCGGGGACTCACTGGCAAAATAGCAGCGCAGCGTGCGCTCATCCTTTTGCAAAATCCTTGGCACGAAACAGGCCCCGACAGGCAGTGTTACATTTTCAAACACCTGCTCTGACTTCGCAAAACAGACACTCTTTTCCACCTTCAGCGTCTTCACATTCACCACGGCAAGCGTGACGTAAACAAAGGGCCAGTCCGCACTTTCCCCACCCTTCACATCATTCGCTTCGGCCACGATGTAGGCGCGGTCCTTCACGATCACCATCTCGGCATCATGCGCCCCTTTCACCCGAGCTTCCGTGGTATTCACCAGCCCGGCCATCACGCGATCTCCCGCCGCCTTCGCATCCCAACCGGGAGGTAGAAGTGCAGCGGAAGCGAAGACCGGAAAACACAAGGTAAAGAGGAGAGTGCGCAGCATGTCAAAAAAGGGAGCCAATCCACACCACAAGCGGCGGGTGTAGGCAAGCTAGGATACTGAGGAAGCGCCCGCATCTATCGCTTTTCTGCATGGCCTGGGTTCCTCAATGAGTCATGCCAGGAGAGCGCGCCTCGATTTATTCTGCATTTTGTGGCTATGTCCCGCGAAGAGCTTCGTTTCCATGCGCCACATGAAGTTCTTGCTCGCTCTCAGTTGCCTCTTTGCCCTCACGCTCAGTGCGGCAGAGCGGCCCAATGTCGTCATCATCTTGGCCGATGACTTCGGCTACGGCAGCGCTGGCTGCTACGGGGCCGATGGGAAACTGGTGCAGACCCCGCACCTGGATCGCCTGGCCCGTGAAGGGCGGCGCTTTACCGATGCCAGCACCACCTCCTCCGTCTGCTCCCCCACGCGCTACTCGCTCATCACCGGCCGCTACTGCTGGCGCACCACGGCCAAAAGCGGCGTCCTGGGTACCTTCTCCCCGCTGCACATTGAGACCACCCGCCTGAACATGGCCTCTCTCTTGAAAAAGCAGGGTTACAGCACCGCAGCCATCGGCAAATGGCACCTCGGTTATGGCCGCGCCGATGACTCCCCCCAGTGGCGCACCGACTACACCGCCGAGCTTTCCCCCGGCCCTCTCGAAATCGGCTTTGACTATCACTTCGGCGTGCCTGCCAATCACGGCGACATCACGGGCATCTACGTGGAAAACCGGCATGTCTATGGACTACGCAGCGGCAAGATCCCCGCTGGGATGAAGGTGCCAGGGCCCGACAGTGATGACCCTAATTACAAGCCCACCTACACAGCGGAAGACACCGAATCAGGCCGCGCGAAAATCCTCGATCTCGATGCCCCACGCCGGGTCAATGACCGGGTCATGCCGCTGCTCACTCAAAAGGCCACGAGCTGGATCCGCGCCCAGCCCAAGGACCACCCCTTCTTTCTCTACTACACCCCGGTGGCCGTGCACAATCCCGTCACGCCTAGCGCCGAGCTCGCTGGCAAGAGCCCCGCAGGTCTGTATGGCGACTGGATCCATGAGCTGGACCGCAGCGTGGGCAGTGTGCTCACCGCCCTGGATGAAAGCGGCCAGGCAGGCAATACCCTCATCCTTTTCACCAGTGACAATGGCGGCGTCTTCAAGCCCGAACGTGACATGCTGCAAACCACCGCTTACAAAGCCGGTCTGAAAGTGAATGGCGCGCTCCGTGGCGGCAAGCACACCGTCTGGCAGGGCGGCTTTAAGGTCCCTTTCATCGCTCGGTGGCCGGGCAAGATTCCGGCAGGCACCGTGTGTGATGAAATGGTGAGTGTGGCCGATCTCCTCGCCACCACCGCAGCCCTCGTCGGTGAAAAAATACCCACGCCCGAACAGGCCGCCGAAGACAGCCACAACTTCCTCCCCGCTCTGCTGGGAGAGAACGCCCCACCTGCCCGTGATCACCTCATCGTTCACAGCTCTGACGGTGTCTTTGCCATCCGCCAAGGTCCGTGGAAATGGGTGGAAGGCGTGCCTGCACCGGGCGTCAAACAACGCCGGTCCGACGAATTCCACGCCCAGCTTTACAACCTCGAAAAAGACCCGGCTGAGACCCTGGACCTCAGCGCCCAGCACCCCGACATCGTTGAAAAACTCAGCTCCCTCCTCACTCGCTATCGCGAAGGTGGCTACAGTCGAGAACTCCCACCTGTGAAGGTCAAGCAACCGACGAAAACCACCACCTTTGCCCCCATCCCTGGCACACCCCTTTTAGAGGCCTCTTTGACCGCCCTGCCCGATGCCCCCTGGGCCATCACACGCGGCACCTGGAAAGCGGAGGAAGGTGCCGTGTGGGGCCTCCAGAAAGGCAGCAAAGACGCAGGGGCCACCCTGCGCGTGCCGGTGACCTTCACCGAGGCCACGCTGGACTACCGCATCCAGTTCCAGGGGGCAGATCGCCACTCCTTGCGCATTGAGGCGGGCTCTGAACGCCACAGCTTCCGCATCGAGATCAGCCCCACTCACCTAGGCCTCACCAAAAATCCAGATCCCGGCCAGACCCAGGAGCACACCGTTCCCCTCGCCCGCAAAGCGCTGGAACTTCAACCCCAGACTTGGTATCCCGTGCGCATCACCTTTCACGGCAGCGAAGTCACCGTCCAGGTCCAGGAAACCCGCATCACAGGCACGCATCCCCTTCTTCAGGAAGAGAAAAAAGCCCTCAACTTCCTCGTCTTCGGAGACCGCGCCGGCTTCAAAGACATCCGCCTCGTTCCATCATCGCCCAGCGCCAGGCCTTAACCACAGGGCTTTACGTTACGCCCTTCAGGCTCTATATCGCGCGTGTTGCAAACGCCTGACCAAGAACCTCTGGATACCCTGGGGACATCCCCTCCCTGCTGGAGCCCCGCCCTTACTCAAAAGTTAGCGCAGGACATTCTCCCCCGCTACCTATCCCAGTGCCGATGGTTCGGGGGAAAAGCACGCGCTTTGCAAAAGGTGGAGATCATCCAGGACACGCTCTTCCCAGGCACCTCCGTGCACATCCTCGGGGTGGAGATCACCTTCCAGGAAGGCCCGCCCGAGCACTATCTCATGCCCCTCTGCGTCCGCTCCCCAGGCGAGCCACGAGAAGAGACCACATCGTCTCCGCATCGCTTGTTAGGCCAGTGGAGCGATGGCACCCGGCTTGAGGATGCCCTGCACACTCCCGAGTTCCAGGCAGCCCTCTTCCGGGGATTGATCGGCCACACCCCTTTAGCAGCCCCCCTTTCACTCACCTTAGAAAGCCCCGTCCAAGCCCCCACAGCCGACTTGACTCTAGCCGCCCTCCAGGCCCGCGTGCTCAGCGGTGAACAGTCCAATACCTCCCTCAGCTACGCCGACCGCTGGCTGATCAAGTTTTTCCGCAAATTTGAATTCGGCATCCACCCGGAGGTGGAGTTGACCCAGCACCTCACGCGACATCACTTTCAGGTCCCACCTTTTTTGAGCGCGCTCAATCTCCAGGCTCAGGGCCAGAGCGGCGTCGCCGCCATGCTCACGCACTACACCCCGCATGAGAACGATGGATGGACCTTCACCCTGAAAGCCGTGCGGCAAGTGCTGGATCAAGTCCGGCAAACTCGCCAAACGCATTCAGCCGAAAGAGAAGCCGCCGTCATCGGCAGAAGCAGCTACCCCAGCCGGGCCGCCCAGTTAGGCCAACTCACCGCCCGCATGCACATCGCCCTGGCGGCAGATTCCCTCCATGCCGACTTCAAACCGCAGCCCTTCACCCACCACGATGGCCAAATCCTCAGCCAAGACATGCAGGCCAAGGCCACCCGCGTGCTCCAAGAACTGCACCAGCAATACCACCAACTCCCCGAGTCCGCCCAGGCTCTGGCGCGTGAAATTTTAGACGGCCAGGACCACCTTTTACACGCCTACGAAAAGCTGCAGCAGGCAGACATCCAGTGCAGCCGCATCCGCGTGCATGGCGATTTCCACCTCGGCCAAACCCTCAATACCGGGCAGGATTTTGTCATCATTGATTTTGAGGGCGAACCCCGCTTGCCCCTCCACGAGCGGCGTCTGCATCGCCCCGCCCTGCGGGATGTCGCCGGCATGGTCCGTTCCTTTGAATATGCCGCCTCCGCCGCACTGCACGAGGCCCCTGCCGAGGAGCACCCCCTGCTCGCCCCCTGGGCCCAAGCCTGGGCCGACACCACCGTCCAAGCCTACCTCCACGCCTACTTCTCCACCGCTCACGGCCAAAGCTTCCTGCCCCAAACTCCCGCCAGCACCCAACTGCTGCTCGACCTCCACATCCTCGACAAAGCCCTCTACGAGATCGGTTACGAACTCAGCTACCGCCCCCACCTCGTCCCCATCCCCCTCCGCGCCGTCGCCCGACTGCTGAAGACGATTTGAGAAGAAGGAAAACCACCCGTCAGGCCTAACAAAACGTTTAGATCCCTCGCCTTCTTCGGGGTCAACACGGAAGACATCTTGTTAAAGTGGCCTCGCAAGCGGAGCCCGAACATAGTGGGCCACCTGGCTCCGTCCCGAGAGGAGCGCGGAGACTCTTCTCCGCATCGTGTGCCGCATCACCCTACCGCACGCACTCGCAATCGGCGCAGCGAAAACAGATTCCCCGCACACTCGCTCAGCTTTCGCGCGCCATCTTTGCGTTTTGGGCCGAACCAACCCCGGTTCTCTTCAAACACGCTTTCCACAAACGCCTGGTTTCCCAGCACCAGCCCATCGGTAAAATAGCGCACCCGCAGCCGCACCAGTTCCGCTGGGCTCAGTTTCCCCTTCTCAGCCAGCACTTTTCGGGCCTCCTCCGCGGTTACTCCCGGCCTAACCACGTTTGTGTTCTGCGCATCTCTCACCTCCATGCCACTGGCATACAGCAGGCAGCGGTAGGCCTTCGCCGCCTCGTGTTTCACCCATCCATCCACAGGTTTAGCCACCACTTTGCACAGCCCACGCTGGGCTCTCCGGCTACCACCCACGGCCTCGACATACCCACACCAGCGATAGTCTTTGGGATCTTCCACCAATCCCGCCCGCACCGGGTTCAGATCAATGTAAGCCGCCATCGTCCGCAGTGCTTCGCCCCCACTTTCCACCATCACGCTTTTGAAACGATCCATCCACAACGTGCCGCGTCGGCCCCGGCGTTTGTTGAACCAACGGCTGAAGCGTTCTTTGACCTCCTTGACGTAAAGGGAGAGGTCACAAAAACGTTTGTAGAGAGCTTCCAGTTTCTCCTGCACTCGGGCTTCCAGTCCCAGGCGACGCAGCTCCGCGAATTCCTCACGCAGAAAGGCCAGGTAGGTCTTGCTGTAAAGCAGGCGCAGATGTTCGAAGAGTTTTTCTTCAGCAGCGGGACCTGCGAATCGCTGCAACCATACCTCACGCCGAGGCACCTCCACCAACACATGGAAGTGATTGCCCATGATGCAGTAAGTCACCAGCTTCACGCCTGAAAAGTCCGCCAGCCGCCACATCAGCCGCTTCAGCGCTTCCTTTTCAACGTCGTCAAAAAAGACCTCACCACCGCAGGTGCGTGACATGACGTGGTAACAGTAACTTTCCAAGGGCCCCTTTCCCACCACTCGCCTGCGCCCGCCGGACCAAGAACGCGCCGCTGGGTAAGGAGCCGTCTTGGCATTGATCCCAACAAGCTGCCGCTCCATGGCATTCCCTTGAAGATCAAGCGTTCGGGTGGTTTTCATGAGGAGAAATCAAAGCCAAGAAATTAAAGAAGCAGCACTGATTGCCTGGCATGAATGGCACATGCTCTTGCAACCCGGAAACCTAGGCTGAGTTGCACTGGCCACCCAACCGTTCCACACTTTTCAAACAGCTCAAAATCAACGATACCTTACCTTAACTGAGTGGCATTCATGCCAGGCATCTTTTTCCTTTATTTTTGGGCACTCAAAATGAGTAGCGCATCAATTCTCTTAAGATTAATGATTGATGAACCAATAAGTATTGTATTTGATTTTTCATTTATATCCATAATTCTCATTTGAGCGGCAATCTTGGATTCTTGGAGGGCTACTACAAATTCTTCAACTGTCACAAATTTCGATTTTAACTTGGGTTTTTCTGTGACGACTGCTAGTAGATCGGGTGTCACCGCAAACCATTGTGACGAATAGATCTCAGATTGTGGACCACGCACAGTTATTTTGGAATGATCAAATTCAACAATTCCTCCGTGGTACTCAGCTAGTATAGTTAGCATCTCACCAATATTGAATTTCTCCAGATCGAGATTTATTTTTGGCACACCAATCTCAACCTCCGGCCACCCTTCAAAAATGATCGCAGCTTTCAATTCCGCCGCCAACTCTTTAGAAACTCCAGCAAGGGCCTTCATACAATCATCTCGAATACTATTTGTGGTAACCATCACGCCAGAAGAATATTGCACATTAAGCAGGGATGGTATAGACACTTTAGTATCGAGCGCACAGAGAGAACTCACGAAGAAAGCAATTATTACATAAAAATATATTTTCATAATGAAATTTCCATTCAACGAAATGAATTAATGATATAACTTGGAACTCCACCTGGACCGGGTTCTCCAGGTCCATATACATAGTCATCCCCCCCACCTTCCCGCCCATCACCCACATAATTTTTTTGCTTACTGCCATCTTTGTTGGGTACATTGCTTCGCGTCAAATCAGGTTGAGGGGGTTGGCCCCCACCAGGATGGGTATGATACTCTCCCGTTTTAAACCAACCTTCAGGACATGGTGCTTTATCTGGATTCACTACGCCCGTATCTCCGCTAATAGGACCCGTAAAGATATATTTAACTTCGCAGCTTTTTTTAGCACATATAAGGCCCCCGTATTCGTTACCTAACTTACCTCGTGGAAATTTATCTTTTTGACGTGAAACTATTGGGTTTTGGCGAGCTTTACTTTTATCGTCAGATTGACGTGTAAGCTCTTTAGCTAATGTCAAAGCTACGCGTGCAGCTTCGTCTGACGAGTCATATTCAGTGGCTAGACCAAGATAATCTACTCGATTCACTGGATCATTCCCAACCATCCCATACAGGTTAATCCCTCCATCTTCCTCGATCGGATCCCGTGACAGCCACCGGCCCAGTTCCGGTGCATAATAGCAAAAAAGATGCCAGGCATAATATAAGACGTGCGTTATAAATCCCTGATATTCAATGAATTAAACGCTAACTTTCGTTAACCTGCTGGCGTGACGTAATGCATTGAGCACCTGGTATCTTTTCTTTTTTGCTTCTTTTAGCCCTGATCGTGGAGGGGAAAGAAAGTGGGTTATGGGTTAGACCATGAGGGAGGGGGCGAAGTTTTGCAGCGGTTCCTGGTTAGGGGTTTTGGGCCTCGGTGTGGAGTCTCGACGATGGGGAATGGCGAAGTGATAATTGACGGATGGTGGAATGATGGTTTGCTAATGAATGCCATATGCGGACCCTGAAAAGCAAAAGGCGGCGAAGGCCAAGTGGTACCGGGAAAAACGTGCGAGCGACCCGGCCTTTGCCCTGCGTGAGGAGGAGCGTGTGAAGGCGTGGAAGGAGGAGAACCGTGAGGTGCACCTGGAACAGATGCGCGAGTATGCACGGCGGCGCTATGAGGAGGAGGTGAAGGCGACGGCAAAACCGAAGCGGGCGAAAAAGAAGGCGGTGGCGGATCCTCGAGTCAAGGGCGCGGAGCCGCTGAAGCTGATCAAAACAGGGTCCCGCCACGTGGCCTAACGGGAAGGAATTCAACGATAGACTTCGGCGAGGTCGCGGAGGAGGAATTCGAGGTCGGTGTAGTAGCGGGCTTCACCGAGCTTTTCACGCTGGACTTTCAGGTCTTCGAGGGCGCGCTCGAGAGTGTCGCGCTTTTGGCGTTGGGCGTCGGTGAGTTTTTGTTCTTCGGGACTGAGGACGAGGGCGATCTGGGCGGCACGCGCGCCATCGGACTGGGGGCTCTGGGCCGTGACACCGATGTAGGCTTCGGCACGGGTGCCTTGGCCGTCGGCGTTGTCTTCGAGGAGGGCGTGCTCGGTGGCGAGACGGGCTTCTTTTTCGTAAAAGTCGGCGGTCTGGTGGCTGGCGTGAAGGAAGGCCTCCAGGAGGGAGACTTGGCGATCTTGATCCAGATCGGCCTCGGGCAGGCCTGCGATGGCGGGGGCGAAGTGCTCGCCAAAACGGGTGTAGAAGACTTCATCGGGGCCTTTGGTGGCGCTGATGAGGACGCGATTTTTGCCGATGAGCGGGGGGAGGAATCCGGCGCTGGCGGAGGCGGTGTGGATGAAGATGAGTTCCTGCGTGAGGGGGGTGAGTTCCTCCGCCAACTGGCGGGCGCTGAGGTCCGGGCCACGGAGGTTAAACTTGGCTTCGCGGCCGTCGAAGGTGCCGTGGCCGATGAGGACGAGCCAGAGCTGGCCGGTGGGTTTGGCGCGGGCCTGCTGAAGGGCGGTGGTGAGCTGGGCGAGGTCGGTGGGGGCGTCTTTCGCGGGGGGGTCTTGGCCAATGATTTGCAGCGGGAGACTGGCTTTTTCACAGGCCTGTTTCCAAGTGGTCACCTGAGCCTGGAAGAGGGGGGCGTATTCCTCTGTGCCGGGTGCACCGAGGGCGAGCAGGACCTGGGCGTCCCGTGGAGGAAGCTGGGCGCTGAGAGCGGTGGCGAGGCTGAGCAGGAGGACGAGGAGGCGGGGCATGGGGAGGCAGTTTTCAGTGTTCGGTTTTTTAGTGGGCGGATCTAGATGAAGGGCGGTGGTTGGGTTTCAGCGAACGAGGGGGTGATAACGGAGTTCCGCGAGACGCAGAACTCAGCACGCAAGACGCGTGCGCTCCATGGCGGACGGGGGTATCTTGGGGTGGACGGCATCACTCGGAGAGTGATGAATACTGTACGGGGAGGCATTCATGGTTAGGCGAGGCCATGGCGGCGGCGGAGGTACCACTCCAGGGTGAGGAGGGCGAGGATGAGGAGGAAGAACCAAGGGGTGTGCCAGAGGGGGGTGGAGAGGGTTTCCTCCACGGGGACGCGGATGTTCTTGAGCAGCTCGGGGAGCTGGGCGACATCGGCGAGGTGTAGGGCCTGGCCCCCGCTTTCTTTAGCCAGGTTGGTGAGCCCTTCGGTGCCGGGTTTGAGGTGGGCAAATTCGGCGGTGAGGGGATCGTGCGCCCAGCCGGTGGCGGGACCGCCTAACAATAAGGTGGAATGCGTGGAGGTGCCTGCTGTTTGCGCCTCGGCGGTGGGTGGGGCACGCACCTCCGCCACGGCGCGGTAGGGGCCGGGCTGGCGGGGGTAAAAGTCGGCCTCGAAGAGACCGGGCTCTTTGAGGCTGGGCTCGGCGTAGAGGGTGGAAGTTTGGGCATCGGGCGTGGTGATGGCGATTTTGACGAGGGCGTCATCCACGGGAATGAAGGCGCGGTCACGCACGCGGACTTGGAGTTTGACGCGGTCGGCCTGCGGGGTGGCAGTGATCTGGAGGCGATCTGGCACGTCCACGACGAGGGAGCGCATCATTTGCCGCCAGGCACGCTGGTGATCTTGGGCGGCGGCTTCATCACTCAGGCCCCAGCGCCAGAGATCTGCCACCATGAGGGCGCTGACGCGGCCTTCGCCAAAACGATGGGAAGCGAGGGCTGGCAGGGCCTCCTGTTCATCGCCACTGACGGTGGCGATGACGCTGGCACCGGGCTTGATGGAGAAGGTCTGATTCACAGCCTGGAAGGCGGGCATCTTAGCGAGGCGTTTTTCATCCTCCTCTCGGTTAGGCCGCAGGCGTGTCCAGGGCTCCAGCCAGCCTTCGCGGGTGAGATTGAGCCGGGCGTTTTGGAGGGCGGGGGCCTGGCTGATGCGGTCGAGATAGACTGGGAGCATGCGGCCGATGGGGGTGTGATCGTACCCACCGGCCTGGTAACATTCCTGCCCGCCGAGCATGAGGAGAGCGCCGCCGCGTTCGCTGACGAAGCGCTCGATGAGGTTCATCTGCTCCTGGGTGAAGAAGGCGGCTTCGAGGTCATCAATGACGATGGCGCGGTATTCGCCAAAGAGGTCTTCTGGGGTTTTAGGGAAACCGTCGCTCAGTTCCTGGGCATCGCGGGTGCCCAGGCGGATGAGCACGGGCTGGTCATAACGCTGGGCTTCGGCCTGCTGGCCAAAACCGCGAAAGAGGGGGTTGCTGGTCTCGCCCGTGCGGCCGCGCCATTCAAACTTAGGCTCGCGTTTGGCGATACGGATGAGGGAGGGCATCTGGATTTCATCATCGCCGAGGAGGGCGCGGCGCATGAATTTGTACTCCCAGTTAGGCCGCCCGGAGACGTAGAGGATGCGGTAGGGGCCTGCGCCGCGATCCACGGAAAGGAGGCGTTCGTTATTGGCCAGGGTGGCTTCTTGGGCGAGGGTCTTCCATTCACCCTGGGGAAGCTTGGGCAAAAGAGCGGCCTGGAGGACGAGCAGGCGGTAAAAGGACACGCCGGGTTTCACAGTCGGGAAACGCAGACGGACGGTGTGTGCGGTGTCATCTTTGGTTAGGCGGAGTTTTTCACTAGCGACGGTTTTTCCAGCCTCATCCATGACAGCGACGGCGATTTCCTGACCGCTGAAGCCGTGTCCGGCGACCTGGGCGGTGAGGGTGATGGGGGTGTCCTCAAAGCAGGTCTGGGTGAGGCTGTGCTGGAGGAGGTGGAGATCTGGCTGGGGGGCGGCGAGGCCAACCTGGACGGTGAAGATGGGGATGCGGGGCCCGGCGGGTGACGGTGCGGTGGCGGGTGCATCGGTAGGGGAGCCATCGCTGAGGAGGACGATGGCGGCGACGCGGCTGCCGGGGCCGCCGCTGCTCAGAGTGGTGAGAGCGCGGTGCAGCTCTGACCGGGGGCCGGTGGAGTCCAGGCCTCGAAAGTCGGCCACGCTTTGCAGGCGGTCATCGGCGAGGAGGGTCTTGACACGGAAGCTTTTTCCCAGCTCTTCGATCCAGGCGGGTGGGGTGGTTTGATCGGCATTCAAGGCGCTGCGGAGCTGGGCGGCGCGGGTGGGCTGGCCGGGCTGTTCGGCGATGCTGAGGGAGGCGCTGTTATCGGCGACGATGAGGACTTCGTTCTCACCCGTTTTGGGCTGGCGACGGGTGGCGACGGGATCGGTGAGGCAAAGGGCGAGCAGGGCCCAGGCGGTGGCTTTGCAAGCGAAGGCGACCCAGCGGGTGGGGCCGCGCCAGGAGGTGCGGCGGTAGCCGAGGACGAGGAGGACCAGCGCGACGGCAAGGAGGCCGAGGGCGAGCGCAAGACGCTCGGGGTGCTGGAGGGCGAGGTCAGTCATGAGGGACGTGAGAGGGGGGCTTCAACATGGAGTTGACTGCGCCAGCAGGTGGCCACTGAAGGACCGATAGGTCTGGGGCGAACGGAGGCGTGAGGATTCAAGGTGTGACGGCGTCTCGCCTTCAGCTTGAGGAGTGTGCAAGGGGGGGATGGGGGGTGATAACGGGGTTCCGCGAGGACGCAGAACCCTGCACGCGAGACGCGTGCGCTCCATGGTGTCCGCGCTCTCCTCGAGAGGGTGCAAAGGGGCGGACGAAGATGTGATAACGGAGTTCCGCGAGGACGCAGAACCCTGCACGCGAGACGCGTGCGCTCCATGGCGAACGGGTGCAGGCAGGAGTGCCTGCATCACTTTGGGCGGACGAAGGTCAGTTGCCATGGCCGAGCTCCTGGTAGTAACGTTTTACGAGGTCGCGGAAGGCGGGGGGGACGGGGTCGCGGTCCACGGGGACGGTGGGGTTGGCGGGGTCGCGCCTGGCGAGTTCTTCGGCGACGCGGTTGCGGAGTTCGACGAGGGGCTGGGTGATGCACATGCCGAGGTGGTCGGACTGGGGCGCGAGGTTGTTGCGCTCGTGGTCAATGCGGAGGGCGCGGGCGTTGTCGAGAACTTTGGCGGCTTCGTTCCGAAGCTGCGGCTGGGTGAGAAGCTCTTCGACGTTGCGGAGGCGGTCGGCCCATTCTTGGTAACCGCTGCCTGTGAGGGGGCTGCGGTCGGTTTGCTCGGCGGTTTCGTCGAAGAAGAAAGCACCGCCGCTGCGGTCGGCCCCGGTGGCCTGAGGGTAGCTGCTGCGGCGATCGTTGCCGGAGAGGTTGCGGCCTGCGGAGGGGGTGGAAGCATTGCCATTGGCCAAAGTTTTACCACCCTTGTTGTTAGGTGAATTGCCAGGGCCGTTGGGTTGATTGGGTGCGTTGGGATTGGCGGGAGCGTTAGAGCTGGCGTTGCGAACAGGAGTGTCCGCGCTCCCCTCGGGGGAGTTAGCGAGGCCTTGGACGCCTTGACCTCCAGGCGTGGTAGGATCTTGCGAGCCGTTGGGGCCTTCGCTTGGTTTTTGACCGCTTTGACCACCTTGACCTTGGGCCATTTGGGGGATGGGATTTCCGGGGTCGCCGCTGGGTTGTTCGCCTTTTTGGCCGCCAGTGGAATCTGGGCCTTCGCCGGGTTTGGGAGTTTTTTCGCTGGGGGCCTGGGCGGTGGCTTGGCCGTCTTTTTGGTTAGGTTGGCTGCCTTGGCCGTTTTCGCTAGGTTGGTTTGGGGTGGTGGGGCTTTTGGGATTGTTGGAGGCGATAGAGCTTTCGTTGCGGACAGGCTGCGTAGCCGCGGAGCGAATGTCCGCGCTCCCCTCGGGGGCGTTCGCTGCGGTTTGGCGGCCTTGACCCGCTTGACCTTGCTGACTGCCTTGACCTTCTGACTCACCCTTCCCTTCCTCCTGCTGAATGCCTTCGATGAGTTTATCCAGCTCGCTGCGAGCGAGGCGTAGAGATTCGGTTTCGCTGCCGAGGACGCTTTCGGCGGCTTTTTCGACGTTTTGCTGGAGCTGGGTGACGGTGGTGTTTGCTTGGCGTTCGGCGTCTTGGGCTTCGCTGCGGTTGCCGTAGCGGGATTGCAGGCGGGCTTCTTCGAGGTTTTCTTCGAGGCCACCGGTTTGGGCGTCGCGCACGGCTTCGTAGAGGCGGCGATGCAACAGGGGGTTGTTGCCTTCGGCCTGCTCGCTGAGGCGGCGCATGTTTTCCAGGAGGTCTTTGACCTGGCTGGCTTGATCCTCGATCTGGCGGGCGATCTGGCTGCCATCGAGGACTTTTTCCAAGGCGGCGCTGGTGTCGCTGCCGGCCTTGGGGGTCTTTTGGTTTTCGAGAGCTTCGCTGATCTTTTTCTGGGCTTCGGCCACGCTGCGGGCCTGCTGGCGCACCTGGGTCATTTCATCGGTGAAACGTTTGGCGGTCTTTTGTTTGAAGTCCTCCTGCATGGCCTCCAGTTCGCGCTGGGCGCGGGTGGCGGCGTTGGCGGCTTCGGCCAGTTGCTGCTGCTTGAGCTTTTCAGCGGCGTCCATCACTTGCTCGCGCGTTTGTTCCAGTTGGTCTTTGGCCTCGGCGAGGTTGGAGGTGTTTTCGGAGGTGTCCATGCGCTCCTGGAGGTCGTCCACATCGCGGAGGAGTTGTTCTTGCTCGTCCTGGAGGCGTTTGAGTTGATTGGCCAGCTCCTGTTTTTCTTCTTCGCTCTGGGCCTTGTCGAGTTGCTTTTGCAGCTCTTTCATTTTCTCCGCCAGGGCTTCCTGGCGGCGGGCCAGTTCCTTGAGGCGATTGAGAACTTGGAGGTTTTCTTGTTGTTCAGCCGTTTGTTCGGGGCTGGCTTTTTTCTCCTCTTCGTAGCGCTGTTCCTGCTGCTTGAGTTCCAGATTCATGATCTGGTTTTGCTGGGATTGTTCAGAGGCGCTGGCGCTCTGGCTAGGCTGGTTTTGCCGCATCACGCTGTGCTCGCGGCTCTGGGCGCGGTGCAGCCATTCGAGGGCGCTTTGTTCAAAGGTGAGGGCCTGATTCAGCGAGGCGCGTTTCTTTTCCTCAGCCGCCTGGGTGAGCGGGGACTGGGCGTCCTTCATGGACTTCCAGGCCTCGGTGAGGGTGTTGCGGATCTCTGGATCTTCGGCCTTTTCCATGAGCTCTTTGGTCTGCTCAAGGGCGAGGTTTTGAGATTCCTGGACGACGCTGACATCGGGCGAGGCGGCCTCCATGGTGCGGCCCGCATTGGCATCGCGGATGAGTTTCCAGGTGGCGTTGACGATCTCTTTTTCCAGCTTCACCAGCTTGTCCAGATTGGTCTCTTTTTTGGGTTCGCCGGGTTCGGGCGGTGGGGCTTCAGCCTCGCGGAAGATGTCTTCAAAATGGCGGACGTCGGCAAAAAACATGTCGCTCATGGCGCGGCGGACTTCCCCCTGGGGGCCTTTGTCTTCGGCCCAAAAGTGGTAACTCACGAGCTGGCGCGGCTGGGCGCTTTCATGCTCCAGGGCCAGTAGCTCGCGCACATCCTGTTTTTTCGCTGGGGCGGTGGGGCCATGCTTAAAGACGACCTCCTTACTCTGCCCGGCGAGGCTGAAGCTGACGCCACTCTGGGTGACACCGAGATCATCCCACACCTTCGCCTCCACGGGGAGTTCCTGAATGGCGGAGACCTGGATGTCGCGTTTGGGGAAGACGACTTCGATTTTGGCGAGTTGATTCGACTGCACCTTCACGCTGAGCCAGGGCGGATTTTTATTGGCGCGTTCTTGCGCATCCACCAGGTGAAGGCGCCAGCGCTGGGTCTTTTCCGCCTTCATCGTGGCGATAAGTTGGGTGGGATCGGTGGGGCTGGGTTTCAGGGGCAGGATGGTTTTGTCCTCGCCGAAGAGTTCGGCCTCTTTCACGGGGCCGCTGACCTGAAAGATGAAGTCGAGGGTGCTGCCCTCCATGGCGGTGACTTTCAGGGTATTCTTCACCTCCTTCACAGGCAGGCCGGTGTAGGCAGGGGGGGTGATCTTGACATCCGCCCGCACGAGCGCGGGATACACAAAGGTGGTTAGGCGATGCTGCTGGCTGCGACCGCCCTGGAACTCCACATGGTAATGCGCATCGGCATCCACGCGGGCGATGAGGCCGCCGAAGATCTGGCCATCCACGGTGAGGCGCATGGGCAGACGTTCGCGCACCGCACCGTCCAGCTCACTGACGACGAGGGAGGCCTCAGGAGGGACGTCCTGGGCGAAGGTGGCCTCGACAATGACGCGGCTGCCGCGTTCGATCTCGACATCGCCCGGCGTGAGGGTGACGGCAAATGTGGGCGCAGCGGCTGCTGCGGGCGTGTCTTTTTTGGCAATCTCTTGGTTAGACTGACGCTCGGCAATGCGGTCCCGGTGCCAGAGGGTGGCCACCGTGACCATGATAAAAAGGGCGAAAGTCCCCACGTAGTTCAGCCCCTGGGCCCACCGCTGCTGGCGCTGAGTGAGCACGCTCACCCAGTCCTGCCGTGCGCCCTGGTCCACCGCCTGTTCAAGCACGCGCTGCGTGAAGACATTGCGGTTTTCTTCGCCTAGAGTATTGAGATTTTCCGTGGCGGTGAGCAGCAGGGCATTCAGCTCAGGAAAGCGCGACTCGACCAAGCGTGCGATGCTGCGGTGGTCCCACTTTTTCCAAGGGCGTAGCCACAGAGACAGCAGGATAAAAAACGTGGGCAAGGTCACGAAAAGCGCGAGCCAGCCGAGGCTGCTGCGGGGCGTGAGATTCCCCGCATGCAGCAGGGCGATGCCAGAGGCAGTGCCGAGGGTGACGATGGCGGCGTGGCGATGATTTTGGATGGTCCTCAGGCGTGCCTGCAATTCATCCAACTTGGCTTTGAGGATGTGGTCATTCATGGCCTGGAGGGGGTGAGGTGGACGGAGCTACCTACGAATGGGTTTAGGTACAAACGGGATGGCAGAGAGCAGGGCACCGTTTTTTTTACAGGATTGACAAGATAGCAGGATTAACAAGAGGTGTGTTTAGGGGGCTAAGTCGTCGCGCGTGGGGCGCCGCGCATTGTAGTCCCGGCTTCAGCCGGTCTGGGAGCGATACATTGGTCTGGGGCGAACGAGGGAAGTTTGGGGCGAACGTTGCGGACAAGAGCTCCGGAGGCAGCCGTAAGGCAATCCGCGCTCCTCTCGGGAAGGTGCAAGGGGGCGGACGGGGTGTGATCCCGCAGGCGCGGGACGCGAGGACGCAGAACCCTGCACGCGAGACGCGTGCGCTCCATGGCGAACGAGGGGCAGCTTCATGTGGTGGTGGGCTGAGGGGTGCGTTTTCTCCCAGCCAGCCAAGTCTCGGCCCCGAGGGTGGCGAGCATGGCGGCCAGGAGCCAGAGCCACACGCGCTGGCGGCTTTCTTCTTCCTGGGTGGCGAGGCGTTCTTTTTCCTCCGCCTTCACAGGGGCAGTGGCGGGATCCTCGGCGGTGGTGAGGGGCAGGCCGAGCTCGCGCAGCTTGGCGGGGTCCAGCGGGGTGATGCGGCTTTCCTCAGGCGGGAGGTTCACGGCGAGGAATTGCGGAGGCTGGGTCTGCAAGGTGTAGAGGCCCACACTTTCGGCGCGCAGAGGGGTTTCAGGCGTGGGCTTGAGCGTCTGCCCCTCTGGGGTCAGGATGGCGATGCCAGGGAGGCTAGGCAGGACATCACCCACCTGGAGAGAGGCGGCCTGCTCATGGCGGAATCCTGCCGCCTCCAGCCAGCCATAGAGTAGTGGCACGAACTTAGTGGAGAGGGCCAGTTGGCTATCCGCCGGGTGCCAGCCGCTGGTGAGCCAGAGCAGCCTCCCCTGCCCCACGGCAGTGGTGAGCAGGGCGGGTGCGCCATTGTCAAAACGGGCGATGACGGGCACCTGCACCTGGGCAGGCCCGGTGAGGGTGAGGAGGCGATGTTTCCAAAAGCGCAGCTTGGTGAAGTCGCGCAGGCGTTCATCGGCATAGGGGCGCAGTAGGGGCTGGCTGGCATCCACCTCCGCTAGCATGAGGTAGTCTGCCGTGGGGCGGCCCGGGGCCACCTGGACGCTGTCTGCGGGTAAATCGGCCAGGGTGGTGAGGGTGGCGGCGGGCGTGGCCTCCTCCACCACTTGCACGACTAAACCGCCGGTCTGGAGAAAGCTGCGCAGGGCGGCGAGTAGCGGCGGGGCGAGCGTGGGGCTGGCGATGAAGACGATGTCGGTCCCTGCGGGCAAATCCGTAGCCGAGGGTGGCCTAACGGAAAGTTCAGGCAGGAGGGTGGCGGTTTTCTGCAATGCGCGACTGAGGTAAAACAGGGGAGAGGCGGCTTGATCGCGGGTGGTTTCTTCGCCAATGAAAAGGAGCTGCACGGGACGGGGCTGGGGCGGGGCGATGAAGACGCGATTGTCAAAGTCCCACGCGTCGCCATTCAGGCGCAGCACACGTGCGCCCTCCCCGGCTGGGGGCACGGGCAGGACACGGCTGGCCCCGGCGGGCAAATAACCGCTGAGGGGCGCACCACCGCCGTTTTCCCAGGCGAGGGTGTAGTCTGCCACCTGCGAATCCCGCGCACTGCCGAGGCGTACGCGCTGGGTGGCTGCGGTGGCCACGGGGCCGGTGGAGGGCGCTGTGGAAGCGGGGGCTTCAGCCTCGGCGCGGGCGGCCGCGGCTGCATTGACGGCGGCGAGGGTGAGGGAAAAGTTATCCGCAGCGCGCGGCAGGGAGACTTGCTGGATTTTGACCCGGATGTTTTCCGGCCAGACGCGGCTGCGCAGGGCCTCGAGCTGGCTGCCTTCTTGGAAGTCGGTGATGAGAACGATGCTTTTTGTTAGGCCTGTGAGACCCGTTTCACGGCTGAACCAAGAGGCGGCCTGGGTGAGGGCGAGGCCCAGATCTGTCCCCGCCCAGCCGGGCTGGGTGGCCTGCAGACGCTGGCGGATGAGGGCGGCGCGACTGCCTGCTGACTGGGCATCTTCGGTGAGAGTCCAAAGGGGGGTGAGTTGATCATCCCAAACGGCCACGGCCACACGGTCTGCCGGGGCAGTGGGCAGGGCCTTGAGCGTCTGCGCCACGGCCTGGGCCCAGAGATCTCCCCGGCGCATGGAGGCGCTGCGGTCCAGCAGCAGGATGGTGGCCTGGTTTTGCCCGAGGGCGGTGGCGGCCTCCCCCCGCCAGAGGGGCCGGGCAAACATGAAGGCGAGGAGGAGGAGGACGAGGCAGCGGAGGAGAAGCAGCAGCCAGTGCTCCAGACGGCGCTTAGAGACGGGCATGGGCGTCTGCGCGTCGAGAAACATGAGGGAGCTGAATTCCACCCGGTCCTGCGGCGGGCGCCGACGCAGGTGCATGAGGATGGGCCCCAAAACGGCGGCCGCCCCGAGCAGGTAAAGTGGAAAGAGCCAGATCATGGGGTGAAGGTCTCTAAAGGCCGCGAGGACCGTGGCGAACGGGGGAGTGAAGGAAGAGGGGACCGTGCTGACGGCGAGACGCCGTTAGCTTGGGGGCGGTCTTGGGGCGGCGTACGCGATGGAGCGCACGCGTCTCGCGTGCTGAGTTTCGCGTCTCGCGGAACTCCGTTATTGAGTCTCGCTGGGCCTTTGCATCTGGGTGCAAAGGGGCAGACTGGGATTGTCGGTGTCTGGGGCGAACGAAGGCCGAGGGGTTCAAGGTGTGACGGCGTCCCGCCGTCAGCTTGGGGGAGGTGCAAAGGGGCGGGCGAGGGGCGTGATCCCGCAGGCGCGGGACGCGAGGACGCAGAACCCGGCACGCGAGACGCGTGCGCTCCATGGCGGATGGGAGGTGTTTCATCGGCGGGGGCCTCCTTTTTTGCGGGCGCGAGCGGAGAGGAAATCGAAGAGCACGCTTTCCAAAGGCTGGTCGCTGGGGGTCCAGTGGTACTCGATGCCCTGGCGCTCACACAGACGGCGGATGAAGTCGCGGTGGACGTTCAAGCGATTCAGGTAAGTCTCCCGCGCAGTGGCAGGGTCAATGAAACGCTCGGTGCCGGTTTCGGCATCGCGAAAGTGCGCAGCCTTGGGGAATGTGAAATCAATCTCGGCCCGGTCCATGACGTGAAAGAGCACCACATCATGCCCCATCGCGCCTAACAAACCGAGTTGTTTCTCCAGCCGATCCACCGGCGCGAGCAGGTCCGAAACCAGGCAGATGAGGCCGCGTTTGCGCAGCAGGTCGGCCAGTTGTTTCACGCTGAGATCCAGCGCGGTAGCTCCGGCGGGGGCGGGCTTTTCCAGCTCCAGCATGAGGCGGCGCAGGTGGCCGGGGCGATTGCGCGCGGGCAGGTGCTCTTGCAAGCTGGGGCCAAAGGTGGTGACGCCCACGGCATCTCCCTGCTGCATGAGAAAGAGCGCTAGAGTCGCGGCCAGAGTGGCGGCGTAGTCGGCCTTCGTCAGCGGGCCTGAGCCAAACTGCATGGAGCGACTGTGATCCACCACGAGCTGGCAGCGGAGGTTGGTCTCATCCTCAAATTTTTTGATGAAGGTGCGGTCACTGCGGGCCAGGACCTTCCAGTCAATGGAGCGGGGATCATCCCCCTGCACGTAAGCGCGGTACTCACTGAACTCCACGGAAAAGCCGTGGTAGGGGCTGCGGTGCATGCCTTTCCAAAGTCCCTCGACGATGACCTTCGCCCGCAACTCCAGGGAACGGATGCGGGCCAAAGCGGCGGGATCGAGGGTGGTAGGCATGAGGGGGAAGGAGGAAAGTTGAAAGGAGAGGGGTGGGGGGCTGCGGTGGGGTTTCAGTGTTCAGTTTTCTGTGTTCAGTTTTCTGTGTTCAGTTTTCTGTTTTCTACTTTCTGCTTTTTGCTTTTTGTTTTCTGCTTTTCCTCAGCCTTCTCTTTGGAAGGCGAGTTCGAGAAACTCCTCGAAGCTGGGGGTCAGGCGGATGGCTTCTTCGGGGGCGAGGCCCTCCAGGGGCAGCATGACGATGGCAGCGGGGCTGCTGCGGAAGTCAAAGGCCAGCAGTTCCTCGCGCCCATTGCTGCCGAAGGCCCAGAAACCAGGAGCGAGGAAGGGCACACCGTATTCGGCATTCGCCACGGGCACATCTTCCGCGCACCAGCAGACCAGCCAGCCAGGGTCTAGTGAGATGGGGCCATCACCCCCATTTCCCCGGCGCAGCCAGTCGAGGTAGGCTTCGGGCAAGGCGTAGGGAGTGGCAGCAGCCAGGGCACGCAGATCTGCGGCGGTGGCCGGGGCCTCAGCGTCCCATTGCAGGTCGGTCGTTAGCGGATGAACTTTCACGAAAATGGTTGAGGGGATATTTTAGCTCGGCCTAACTGGAAGCACGTCCAAGGCGGCACAGGGGCGCTTCACTTCACGGTTTCCAAAAGCCGATCAATCACCTTGCCGACGGTGACGCCTTCGGCCTCGGCCCGGTAGTTGATGAGCACGCGGTGGCGTAGCACCGGGTGGGCCATCGCGCGGATGTCCTCCAGCGTTACATGGGCGCGGCCCTGGAGGAGGGCGCGGGTCTTGCCGCCTAACACCAGGCATTGCGAGGCGCGTGTGCCTGCCCCCCAGCTCACCCATTCATTGATGAAGTCCGGCACGCCCGTGCGGCCAGGGCGGGTGGCGGCGGAAAGGCGAACGGCAAAACGGGCCACGTCCTCCGCGATGGGGACTTTTTTCACCAGCCGGTGGAAGGCCTGGAGCTGCGGCCCGTGGAAGATGCGCTGCACGGGCTCGCTCTTGCCACTGGTGGTGCGGGTGACCACGGCCACCTCCTCATCTTCACTGAGGTAATCAATGACGATGTTCAGCATGAAGCGGTCCAGCTGCGCCTCGGGCAGCGGGTAGGTGCCCTCCATTTCGATGGGGTTTTGCGTGGCCAGGACAAAGAATGGCTGCGGCAGCGGCATGGTATTCCCCGCCACCGTCACCTGGTGCTCCTGCATGGCCTCCAGCAGAGAGGCCTGGGTCTTCGGCGGGGTGCGGTTGATTTCATCGGCCAGGATCATGTTCGCAAACACGGGGCCGGGTTTAAAAACGAGCTGACGACCGCGCTCCGTATCCTCCAGGATCTCCGTCCCGGTGATGTCAGACGGCATGAGATCTGGCGTGAACTGGATGCGGTGAAAGCTGAGGTCAAACACCTCTGCCACCGTCTTCACCAGCAGGGTCTTCGCCAAACCGGGTGCGCCGGTGATGAGGCAGTGCCCGCCGGAAAGCAGGGCGATGAGCATCTCATCCAGCACCTGAATCTGCCCCACGATGACCTTTCCCACCTCCGCCAAAATGCGTTCCCGTGCCCCCGCCAGGAGGGTCACTGCCTCCTGATCTGATAAAACCGCAGCCGCAGGAGAAGAGTCAGAAAGGTCAGACATAAGTGCTGTCTATCAAACAGCCTCAGCCATGCCAAGCTATCGCCGCGTTTAGGGAAATCTTTTTCGGGAAGGGGCGAGGTACAGGCGTAAAATAAACTCAAGCGCTGGCCTTGGAATCCACACTCGAGCGCTAAAGCCGTAACCTGTTTCCAAGTGGCGCAGCCCCCCGCCCCGCTAGATTTCGCCAAAGTGTTTTTCACGCACGCGCACGATGGCGTCCAGCATGCCATCGGCTTCCTGGCGGATCTTGGGGTCCAAGCTGGAGGCGCTACGATTGTAACGGCGGTAGAGCAGCTTCAAGCGAGCCTGGATCTGGTCTTTGGCCATTTTGGGAGTGATTTCACACAGCTCCTCAGGAGTCTGGGCGGCTGCCGGAGTGGGGACGACAGCGGCGGCTGGTTTGGACATCTTTTGCAGCACGCTCCCCGGTTTCGGGGCTTCGGGCTGCGGTTTGCTGACAGGGGCCGGGGCAGCAACGGGCTGCTTAGCAGACTGAGACTTCGAGAGCGATTGGAGGATCTTTTTGAACATGGGCGTGGGGCGTTCGGGGTTGGGGCGGCTGCGCGGGGATTACTCGATGCGCATCGCACGCAGGTGGGCCGTCTTGCGTTTCAGGTCTTCATCTGAAAGCACGCCTGCGCCTTTATAGCTCACAGCCACTTCACGGCTGCGGCCAGACTGTTTATCCACCACCAGGGCGCGCACACGCTGGTTTTCATCGTAGCTGAAGGTCACCGCCACTTCGCACCCCTTGGGCCGGTTGGGTGGCACTTCCAGAGTGATGCGGCCAATGATGTCCACAAACTTGGCGTCCTCATCTTCGCCTTGGGTGATGTCCACCTCGATCACGCGCTCATTGTCCTCACTGGTCTGATAGACCTGGGTGCGGGAGCATGGGATGGGGGTGTTTTTTGGGATGACCACGGAGTTCATCAGTTTCTCCTCGCCAGTTTTGGCATTGTAAACCATGGCGACGGTGCCGTAGCTGGCATTGCACACTTCCTGGATGCGGGCGGATTTTTTGGCAAACAAGGCGGCCCCCAAGGCCACACATTCGTCCACGTTACCGCAGGATTTCGGCGTTTTGCCGAACATCTTTTCCAGCACAATTTTCACCTTAGGGATGCGAGTAGAACCGCCGACGAGGACAACGTGATCAATCTCGCTCACCTTGAGCTTGGCAGAGTCCAGCGCCTGCTCCACCAGCATGACGGTGCGGGTAAGCATGTGGCGGATCATTTTTTCAAAGGTCTCGCGGGTGAGGTCGATGCGGGCTAGGCCGTCGTTCTTGTCATTGGCCACGGTGTCATTCACGCGCTGGAGCTTGGACAGCATCTTTTTAGCGTCTTCGGTGGCCAGCAGCACACGGCGGCGGTGGCGCTCATCATTGTAAAGCGGGGCCCCGGTTTGCTTGGTGTATTGCTCGGCATAGGCAGCCAGCAGCATGTCATCAAAATTACTGCCGCCGAGGTGGCGCGCGCCTTCACTGGTGAGGATGCGGATGTTGTCCCCTTCCACTTCGAGGATGGTGACATCCAGCGTACCACCGCCCAGGTCATAGACCAGGATGCGTCCCTTCACCGCCTGGCTGTGCGCGTAGTACACGGCGGCGGCGGTGGGTTCATTGACCAGGCGCTTCACCTTCATGCCCGCCATTTCTGCGGCGGCGATGGTGCTTTTGCGCGCCAGTTCATTGAAATTCGCGGGCACGGTGATGACCACTTCGGTGATGTCACCGATGATCTTGGAGCAGTCGCGCTTGAGCTTCGAAAGGATGAGCGCGGAGATTTCTGCGGGAGTCCATTTTTTCCCATCGATCTCCACGAGATGCTCCGGATCATCCATGTAACGTTTGATCTGGAAGATGGTACGGTCAGGCTCGCCCCCATCACGGGCGGGGCTGCCGACGAGTTTGACGTCTTCATGCCCTTCAAAAAAGACGACGGAAGGCG
This sequence comes from Prosthecobacter dejongeii, assembly GCF_014203045.1. Lineage (NCBI taxonomy): Bacteria > Pseudomonadati > Verrucomicrobiota > Verrucomicrobiia > Verrucomicrobiales > Verrucomicrobiaceae > Prosthecobacter > Prosthecobacter dejongeii. The sequence continues at coordinate 72,515 of NZ_JACHIF010000001.1, forward strand.
TGAGTCGTTCGCCATCTGAGTTAGGCACGATCTCCGGGTTGCCATCCGGTTTCAAATAAGCCAGGCCCGAGAGCGTGGTTCCAAGGTCAATGCCAACGTATTCAGCCATAACAAAAAGGATAAAATGAAAATCAATAACTAGAGGCTGGAGGTTCTCACCTCCACCTTGCGAAGGACGATTTCGTGGCCTTCCTCACGCGAGTAGATAAACCCAGAGCGGCAGGTTTCCACCACGCGTGGTTTGTTTTTTCCAGGGACGGACTCGACGACGGTGATGCGTTTACGCAGCTCCACATCCACTTCGGTGCCACTGCCAATGTCGAACTCGCTGATGCCGTGTTGGAGCAGGATGTCCTCAAAGGAATGCCGCAGCGTGCGGAGCTGGGCCACGACATCTCCCCCATTGTAACCCGCATAGCGGGAGCTGAGGGCATCAATGAGATCGATCCGCTTGATGATGTCATTGGCGAACATGACCACGGTGGACTCCTCGGTCGGCAGGCCACGGCGGAGGATTTCGTGTTTTTCTTCCAGCTCGAGGAGTTGGCCGCGCAGGCGAGCATCAATCTCTTTCCAATGATGGAGCTGGGCCTCTGCCTGGGCGAATTCAGCCCTGCGATCATTGAGAGAGGCAAGGTCTGATTTGAGATGAATGAGCGTGGCGGACTGCTCGTGGAGCTGGGTATCCAGATCGGCCAGGCGTTTCCGTTGCTCGATCTCCTGCGCTTGCAGGGCTGCAGCCTGTTTTTCGGCCTGCTCGGTGAAAGCTTTCAATTCAGACTCCAGGGCAGTGCGCTCCTGCTTGGCCTGCTCACTGCGGGCGGTTTCGCGATTGAGGGATTCTTGGAGGGAATTGATTTTGACCTGGAGAGCCAGTTCCCGCTCAGCCGCATCACGCAGGGTTTTACTGGCCTCACTCTGGCGTGTCTCCAGGCCTGCAAGGGCGGCACCGAGAGAGAGAATCTTACCGCCCAGGTGAGTGAAGTCGCTAACGCGGGCTTCTTCATGACGGATTTTATCCTGCAACTCTGCCAGCATGGATTTGCTGACCTGGATTTCTTGGTTCTGGGTTTCGGCTTCCTTGGTGAGACGGGTTTCTTCCAGCTTGAGTTTTTCCACACTGTCGAGGCGGCTGCTCAGTTCTGCCTCGAGACCGCTGGCTTGGGTGCGGGCGGCATCGGCACGCTGGCGGGCTTCTTTGACTTCTTTTTCCAGGTCCAGCAGCGCCTGCTCTGCGGTGCGGGTGGCATCTTGAGCGGACTTGAGACGGGCGGTTTCTTTATCCACCTCTTCCTGGGCCTTCATCAGCCGTTCCTCGCGCATTTTATGGGCTTCCTCGAGCTGGGAAATCTGCTGCTGGAGATCGGAGAGCTTTTTGTTAGAATTCTCCGTGGTGACGTTGAGTCGAGTGACAAATTGGGCGGCCTCTTCCCGCTCTTTGGTCAGGCTGGTGAGCATGGCCTGCAGGCCTGCCAGTTCCGTGGTGAGACCAGGGATCTGTTTGCGCAGTAGCTTTTCTTCCTCACGGGCACGGGTGGCCACCGCCTCGGCCTCCAGGCGTTTGGCCTCCACGGCTTGGGCCGCAGCGGTGGCTTTTTGCAAGCGCATTTCGCAGTCGGCAGCGCGGGCTTCCTCGGCTTTGGCTTTCTTGGTTTGCTCGGTGATTTGGGTCTGGAGGGTCTTAGATTCAGCCTCCAGTTTCGTGAGTTCCTTACGCAGGTTTTCCTGCTGGCGGGCCAGTTCGCTGAGGGTCTTCTCTTCGGTGAGGCGTTGCTTTTCCGCCTCTTTCACGCCCTGGGTAGCACTGGTGAGTTTTTGCTGCACTTCAGCCAGTTCAAGGCTGCGTTTTTCCCCCGCTTCGATCTTGGCCTGAAGCTCGCGCAGGCGAGTATCAGCTGCTGCCGCTTCGGCCAATTTCGTTTTGGTTTCAGCTTCCAGATTGCTGCGTTTATCCGTGAGCAGTTTTTCCAAATGGGCAGCTTCCGTGCGCAGAATTTCGGTCTGGTCAAAGGCGGCACGGCGGTCTGCCTGGGCTTTTTCCAGGGCGGCAGCGGTGGCCTGTTTATCACGTAGTAGGGTGGCCATCTCGGCCCGCAGGTTTTCGATCTCCGTCTTCAGGCCGGGCAGTGCTTTTTCACTCTCCTCACGCTGGGCCAGGAGAGGCCGGACCAAGGCGGTGATTTTTTCATGCTCTGCGGTGGTCTGAGTGAGGGCAGCACGGCCCGTCTGGAGTTGGGATTCGACCTGGGTGAGCTCTTTCGCGCGGGTTTCGAAATGGGTCGTCTGCTGGGTGAGCTGAGCCACGCGGGACTCTGCAGCAGCGAGGTCGCGTAAACGGGAGGCCAGTTCAGACTGGAGCTTTTCCGTATCGGCTCGCAGCGAGGGGGCGCGGGATTCGTGCCCTTCGACCTCAGCTTTCAGGCGTTGGGCCTCAGCCTGGATTTTTTCGAGTATCTGCTGGGCGGTATGGAGCGCGGCCTGGGTTTCGGCCAATTTTTTGTCGGAATTTGCCAGCTCAATGATTCGACTTTCCTGAGCAGCGATTTGGATTTTGATCTCGCTAAGTCGGGCCTCGGCGCTTTTTTGTTCCTGGCGGTGGGTGGCAAGGAGGCCCTCAAGCGTTTTTTGCTCGGCCTCCAAAGCGACGATTTTTTCTTCCCGCTCCGTCTGGGTGGTGACAAGGCCAGCCAGGGAGGCCTCCATCACCGTGATTTTTTCCAGATGCGTGCTCACGAGGGCACGGCTGGTGGCCTCAGCAGTTTGGGCTTCCTGGGCTGATTTTTGACTGATCTGGGCCTGGGTGGCCGCCTGCTCACTGGCCTGCTGGGCGGCGGTGAGTTTTTCCTGCTGCTGGGTGAGCTGAACCTGGATTTGGCTGAGCTGGGCAGTCGCACTGGTGACTTGGGACTCCAGTTGCGAAACTTTTTGTTCGGCCTGGGCGATGTCTTTTTCACGCCCTGTCTGAGTGGCGGCCAAAGTGAGAAGCAGGGCCTCCAGCGCGGTGATCTTCCCTTGCCATTCCGATGCTTGGGTGCGGTGCTTTTGCTCTAACTCCGCAGCGGCAGCGGTCGCCTGCTTTTGCGCGGCGGCCTCCGCCGTGGTCTTATCCAGTTCCATGCGGGCCGTCTGGGCCTCCGTCCGCAGGCGGGTGATTTCTTTTTGCAGGGTGGCGTGCTGGGCCACGACCTCACTGGCCTGCGTGGTAAATTCCTGGGTCTTGGCCTCCGCAGCTTTGGCCTCTTGCTGGCGCTCCTCCAGGGCAGTTTCAGCTAGGCGCAGGCTTTCACGAGCTTTGGCGAGTGAGCCATTCAGCGTTTCTTTCTGAGCCTCGATGCTGCGGACTTCTTTCTCCAGGCTCTCCCGCTGAGTGGTGAGGGCTAGGGTGAGTCCGTGCTGGGCGCGGCCTTTTTCGGTCGCGGTCAAAAGCTCACGCGTCAGCGCATCGCGCTCCTGGGTCAGGATGGTGATCGCCGCAGTAAGCTCGGCCTTGTGAGCTTCCACCGCTTTGAGAGCCTCACTGGCACTGCTCAGTTGCGTATCGGTAGCGGCCAGGTCATCCAGCTTATTGGCCACATCGGCGGAGCGGCCTTCCAGGGCTTTCAGCTCCTCGGCCTTGCTACGGGTCTGCTCAACCAGGGAGGCTAACTTTTGGGCGGCTTCTTCCTCGGCCTTTTTTTGGCTGCCTAACAGTTGGTCTGCGTGGCTGCGAAGCTGGGCCACCTGGGTCTCCAGTTTCTGCTGGGTGGCTTTGAGGGATTGCTGTTCGGTCGTGGCCTGAGCCTGCTGGGTGGTGAGATCGCGCAGGCGGGATTCAGCCTCGGCACGTTGTTTTTCCAGGTCGGCCAGGGTGGCCTGCCTTTGGCCCACCAGGGTCTCTAGCTCGGTCAGCTTGGCCTGCTTATCACTCAGTGCGGCGGCATCTTCTTCTGGAGAAACAGCAGTCACCACCGCTACGGCGGCAGCAGGGACGGCCAGCGTGGCGGCGGCACTGATCTCCTGCTTCAGCTTTGCCAGCTCGGCAGCGGCGGCTTCTTTTTCCTTCAGGTGAGCGGCTCGGTCCGCATGAGCCTTATCCGCTTCGGCATGCACAGACTGGAGACTTTTTTGCGCGACAGCAATGTCTTCCTGCACCTTCGCAAGCTGGCTACGGGTGGACTCCACCTGGCTGTCCAGATTCGCTGCTTCCCGGCGCTTCACGGTGATCTTGGCCATCTCCGCCTCGGATTGGGTCAGGGCGGCCTTGAGATCGGTCGTCTGGGTTTCGAGTCGGACGAGTTCCTGGCGGCGGGCTTCAGCCTGTTTTTCCAGGCCGCGCACTTCCTCCCGGCGCTGGGCTTCTTTCTCATTTTCGCTGCGCAAAAGCTCACGCTCTTTTTGCAGCTTGGCCACTTCCTCCCGCAGTTCCTCGGCCTGCTTTTGCAGCGCAGGGTCCAGGCCGGTGGCTGGGCGCTGGATGAGGAGACCGTGCGGGGCAGCCACCGAGGGGCCTTTCATACCCATATCGGGCCGGGACAGGGGGACTTTCGTGGGCTCGACAGGGCTAGTTTCAGACTTCGCCTCGGCATCACGTGCAGGTACGGATTCGGTATCTCCCCGCTTGCCATCCTGGCGCACAGGCAGGCCTTTGCCGGGGCTCGGCATTTTCGGTTCAGCCGAAGGGGCGGTGCCTTTCGGAGCCCTTTCGCGGAAACGCGAGTCCAACTGCCCAAAACGGATTTTATCTCCACCCTTCACTCGCGCACGGTCAATCCGCTTGCCATTCACGAATACCCCATTGGATGATTTTAAATCTACCAGCTCATACACCCCATCGGCCTGCCGGATGAACTCGGCGTGGAAACCCGAGATGTAGGTATTATCAATGACGATGTCATTCTTCGCATCTCGACCGATGGAGAGGCGCTCTTCGAGGATATCGAAGACGAATTCATTTCCGTCGTTGAGGTTAAAGGCCAAATAAGGCATGCGAGGACAGGGGAGCGGGTGCGAAACGACAGATTAATTTTGGAAAATCATTGAATCAATCTTAATAAAATAAGGAGAGCTCATCAAACGATGCAGATTGCCATCATTTTAAGATTCCTTCAGAACTGCTAGATAAATTTAAGTCCACTAAAATATGAATCTCCGCAGATTTTTAAAACTTTCCAGCCTCTCCTTGGCCCTCGGTGCCTCTTCCTCGCCTCAAAATGCCCGTAGCGCTGCCGTCCAACTCACCCCAGCTCAGCTCCAGCGCGTGGGGCAGCGTATCTGGCAAAACGAATGTGCCGGTACGGTGGCGGGACTGACGAGCTGGAATGCGGGGGAAGATTTTGCCTCCTTGGGAATTGGTCATTTTATTTGGTATCCTACAGGCAAGAAAGGGCCGTTTGAAGAAAGTTTCCCACCCCTCGCCACCTTTTTGCAAAGTCGCGGCATCGAAATGCCTGCCTGGACCACCGGCCCCTGCCCCTGGACTAGCAAAGCGAACTTTGAAGCGGACAAAGAGGGCCCCCGCCAGACGGCGCTACGTGGGATTTTAGCGAAAACCGTGGGCCTCCAGACGGAATTCATCATCGCCCGTCTCCAGCGAGCGTTGCCAAAGATGAAAGCTAGCTCGAAGAAACCCGCACTGGTACAGGCCCACTTCGATGCCCTACTGGCCACACCCGAAGGCACCTTTTGCCTGATTGACTACGTGAATTTCAAAGGTGAAGGCACCGCCGCGACCGAGCGCTACAACGGTCAAGGCTGGGGACTGCTGCAAGTTCTGGAAAGCATGAAACAACCCACCCCTGCAGCTTTTGCTGAAGCCTCCAAGGTCGTGCTAGCCCGCCGCGTCCAAAATGCCCCCGCCGCCCGCAAGGAACAGCGCTGGCTAGCTGGCTGGCACAACCGCTGCGATGGCTACAAGCGAAAGCTGTGAGACCTCCCCTTTCACCTTCATGCCCTTCCCCACAAGGCCGACGCGTGTCATTGAAACGTGGCGCTTCTGACTTGAGACGGACGTTCCAAAAGATTGTCGGATTACGGTCGCTCTTAGCTTTTCGGCACAGCGGGTGCGGGTGGCAGCCAGGCCTCAGGTGCCCCGGCTTTGCGGAGGACATCGCGCAGGGCCACGGGCTTGCCATTTTGGCTGCGGCTTTGTTCCGCAGCTTCTAGGAAAGCATAGATTTCCAGCGTTTGAGCGCGGCTTACAGGGGGTTGGCGAGTCTGGAAAAATTTGACGATCTCACGCAGCAGCGGTGTGTAATCACCTTGGTTTTTTTGTTCCACCACCCCTTTTTCACCAAAGCGGGTCAGCTTGTAGTGAGCCGATCCCATGGGCAGAGCGTGGATAGCGTGCAGGGTGCCTAGACGATCCCCCTCCCAGCGGCCCGTGACGACTGAAGCGTTGGGGCTGGCCGTGCGGCGCACCTCAAGGCAGCCGGTCCCCATGACGGTGAAAAGGGCCTCCGCAGGGTGGATGCCGTAGAAGTAAAGGTCGGGATGAAATGGCAGCAGGGGTGAAGGGCCGTAGGAAATGGCGGCTAGCGCTGGCGTGCTTTCTGCCGTGGCCACCTCGATCACGCCCGGGTACCAGCGCATGGCCGAGGCGCTGAAAAAAGGCACCTTAGCCTCCTCCGCAGCTTGGTAGATCGCCACGATGTCCTTCAGGCTCGCGGCCACCGGTTTATCCAGGAAAAAAGGCTTTCCAGACAGCAGCACTTCCCTCACCTGAGCCAGGTGCGGGCGGCCATCCAGGCTGAGAATCATCACCGCATCCACCTTTGCGCACACCTCGGTGATCGTGCCCAGGATCTGCACACCATACTTGTCCTTCAGCGTCGTGGTAAAGCCCTGCACACGGCTCGCACTTTCGGGTAGGTCTGGGCTGCCCCCCACATAGGCGGCCACCACACGCGCTCCAGGGATGTGACTGGGATTGGCAGGATCATTCAGGCGCAGGGTAAACTGCTCGCAGTGAGAGGAATCTAGACCGACGATGCCTATGCGAAGATTTTCAGCCATGAGGGAATGGGGCGTGAGCATGGCTGTGAGAGCCATGATGAGCGCAAACGTAAACCTGAGGTGACGGGCGGCCATGAGTCAAAATGGCACCTGGGTGCCGGGGGTTGCAAGTGGTGAAACGTCTAGGTCACACCTCTTATTCAATCAAGAATTCGGCGGTGGAGGCGGGATCGGTTCCCGCAAATTCGCCCGCAGCGCCTCCGCGCTCAGCTCCCCCTCCCAGCGGCTGATGACCACCGTGGCCACACCATTGCCCACCAGATTGGTGAGGGAGCGGCACTCGCTCATGAAACGATCAATGCCCAGGATCAGCGCCATCGCCGCCACAGGCACGCCCGGCACAGCTTGGAGCGTAGCCGCCAGGGTGATGAACCCCGCGCCCGTCACCCCACTGGCCCCCTTAGAGGTGACCATCGCCACTCCCAGAAGCCCCAGTTGGCTCCAGAGATCCATCGTCGTATTCGTCGCCTGGGCCAGGAAGACCGCGCCCATCACCATGTAAATGTTCGTCCCATCCAGGTTAAAGCTGTAACCGGTGGGGATCACCAGCCCCACCGTGGAGGGCGCACAGCCCAGGCCGCGCAGTTTCTGGATCATCTGCGGCAGCACCGTTTCCGAAGAACTGGTGCCCAGCACCACCAGCAACTCCTCTTTGATGTAAAAGAGAAAACGAAAGATGGAAAAACCTGCCACTCGCGCAATGAGCCCTAACACCACCACCACAAACAGCGCCGAGGTCAGGTAAAAACCCGCCATCAACTTCAGCAACTGCTGCAACGAACCGATGCCGTAACTGCCGACCGTGTGTGCCATGGCCCCCAGTGCGCCCAGAGGGGCCAGCTTGATGAGCTGACGCATGATGCCGAAGAAAACCTCGCTCGCCTGGTCCACCACCCGCAGCACCGGCTTCCCCCGCTCGCCCAAACCCGCGATGGCAAAGGCTGTGAGCATGGCCACAAAGACCACCTGAAGCAGGTTATCCCCGGTAAAGGCACTGAGAAACGTCTTGGGAATGATGTCCAGGATAAAGCCCGTCTTCGTCATGCCCTGCGCCTGCCCCGCATACCCCTGCACCTTCGCCACATCCTTCGCATCCAGCGTCGTCACATCCACATTGAAGCCATCTCCAGGCCGCAGTGTATTCACCACCACCAGGCCGATGATGAGAGCCAGCGTGGACACCACTTCAAAGTAGAGCAGCGTCTTCCCACCCACGCGGCCCAGCTTCTTCACATCCCCTACCGAAGCGATGCCATTCACCACCGTGCAAAAGATGATCGGCGCGATCATCATCTTGATTAAACTAATAAAGCCCTTGCTCAGAGGATCGAGTGCCTTCCCCCAATCCGGCGTGAAATGGCCGATCAAAATGCCCAGTACCACGGCGATGAGCACCTGAAGATACAGCACCCGATACCAAGGCGTACGAGCAGGAGGAGAGTCAGGAGAAACAGCGTGCATGAGCAAAGAGCCGGGATTCAAGGCTGAACCTCCCTCTAAAAGCAAGCCGCGTCTCCACTCATTTTGTATCTGGCGAAGGCGCACTTCCCTCTCCACGGGCCTTCATGGCATGGCCTGGGTCATTCAAACCCACGCATTTCGGCCAGCGCATAAAAAACCAAAGAACCACCGACTTTCCTTTGGCCTCCGGCAAAATCCCGCTAAAGTCACCTCTTTCCCACCCCACCTGCCGCTGTGGTGAAATGGTAAACACAGCAGACTTAAAATCTGCTGGGAGGTAACTCCCTTGCCGGTTCGAGTCCGGCCAGCGGCACCCTTGAAGATCAACGAGTTACAAGCTTTCCAGGTGTTGAATACCCCCTCAAAAAAGTTCACTCGGACGTTTTCCCGACACTTTTTTGGGCAGCTCCACCCAGCGTTCTTTCATGTCACCTCATGAAGGTCAGTCCACAGCTCCAGCAGCAGGATCACGCCACGGTCAGCCATTTTCCCCACGCACACCACTGCTGGATGCTGAATCGCCGACCGAAAAGCTACCCACTATTCACCCGCCTACACCGTCAGTTCCAAGAAATCCCCCCACCGCGAGCGCTACCGCGCCGCGGCTTAACTGAGTGCCATTCTTGCCTGGCATTTTTTCTGGCCTTTGGCATCGCATCTTTAGTTAGGCTATCTTCACCAACGCGGTTACCTATGCCTAGATAGACCGTTATGAGGGCCCCTTAAAGAAGGCCCAAATCAAAGAACTGATCATGGAAAATGACGGGCGCTTTCGCTTAGCAGCAAGGGAAAGTGGCCACGGCATTCAGAAAAATCAAGGATGGCTCACGCGTTCGCGGGCTTCATCCGCCAGGGCGGTGGAGAGGTAGCGCTCTCCGGTGCTACAGCCCACGGTGACGATGAGTTTGCCTGCATTCTCGGGCCGTGCAGCGACCTGGAGAGCAGCCCAGACATTGGCACCAGTGGAAATGCCGACCAGCAGTCCTTCTTCGAGAGCGAGACGGCGCGCGGTATGGATGGCGTCTTCATTGGTCACTTGGATGACTTCATCCACGATTTCTAGATTCAGATTTCGGGGGACAAAACCTGCGCCGGTTCCCTGGATTTTGTGAGGGCCAGGCTGGATGGGCTCACCATTGCGAGTTTGGGTGATGACGGGAGAGGCAGATGGCTCCACGGCGATGGCTCGCACGGAAGGTTTATGGGATTTGAGCACTTCTCCCACACCTGTGATCGTGCCTCCGGTGCCGACGGCAGCGACAAAAATATCCACCGCGCCTTCGGTGTCCGCCCAAATTTCCACGGCCGTGGTGCGACGATGCACAGCAGGGTTAGCCGGGTTGTTAAACTGTTGAGGCATCCAGGCACCGGGTGTTTCTGCAAGGAGTTCCTCGGCCTTACGAATGGCTCCTTTCATGCCGTCTTTGGCGGGAGTGAGCACTAGATTGGCACCGAGTAGAGCCAACAAGGTTCGGCGCTCCAGGCTCATGCTTTCGGGCATGGTCAGGGTGATGGGATAACCTTTGGCCGCCGCTACAAAGGCGAGGGCGATGCCGGTGTTTCCGCTGGTGGGCTCAATGATATGACCACCGGGCTGTAGGGATCCCGACTGCTCGGCCTCCTCGATCATGGCACGGCCGATCCGGTCCTTTACACTGCCTAACGGGTTTTTAAACTCACCTTTGAGCGCAATGGTGGCAGGCGCGTCCGCGCTGATGCGATTGAGTTTGATCAACGGTGTACGGCCGACGGTTTCGATGATGTTGGTTTGGTAAGACATGGTGTTGAAAGGGGAAATGTTAGACGTTACGTTTGTTAGGCAAGGAAGCGGAAGTCGGCCCCGGGAGACGAATTTTCTCAGTGCTCTCCACAAGGGTCACACGGTCTTCATGAACGACAATCTGGATGGAACCAAACCGCAGTCCCTGCACTTTTTGACGAACAAGGTTCGTCCAATAATCAGGGCTTTGGGATGCAGTAGCATCGGGAGAACTCATGCTTTAATCATATTATTCTTATCTACACTTGTAATGTATGAATTAATTAATTGAGTTATGGCGAGCGTTGGCTTTTTGGCTATGCTTCTCAGCCAGAGACGCTCACCACGGGGAGCTCAGATTCCAGGCCCTTTCGTTTCAGCCATTCTGGATTGAAAAGCTTTGCCTGATACTTGTGACCGGAATCTGTGATCAGTGGCTCATCGGACTGAGAGCCAGCCATTGGCGCCGCTCCAGTGAGGACCTTTGTCCAAGCAAAGCTGTCTTCACCCCGCCGGTACGATGGCGGGTAATCAATGAGTGAATCGTGCGTCTGTCCATGCTGGACTGCGCGGTGATCTGCCCCACAGGCAGGCCTTGATCCAGCATCAGCAAAGCTTGAGCTCGCCGGCGTACACTAGAAAATGCACCAGGGCTTGCGCTGACCTGCTCCAGCAACACACGCTGTTCATCGGAGAGACTGACAGAGGAAGGAGCTAGATGAAAATTATGGGTGATCATGTTCATAAACCTGATTCCAAAGGTTGAGTTTAATCAGACAATTGTGATCCATCCGAAGTGGATCCGACCTGGCCATGAAAAGAGCATCTTCCGTTGGCCGGATTCATGTCAGCAAGGGCAGTTCTCCAGTGCTGTGATGACCTGTTCATGGATGAATAATTATCATCTTATTCCTACTTATCAAGAATGAATTAAAAAGGAGTGCACTTCAACTTCCGAATGTTTCGCTTCATTCTGCACCTGAGCGATCTTTTTCTTCCTCATCATCGTCAGTGCCGCCACCATAACCCAGGACCTCGACGGTGATGATGGAGGGAAGATCCTCTTGAGAAGAAGTGTCTCTGTTTTGTGCCACCGTCTGAGCTGCGGATGTATTGTTATTCGCAGCGCTGTTGGTATTGGCCGAGCTAATACTGCCGATGCTAGGTGCCGAAACGGCACCCACCGCGGTTCCCGTGCTGGTGCCGCCGACGGAGATGTTGCCGGCATTTAAAACTGCGGCTGCGGCGATATTAAGGTTACCCGTTGCGCGGATGCCTGCATCTCCCGCATCAATGGTGCCTTCGGGAGCGATCAGATCCACGCTACCAGGGGGCACACCTTTGACTGAAGCGAGCACACCGATGCCACCGCCCGTGGCCAAGCCCGCTAGGTCTGTGGCCACATCGGCACTCTGCGGGTCAATGATCACACGCGTGGGGGGCGCGGCTTGCACAGTCTTGGATGAGGAACCTGCCGCGATGTCTCCCGTCGTGGACCAGATGATCTGGTTACCGCCACGCAGAGTAAAGATGCGTGAGATGCCGAGATTCACACTGCCGTGGGTGAAGATATTGATGTTGCCGCCAGCATCCGTGATGATGCCTGGAGGGGTTAAGGGCGCACCGATCAAATTGGCTGCCAGCGTGAGTCCCCCACCCGGGGCAAAGAGGGTGATGTTACCCCCATTGCGGGTGCGGATATCACGGGCTTGCGTACGGATGCCTCCGTTCCAATCATCTCCTTTAAAGAGTGTGGCGATGGCCTTTTTACCTTCATTGTAATTGCCGAATCCATCGCTGTCAGGGTTGTTGTGGTCACGTCCCGCATCACGAAGAACAAGGAAGAAAATTTCCAAGGCGAGGCGCTTCTGCTCTTCTTCCGGCAACAAGGCAAAACCCGCAGGGGTGATCGGCGCATTTGGATTGGTAGAGACTTCCTTGAGATAACTGGTGCCTTTGGCCCCCATCACATATTGGGTGATGAAGCTGGCAAAGTCGAGGCGGCTATCCGTCAGGCTGGTGGCTGCACCGATCCCTGCTCCTGCAATGATATTCGCGCCTTCGAATGGCAGGAATGGATTGCGCACATTCCCAAGGCTGGTCAGCCCGGCGCCGGTGCCATTGACATTGTTGGGTCCGCTGCCGAGGTCAAGATTCCCTCCGGCCAAGACTTGCAGCGTGCCGGGTCCATTGATCTGAATGTCCCCGGCCAGGGCTCCATTGCCCAGTCCAGAGAGTGTCTGCACGGTGATGTTGCCGCTGCTATTGGCGGCCACCCGCAGCAGCGTATTGGCATGGTAGGGGATGATGTCCCGACCACCAGCGACGATGCTGACATCCTGGGCGGACACGTTTTGGATGTAGAGAGACAAATCCACAATATCCCGTGCGGCCAGGATGCGGGAGGCTTTGGGTGAGAAGAAGGTGAGGCCGGAGATGTCACCTCCCTGTGCGTAGATGCGGGTCGGATTCGGGTCATTGCGATGCAGGATGGAAGGGTCATGCAGGGCCTGCCGAGTCTCCAGCACAGCTTGGGCGCCCGTGGTACCGCCAGACTCGCGAAAAAGCTTGTCCACCAGCTCCAGGAAGTTTGCCCTGGTCGTGCTGGCCTGGGTGGTGCCGACCAGATTTTGATAGGCAAAAGGTGAGGCGACTCCGGGAAGCGAATTCGGATTGGCATCCGAGACTTTGATCGTGGAGGCACCCCAGGCCGTAAAGACCGTTCCCACAGAGGGGGAGATCAGCCCTAGAGGGCTGAGCCCATGGACACTGCCCTGAGTCAGCAATTCCAGGGTGCCGGTGGCGGAGGGGGAGAGGGTGATGTTACCGGCGATGTTGATGTCCCCACTGTAGGCCGTAGCGCGGAAGGTGCCGGGCATGAGGCCAAAGGCGGTGTTGAACGGGGCGACATTGTTTTCCGCCAGCCGCAGCCAGGGTTGCGCCGTTGCGGAGGAAATGGAGGAAAGCAGTTGCTGCGTGCTCGACCAGATTTGCAGCATGGGCAGGAAGACATTGTTCAGCATCGCTCCCTGCCGCAGCGTCACATCTCCCCCGAGCGAGGAAACCTTGAGATAGCTGTCTGCGGCGTAGGTGGAAAAGTAGGTCTTATTCCAGTAACTGTTATTCACGCCTTGAGGCAGGAGGAAGGCATTGGCCACCGGTCCTAGCAACACATCGCCACGGGCACTGACATCGAAGCCGCCCTTACCGACAAACAGGGTAGTGGGCAGCCAGGTGTCAGGATCCTGGACGGCATTGGCTCCATTCAGCGCGCTGATCTGTCCAGGTGACCGCGTCGCATTGGTGGTGATCACCCCGCCCGCAGTGAGGGTGCCCTTACCGCGCTCCACGTAGTAAACCCCGGCATCAATATTATGGCCCGCCCGGACCGTCACGTCACCACCCCCGAGTTCCACCAGTTTGGAGGCATCTGGCACGCCTTTAGGCATACGGGCATTTGTGGGAGCCACGGCATCCACATTCGTCACGTCATTTCCCGCAGTCATCGTTAGATTGCCACCGCCTAGAGTACCCACGCCCTGGAAAAAATTGCTAAAGTCCACCCACCAGGAAGTCGAGGCCACAGCCACGCCAAACCCCGTCCGACCGAACTCACCGGTGGCGGAGTCCACATAACCACGACGATACAACCAGTTGTTAGGCAGCTCACGGGATGAACTGGCACCGAGGCGCTCAATGTTTAGACCAGCACTAATATTCACATGACCGCCCGCCATCGTATAAAAGGCTGGGTAGTTTTGCTGGACCGCGCCGAGAGAGCCCGTGCCTCCCGCCTGGCTAAGGGTGGAAACATCAAATCCCCCACCCAGTGTTGGATCTGCCACCCGTGTGCCGGCTGTGTAGATGCTGGCAAACTGATTCATCAGTTGCACGCTGCGCCCGGTATTGATGTCAATATCGCCGCTGCCTGTGCGAATGACTTGGAAAAGTCCCCGCCCACCACCTGTCAGACTGGCACCGATCATCGTGCTGGTCAGGGCATTATTCCCCCCTGTGACAGACATGGTGCCACCGTCCTTACCCAGTTGCAGGGAGCCACTTTCGGCAGCCAGCGCGGAGACATCCCGCACTTGACGGAAATCTGTTGCCGAGAAGTCCGCACCTGCGGTTAGGCGGAAGCTCCAGCTCTGAGCATTCACGGGCAGGAGGGAGTTTTGAGCCGTTGGCCGGGCCAGCCATAGCCAGGTCGCATCGTTGCTGGCCAGGGTCGGGCTAAAGCCATCACTCAGCGCGTTGTAAAATCTCAGGTTACCAGCCGCGCGCAGAGTAAGCACACCTGCGACAGACTTGGGTCCATAACGGAAGGTAGAGAGGTCCCAGTCACCCGTGGTATTGGAGCCGAGTGCACCAAGAGTGAGGTCACCCGTGGTATTGATAATCTCCGCTCCGGGTGCCAGCACCAGCGCATCGGCCAATGCTGCGTTGTTCGCTAACAAACGATTCGTTATGGAAGTAAAATTTGCACTGGTGCTGCCAGCCGCTCCCTGAAAAGCCTGGGCATTTTGATGAATCGTGGACTGCACACTGCTGCTGATGAGCCCGCCTGTGGAGGTGAGATTGTAGATGCGGTAGCCCTCCACCACGATGCTGGAGGCATCCACGATGGTGCCATTGATGGCCTTTACGTTCAGGTCATTAAAGTTGCTGGTCTGAGGAGCCCGGATGTGCAGCTTGCCGCTGAACTGTCCCTTGCTAGCGCTGCTGCCAACAGTGGATTCTCCTCCGGCAATTTTCGCTGCAACTGACAAATTCAGAAGCGCCCCCGTTTGGATATCCACACTGCCATTTCCTGCGATCCCCTGCCGCTGCGCTCCTGCCTCCAGGTTGATGCTGCCGCCTTTCCCAGAGCTGTCAAACTTCTCCCCAGCCACCGTTAGGACAGACCCCGCATTCAATGTTAGGTCCCGATGCGCGATCAACTGAATGCTCCCTCCCGTGGCTCCTGATGCATTCACCGTGCCCGTCACCGTCACCGAGCCTTGGTCGGCGGAAAGTCGGAAGTTCTTCACCGTGCTGACGCCATCCATGATCACGTCCCCATTGCGCACGCGTAAATCACGCGAGCCCAAGAAACCCGCACCATTCAGACTGGCGTTTAAAACGGCAATGGAGGGCATGGCTCCGACATCGAGCTGGAAGTGCCCTTGGCTACCCCCTGTGCCTCCATGCCCCAGCAAGGTCCCCAGGTTGTTGAAGCCACCTTCAGCAGCGCTGACGTTCAGTGTGCCCGCGTTGCCCCCACCGGCAGCGGCAGCCACATTCACCACCGAACCGGCATTCAGGACGACGTTTCCGTTCGTCGCTGAGAGTCGCACCTCACCTGCATCCGTGTATTGGGTGACATCATAGAATTTTTGCATCGTGCCTCCAGCATCCAGCCGCCCGCTGACTTGGACATTACCGTTCGTCGCCTGGAGCGAAAGCAGACCGCTCGTGGCCACCAGGCGCGTGCTGGCCGTAACTGTGGCACCTTGCAGCGTCAGGCTAGCTCCAAGGCCGGTCGTGACACGGTCACCGATGGTGGCTGAGGGAGCCTGTGCTACCAAGGCACCGTCTGCGTAAAGACCATGACTGGCCGCACGCTCACCGGTGATCAGCGCCGCATTGACCGTGAGATTCCGTTGAGTGCTGAATGCACCCTTCCCGCGTGCCAGCACGCCACCTGCTCCATTCAGAAACACGTTTGCAAACTGATTCACCCGTAGAGTTCCCGCCCCCAGCATGATGGTCTCCGCATTGAAATGGAGCGTGCCATTTCCAACAGCAGGAGCTGTACTGACCACGCTGCCATTGGACCGATTATCCAAGGTGATCTGTTTCGCTGTAAAGTTCACACTCCCGGGCCCCTGGTTGAATCCGCGAATTTCCCCCGCACTTAAAGTTAGACTTTCCGTGGTGGGCAATCCCACCTGGCCAGTGCCATAGACATCCAGAGACGAGTAACTCAGAATTTTAAGCGACTTGGCTGCCTGGAGATTGGCCAGCACAGTGCCGCTAAGAACGAGACCAGGATTGGATTGCAGGGCTCCTGGGCTGTTGAGCAGCAGGCTGACGCGCCCACTGTTGATGGAGTAGGCATTGGCGGAAAGGAGGGCCCCAGCATTTAGATTCGTGGCCGATGTGGTGTCCAGAGTGAGGCTGCCACCCGTGAGGCGTACCCCTGCTGCAATGGTTAGCGATGGACCTGCGGCATCGCTGGTGCCCGTCCGCAGCACCTCGGCCTTCTCATAGCGCGAGACGCGCACTAGAGATCCATTGCCATTGAGGTTCAGAGTCTCCGCCTCGCCTGTGACAGTGCTGGCGGTGGATTTCACTTCCGCATTGGCCGCCAGTGTGATGCCGCCCAGGGAGGCTAGGATCACATCCGCCCCAGTGAGGGCACTACCGGCATTGTTCACGGTGATGCTGGAACTTCGCACGGTGACCCCGGTATCCGTGCGGTGTCCGCCGATGAGTAAACTTTCCGCCCCCCAGTTGCTGAGGGTGGCGGCATTCAGTTCGATGCTGCCCGGCGTTCCGGTAGCTGTGCCGCCGTTGATGATAAAATTCAGCGCGGAGCTGATGTCCACACGGGCGCCTCTGGCGCTGGCTGCCTGTGCCTGGGTCAGCACCTGCCCATTGAGACTCATGGATTGACCGGCCTGGAAGAGCAAGTAGCCGGAGTCCTGCGGCAGCTCTGGCACTGCCACATTCAGATCCCGGGCGCGTTCGGCCAAGAATGAGTTGGCGGAGAATTTCTGGAATTCTGACCGGGCATTAATCACCCCCTGGCCGATGACCTCAAACCGTGTGGCCACAGTCGGTAGGGTGCGGGTGGCATTCTGATCATTGAAGGTATAACCAGAAGCTACACTGACATTCCCCGGCAGTTCCTGCGAGCCCACTGGCAACCCAGCCTTTGGCGTGACCAGCACGGCACCTGACAACAGAGCGTAACGGGCAGGCAGCAGGGTATAGAATCCGGCTGCCAGATTTTTGCTCCCGGCCAGATAGATGCGATCCCCTGCCTGCAAGCCGTTATTCACGTAACCTGCCCCAGCGGCTCGGATCAGATTCGTGGAGGTGTTGAGCGAGTTATACGCACCGTAGGGAGCGTGGTTGGCCGCATAGTCCGGCAGGATGGCGTAACTACCGCTGCTTTCCAGGATGTCCGCCGTGCCACCATTCCCCTGCACCCAGCGATACGCCATGAGGTCCCCACCACCACGTAGGTCCACCGTGGCACCCTGCGCCTGGGTCACATTGGCAGCGGCCAGATGGATGATCTTTTTGGGTAGGCCTCCGGCGGTGATGTCCACGCCGCGTGGATCGATCCAGGTGCTGCCATCCAGGCTGACCCCGTAGGGGATAACGATGCCCTTGCCCGTGTAGGGGTCCACCGCAGACACAGAGGTGATACTGCCCGCACCCAGGGTCAACTGCTGCGTGACTGGAAAGGGCAGCGTGCTTCCTGTCAGTAGATCACGCGGAGCGGTACCTGTGCCGTCCCACCCCAGATTGATGGTGCCGATGGGAGACACGAGCACACCCTTTTGGGCGATGTTGGAGGCGTAAAAGCTGAGGGTGCCTCCAGCTGACAGAGGAAGGCTGCGGCGGCCCGATCCCTCTAGCGTGATGGAGCCGCGCTGGTTCACCCCGCCTGCGAGATAGTCATAGGCCACCGTGGTGAATTTGCCGGCTGAGGTGGTGTAAATCTGACCAGCGCGCATTGTCAGATTCCCCGCGATGGTGAAAATGCCGTTGCCGATGATGTCTCCCTGGTCTGCCGCCAGGGTGGCATTGCCGATGTTTTGCAGCGTCAGCGTGCCGATTTCCAAATGCTTCGAGCTGATGATCAAACGGCCTGCACCATGAGTGGGGGCCACATTCGTGAAGGGGAGTTGGGAAAGCTCGTCTTCAGGTCGCACTGGCGGTTGAAAAGGGGCACCCAAGACAACAGAGAAGGCCGTGAGCCGCACCTCGTCATTGGCGAAAAGGACACCACCATCTGCGACGTGCAGGTAGCCCCGAGCGGTGATGCTCGTGGGTCCGCTGAACTCCAGCACGCCGCCAAGCGTCAGAGAGTCCATGCCACTCTCTGCAAAACGATCTGCTGCGAAATAACCACGCCCGATGAGGGGTGTCCCATCACTGGCTCTGAGCGCCTCTCCAAGTGCCGAAGCATCCTGAGGGAAAGTGCTGCCGAGGGTGCTTCCACTTTGACGAACCACCAAATTCGTATCCAGCACCGGGGGGATCACATCTGGCAGATAAAATCGCCCGGAAGAGACCGAAAGAGAGCCGCCCAAGGCCGTCGAGCCGCCAGCAAATCCACGCAGGGTGGCATCCGTGGCCAGCATCTGGGCTCCGGCTAAAACGATGGCCCCGCCGTGGCTGTCTACTTTCACTGGCTGGCTGTAGAGGCTGTAGAGCGATGAGCCAGCAACAGATGTGGTGGGTGACTGATATAGGACATTCGGATTAGCCGCTGTGGGATGCAGGTCCAGGATTCCACTGGCACCGGACACGTCCAGCACCGCCCCTGAAGCTGCGGCGATGTTTCCCGCAACTGTGATCAGACCGCCCGCAAGCACGGCACCGATGCGGCGTCCGTAAAGGTCCGGCAGAAGCAGGCGTTTACCCGCCGTGGAAAGCACACTTTGAGATCCGATGTAAACGGTGGTCAACGCCTGCGACTGGTCCCCATACAGCAAAGAAAAGGAATCGTCCCCGCCCTGGATTTCGATGTGCCCACCCGGTGTCTCGATGGACCCGAGTACCGCCACGCCATGGCCATTGAGCGTGACGTGGGCCAGGGCATCCGTGCGGATGGAGGCGCCTACCCCCAAGATGACCTCACCCCGGATCTTCAGGCCCTCCAGGCCGTTGACCCCGGGAGCGGAAAAGTTGATGTCTGTAGGCCCGCGCACGCCTTCCGGGTTGCGCACGATCCGCGTGGTCAAATCAGGCCCTGTAGATGCAACGATGCTATCCGCCACGGGGGTGATGACCGTGCCTGGGGCGATGTAAACGCCGGGCAAAAACTCACCTACGGTCGCCGTGGGCAGGCCCAAGCCACTGAGGTGGTAGTCACTGAATCCCCCCCGGGTAAAGAAGTCCGGCTGGAGCAGCAGCGTGTCCGCATGCAGGGCCGCACCCCCCACCTGCACCAGTGGGGCCTGAATGGCCAGGCTGCCACCGTGACTCCCTCCAGAATAACCCAGCAGAGTGGAGCCAAGGTTCAGCAGTTTTCCACCCGTGACATAACCGAGGGTGGGATCTTGCCCAGCCTTCACCTGGATGCCCCCAGCATTGCCGTAATGAACGGCGCCACCAGGATCCACCAGCACCCCACCGGATACGTCCAGCACACTCCCGGACAGCAGGTTGGCCGTGTAGGCATTGATGCGGATTTCGCCACCCGCCATAGCGTAGTCGGGCCGCAGCGGTGAGCCCACGTGCAGTCGATCATCCGTCAGCGTCCCCGCCGTGCTGATCCGTCCTGATGCCCCAAGGGTAAAGACGCCACGCCCCACGGAAGGCGGCGGCTCGATGGGCAGTGGGTCACGCTGGAGTGCCAGTGCAACAGAAGGGGAAATGTTCAACACCTTGAGGTCAATGATACCCCCAGGCGCGCTGAGCGTGCCCAGGATATCCATGTTCGCCGCGCTCAGGGTGAGGCTCCCGTGCACCGTCGCCTGCAGCGTAGTGTCGGCCGGGACGACGATACGACCGTCGTTATTCTCCACCGTCAACTTGCCAAATCCGCCCTGAGTCAGGAGCGCTGGGGAAAGAAACACATCAGCCAGACGGTCTGCCCGCAGGGTAGTTGGACTTCCGTTGGCATCCAGGGTGAAGGCGTCAGCGGTGGTTTGTTCAACGCCTGACTGGAAAGTCACAGTAGGCGGTGTCGGTGAAAAGATGGGATACACGGAGGTCAGCAGTTCCTGGGCTTCAAATTTCAGCGAAAATTCGCTCAGCTTCGGGGCATCCACTCGCTGGGTCGGTCCGGCCACCGTGCGGCTAGTGAAACTGCCGTCCAGAGCGACTGCAGCGGCGGCGATCTTGACACTACCGCCATCTCCGCTGAAGACATAACCAGAAGCATCGTAAGCACCCTTCGGCGTGATGGGATTATTAAACACATCCCGCGTGGCCCACTTCAGGCTCAGTGGCTGGGAGGTGGCCGTGTAGATGCCGCTGTAAACCAAGTTCGGTGTGGCATCGGCTATGTCATAGATGTTACCGTTCGAGATCAGTTTAGTCGTCTTCACCGCGCCGCCCTTGTAGTTGATCCAGCCGGCTGAAGTATTGATGTTTGAGCCCCGCTGCATCACCACGCTGCCCCCCGCATTCAGATCCACAGAGCCACCATTCACGGTCAGTTCACCCACCTTCCGCTGGATGATGTTCGCATAACCGGAGAGATCCGCCAAGGGGGTACCCACCCACGCCTTGCCGTTGTAAGTCCCCGTATTGCGGATGTCCACGGTGATGGTCTGCCCGCGTAGGGCACCGAAACGCTGCAGCGGTGAATCCGCCAACTCGGAGGCACGCAGGTCCAGCGTGATGAAATTTTGGGAGACCGGCACCTCCACATCGGTGGAACCTGCGACGTTGATGACGGCATTCGTGTCCAGGTAGATCTGTCCACCATTGTGGACGAAGTAGCTCTGCGGAATCGTCCCCCCTACATAGTCCCAGACACCTGCATCCACCTTCACGAGGGCATTCGGTGCCAGCAGGGTGGAGTCCTTACCGAAGTAAACAGCACGTCCGTTGATGTTCACCTGGGAGCGGAGAGCCAGTTCTTTCCCGATGACTTTTTCCGTGCTTGCCCATTCGGGCAGGATCTGGGTCACGCTGTTGTCCGCCAGCCGCACGGTGCCAGTTTTTTGATATAGAAAGGCGGGGACGTTTGGAAACAGCACCGGATCATAGGCACTGTTCGTCACCGCTCCATAACTCGCCGAAAGATCAACCCGCCCGTTGAGGGCCACGGAAGTGGAACTGCTGATCACGCTGTTTTGCTCCACCGTTTTTCCAGTCAGGGTGATGTTCGCACGGGGAGAGTCAATGAGGCCCTCATTTTTCACCGTCCCGGCATACTCAGGCACGGCGGAAAGAGGATCCACCACTGCTCCGACAAAGGTATCCAGCCCACGCAGGCTAGGGTCGCTGCTGCTATGGGCGACAAAACCCACCTGGAGACCAGCAGCCAGGATCGTCTGCCCGTCTGGCGTCAGGATCGTGCCACGGTTCGTCACGTTCGCACCGACCAGCACCACACGACCGCCGACGCTGGCCGCTGAGGTAGGGGCCTCAATGACCGCCCCCGCCTGTACCACTACGTCCCCATACTTGCCACTGGCAGGAGCCGCAGGCGGTGTGAATCCCGGTGTGGGGCCCTTGCTGCCCGCTGGCAGGGCCAGGGCGCTGAAGAGGAACTGCGCATCGGGATTATTCAGCAGACCGCGCTGGATGAGGTTGTCATTGATGGGCAGGGCCGAGGCCACCAGAGTATGGACATTCACCTGGCTGCTGCCGCCAAAAAGGATGCCGTTCTGATTGATCACATACACCTGTCCTGGAGCCTCAATGCGGCCGAGAATCTGCGAGGGGCGTCCGGATGGATCATTGACTTTGTTGTAGGCCACCCACTGAGACTGATTGGAGCCTCCGGCGCTTTGATCGAATTTTAATGTCGTTTCCTTACCCACATTGAAGGTGCGCCAATTCAGCAAAGCTTGTTGGGCCGTCTGCACGATGGTCACATTCGTGCGGCCAGCGGTCTGGGCCTGGGAGGGCAGATTTGCCCCGGTCCACAGGCCGGGATTGGAAGACACGCCGGGATCTACCTCCAGGCCCCCTTCCCCGAGGCCATTGGGCACATCCGGCAGCCCAGTTCCCAGGTTATTGGGACCATGGATCGCCGCCAGCCGTGCGGCCTCTTGAAGCTGACGGACAGCCTCCAAAGACAGGTGTGTGCGGCGCAGGATGTCCTGCGCCATGGCCCGGTTTGCCTCCAGATTCACAGGCGTGCCGCCCCCTCCTCCGCCACCTGTAGGATTAGGTCCAGACGGGGCCGTGCCACCCCGCAGAATATCCGCCGCCAAAGTGGGTGGCATGCTGCCCACGAGCGCCAGAAATACCGTAAATGACGCGGTCAGAAAGGTGTGCTGTTTTTTAAAACGGCGGAGGGTCTGTAAAAAAGTCATGGGCATAGCGAGGGCTAAGGATTCGCGGGGGCGGCTGGCAGCACTTGTGGCAGTGCAGACTTGTTGAGCTCCAGCGGATGCTCCTTTAAAAGTCTGGACAGATAGGCCTGCGTATTTGCGCTCAGCTTTTCCTGCCGTAGCTGTTTGACCAGTTGGGCACGCACCTGTTCAAGAGTGGGTGTGAAGGCAGCCCGCGCATCCAGTAGTTTTAAGATGTGCCAGCCGTCTTTCAGTTCGAGGGGCGGACTGATTTCATGAAGCTTTAGCCGCGTCACCGGCTCCCGAAATTCAGGCTGGATCTGCGCCTCCGTGACCCAGCCGATTTCCCCACCATGCGCGGCGCTCAGAGTTTCCTGGCTGTGCTTCCCGGCGACATCGGCAAAGTCCGCCTTTTCGGCCTTTAGCAGGGCCTCCACTTTGGCCAGATTTTTCTCCGAGTCAGGGCCCTGAGCGATGAAAATCTGAGCCAACCGAAATGAACGGGGTTGGATCAAGGACTCCCGGGTCTTTTCATAGGCCTGCCTGACTTCCGCCTCGGTGGGGTAATCCGGCGGTGGCTGCGAGACGGATTCCAGATAAGTCTCCGTCAGGGTGCTGTCGCGCACCCGTTCCAGTTTGGCCACCACCGCAGGTTGTTGATGCCAATTTTGCTCCATGGCCTGTTGGAGAACCAGCCGCTGCACCAGCAGAGAACGGACGAGCTGCTCCAGCATGGCGGGATCGCGTCTCACGGACTCCAGTTGCCCGGCTTCCAGGGAAGCCACCGCGCGCTGCAAGTCCTCCACCTGAACGTCCAGCGCCCCCAGACTTCCCAGTGTTTCGGCAGGCAGAGGCATCGCCGCTGAAAGCATCCACAGCAGGCCCAAGACTGACGTCGAAAAGGTTTTCTTGGCAGAGTTCATGGCTTTTGGGGAACCTGCACGGCCGCAGCGTTTTTCTTCTCCTCTTCGGTGATCTCGGTAGGTACGGTAGGTTTGGCCGCCTCGTCTAAGAAGGGGTTGTACTTGCTGTCGCGAAGGCGGTCACCGTAGTCCTGCACCAGATTCTGCAACTTTACACGGGTTACGCCAACAAAGGGTTCCCGCGCGGTGAGTGCG
This sequence comes from Prosthecobacter dejongeii, assembly GCF_014203045.1. Classification (NCBI taxonomy): domain Bacteria; kingdom Pseudomonadati; phylum Verrucomicrobiota; class Verrucomicrobiia; order Verrucomicrobiales; family Verrucomicrobiaceae; genus Prosthecobacter; species Prosthecobacter dejongeii. Next base: position 96,040 of record NZ_JACHIF010000001.1, read on the forward strand.
GTGCCGAGGCCGAAGTTTTGCAGACGCTCCAGCACCTCGCTGCCAGTTTCATAGAGCTCCAGATTCTGCCGTTCCCGCTCCGCTAGTTTCCGCTCCGCCAGCACGCCTTTAGACACGGCCTTGGCGCGCAGGGCCTCCCGCTCTTTGGCGATCTTCACAGCCTCGGCATACCCGGCCTTCCACTTCTCGAGCGCCTCCTTGAGCTGAGCGATCTGCTTTTCCTGGGCATCGCTTTTGACCTGCAGACCATCGATATTCTTTTTCGCAACTTCTTGTTCGGCAGCGGCATCTTTGTTGAGGGAGACGATCTTTTTGTTCAGGCCTTCTACCTGGGACTCCAGTTGTTGGATTTTGGCCTCATTTTGAATTTTATCAGCCTGCAGGTTTGCACGCTCAGTCTGCGCCGTTCGCAGTTGCAGCATGGTGTTGCGCAGGGTGTCACGCAGGCGCTGCTCCGCCGGGCTGATGTCCTGCGCAAACACCGAGGCCGACAGCGCGAAGGTCAAAAATAAAAAAAGAAGGGGACGTTTCATGACTAAAATTTGGCGCTGAGGTCCAACTGGATGATGTCGCTTTTAAACTGCGGTCCAGCGATCTGGCTGGCGCTGAAATAACGCAGTCCAATTTGCACCCGCTGAGACAGTGCGATGGCCGCACCGAGGGTGTAGCCCTTCATGTTCGTGCCGCCACCGCCGAAGTCCTGGTCGTTGAAGCCATCAATCACGGCATCTGACTCCACATGGCGGTAGCCGATGTAGGCATTCCAATCACCACGTTTTTCCATCAACGGTTTGCCCACCCGCAGGTTGAAATAATAAGCGGTGTCGCCTCCATCAAACGCGCCGCCACCGCCACGGTTATTGACGGCAAATTCCTCCAATCCAGCAGCATCAAAGGCGGTGTTTCGCAGGTATTCTCCCAGGAGTGAGACCTGAACTGGCTCATAACCATTGTAGTCCAGACGACCCGTGATGGAATGCACCCTGAACGGTGTGGCCAGGCCGTAATATTGGAACTGGTTGATCGTGCCGTTGTTGTTCGTGGCATCTGCAATGATGCGGCGCAAGCGGCGGTAGGTGTTACCCTTCTGGGCAAAGGTGGGACGGGTGTGATCAGTGTCGCCCGGATCTTCGATATTGCGTGGAATGTAGGGGCTGGAAAGCTCACCTTCGACGTTTCTGAAATCGTAGTAAGCGGTGGCCAGCTTCAGGTTCCAGTCTTTGCTGATCTTCCAGTCCACTCCGATCTGGGCGGCATTGAGCCACTTGTCCTTGCTCTCAAACTTCGCGGGTTGATTGGAGGCGACATGCAGGTCTGAATTAAAGATGGGGAAGGTGCCGATGACCAAGAACGGCTCGATGCCCTCATAGACTTCATGATGGGCGGATAAAACCAGGCCGTCGAAACCGAGATCGTCTGAATAAATAGCGGTGGTACTGAAGAAAGGATTGTCAAAACGGCCCACGGAGATGGAGATGCTCTCCACTGGCTCCCAGCGCAGAAAGGCTCGGTCCAGCCAGATGGCGTATTTGGAAAACTGCCCACCCTGCTGCTGGGCGGCACCGCCTGGGGTTTGGTTGGCATAACCAAAACTTTGGTTACCTGAAACCGGACTGTTGGTGTCACCAGTGCCCAGGCGAATACCGAGCGTAAAGTTGTCGTCCAGATCCAGCTCGGCCCCAAATCTCAGCAACAAGCGCGCGCGTTGACGATCCTGATCCGTATTAAGCTGCGGGGCGAAGAGCACGCCGGTTTCATCATAGGCAGGACCGGTGTTGATGGCATTGAAGTTCGGGAAGGCCCCAGTATTGGAGTTCCCACCAGGAAAGGTGATGCTCTCATAGCGCACGCGGAACTCGGCGTGAGGGTGAAAGGTGGATACCCAATGCGGAAGCTCATACTGAGGAGTCAGCCATTTTTTAGTCTCAGCCTCCCGCAGCAGTTCGGTTTTGATCTGGCTGCGCATTTCATCCTTCACCACCTCAGGGATGTAGGTCACCCGCACTTCATCATCCGAGGCGGGCGGTGCCTCGGCGGCCGTTTGTGCAGCGGTGAAAAGCGCCTCCCTCTCTTGCGCAGCAGCGGCCGCATCCGCCTTAGCGAGGTTGATCATGTCCTGGGCATCGGCCTGGGTCAGCACCCCACGTTCGACGAGGCGGTTCACCAGGTTGATGGCAAAGCTTTCCGAAAGCTGCACCCGAGGCTGGGCAGCAGGTGCGAGCGGCGCCTGCGCAGCCGGCTGCTCCCCAGGTTCCTCGACCGGCAGCGGCAACAGTTCATCAATGGACGGCGGCGAGTCCGGGGTGGGCGTGGCGTCCTGGGCCAGCAGCGGCCAGGAGGCCAGGCCTGCGAGCAGGGTCAGTCGGTGGAGGAAGAACCGGGAGTTATTTTTCATCGCTGTCAAAAAGCAAACATTCAGTTAGGTCGGCGTGCGGTAAGGCGAAGCACGATGGGGCGGGGCATGTCCGCTGGCGGGGGCTGAGTCAGGCGCAGACCGGTGAGGACCTCGTTTTCGATGGCTTCATCCAAGGCACGGTCACCCGTGGAGCGGGCCAGGCTGGCACGGGTGATGCGCCCAGTATCGTCAGGCCAGATGCGTACCTCGATCCGGGCCTCGGCACGGCTGGTCTTGCGATTGCTGCGAAGTGCTTCGGCGATGCGGGTCTGCACCTGGGCGGCATACCAGCCGTACTTGCTGCCGTCCCCTCTGCGGCCGGAACCACCAAGACCGCTGCCGCCACGTCCAGTGCCCCCAGGCCCGCCGAGACCAAAGCCATCGCCAGGGCCATCACCCACAATGCCCGTGGATAGGTCCGGGCCTGCAGGGGGCTCGTCCGGCGGTGTTTCCTGCGGGGGAGGTTCATCCTCTTTCACCTCTTCCTGGACAATCATTTCTTCTTTCGGCGGTTCACGTTCCTCCGGCTTCTCTGGGGGCGGGGGTGGCGGAGGTGGGGGCGGAGGCGGTGGGGGCGAAATGCGCACCATTGAAAACTCCTGAGTGCGGGCGGGTTTGGACGGCCCTTCCCCTAGCATCTCCGGCAAGATCCAAGCTGCGGCCAGCAGGCCTCCCGTGCCCAGGATCAAAAGCAGCCGATGGCGCTGGAAAAAACCACGTTCGTCTTCGTCTTCTTCGATGTTGTTCCGGCTCATGATGATGCTGGGGTTCGGTCGTTATTTTTTCGCAGCCTGGGTCGCCAGACCGACCTGGGAGATGCCCAGGGCACCGACGACATTCAGCACCTCCATGATGCTCTGATACTGGGTGGTGCTGTCACCACGGATGATCACAGGGAACTCTGGATTCGCCGCCTTGTGGGCCTCCAGTTTCGTTTGCAACTCACCCAGCGAGACCGGGATGGTGTTGAGAAAAATTTTGCCCTCGTTGTTGATGGTGATGGCCTGGCTTTTCGGCGCGCTCAGCACCGGGGCGGAAGCACTGCCCTTGGGCAGATTCACCTTGACCCCCTGCACACCAGCCGTCGTCATGATGATGAAGATGAGCAGGAGGACCAGATAGAGGTCCACCATGGGAGTGACGTTGATGTCGTCGTAGCTTTTGGAGTCGGATTGCATGGGTGGCAGGAGGGTTAATGACCTGACGCAGACCCACTGCCGCCCGTGTCTCCAGGCGTGGGGTAGAACTCGGCCATCTTGGCGACGAATTCGTCATTAAAGACCTGCATGGAGACGATGAGGTCTTTGATCCGGGAGCTGAGGTAGCTGTAGATGAACAGCGCTGGAATCGCGACGACCAAACCCGCCACAGTGGCAAGCAATGCGCTGGCGATGCCGGGGGCGATGGAGTTGACATCCACTTCCCCACTCTTCGCGATGATGGCAAAGGTGATCATCACCCCGACCACCGTGCCCAATAGGCCAACATAAGGGCCGCCCGCAATACTGATGGTTAGGAAAATCAATCCTTTATTCATCCGCTGGTTTTCCCGCACGAGGCCTGACTCCAGGGCTGCACGAATGGCCTGAATGGATCGAGCGGAAAGCCCTTTCGACTTGTCCTTTCCGGCACCGAGGCGATGGTGGATCTCATCCGACCCAATGTGATACAGGTGATATATGGGCGAGCGCTTCAAGTGCGTCAGCGTCTTTTTATCCACATTGCCGCCGAGATTTTTTACACTCTCTGGATCGTCATGATCCAGCACGGTCAAATCAGAGGAAATCTGGTTCCACAGTTTGATGAAGGCCTCACTGCCCTTTTGGATGCTGTTGAGGTAGGTGAACTTTCGGATAGCCACCCCCCAACCAGCAATGATCATAAGCACGCATACGCCGATGGCGATCCAGCCGTCGAACATCATGTTTTTAGCAATGTCGCCAAACAGCATCACGTGCTCGAGCATCTCGCTGTGACCAGCACCGCCGCCGGAAACTTCGTCCTCTCCGGTGACCAGCAGTTTGCTAGCCTCCGCCCCAGTTCCCTGGTTGGTGGAGGCAAACTGAAGCTGCGCGGCAGGTCGTGCCACTTTAGAAATCTGGAGCTCGTCCAGCTCCCCGGTAAAGCCGTTCGGGCTTCCTGTGCTGTCTTTCCCCAGCAATGCGGTTCCCTTCAGAGCTGGCACTCCCACCGCCAGAGTGGCGTAAGACTTGCCATCCAGATACAGGGTGGTCGTGCTGCCGCTGCTGACGACGGCCAGATGCCGCCACACATTCGGCGTGAGAGGCTCCGCCGCCGCACTGCGCTGTGTGCCTGCCGCGCTGCTGAGCTCGACATACGGCACGCCATTGTTCTCCCCGATGATGAAAGCGGCTGCACCATCGCGGCGACTGAACAACACGGCATCTGGCTGGAGGGCCAGTGGCTTGATCCAGGCAGACCAGGTGATGGAAGAACCCGCGCTCCATTCCAGCGAAGGGGCCGCAGCGACGGTGATGACACTCTCCCCGGTGAGACGCAGACCACCGCCGATCAAAGCCCCGCCCAGCGGCACGGCACTGCCTTCCGCCTTCTGCCCAGCGGGCGAGGAGTCCACGGGTGAACCAGTGCTTTCCGCGAAGTGATAAACCAGGGTGGTTTCAGCATCATAGGTGCCCTTCACATCCGCTGCACTCGGGTCATCTCCCTGGTTGCCATAGTAGAGCCAAAAGTGGGTCTCAGCGCCGGGCTTTACTTCCGGCACCTTCACCCACACATAGGCTTCATTGAGCAGGCTATCATAGCGTTCGATGTGATGCACCAGCGGTGTTTTATCATCTTCCGCCAGAAAGCGGATGTCGCTACCGTCCTCCTTCGCAGAGAGAAACTGAAAGTTGCCCTCGTGCAACCTCACCAGCACGGCGGCGGCTCCTACAGGTGCAGTGATGGCACTGCCAGTGCTGGCGGTGTTGACAGTGATCTTCTTGCGCAGTGTCCACTCCGGTTTCCACCAGGAGGCGGCATTGGCAAATGGAGCGAGGATGACAAAGGCGAGGATAAACGTGAGGACGCGGCGCATGCGGGATGTGAATTTGAAATTTAGAAGTCCGCCATGAAGCGGATGCTGAAGAGCACTTCACCGACGTCGGTGACGCCCTGCTGGATCAACGGAATGCCCGCATCCAGGGAGCCTGAAAAGTGGTCGAACACACGGAAGCGTGTTCCGGCCCCAGCACTGGCCAGAGAGAAATGGGATGTTTGTTCTGGCAGCGGATCGTTCACTGTCAGGTAGCCAGCATCCAGAAAGACATGAAAGCGCCATTCGTTTTTGCCTTCGTCTTGGGCCTTCAAGAGAGACGGGCTGCGCAGTTCGAAGGTGGCTGCGGCGCCGTTGTCACTGACCACTGCGGGCTGCAAGTAACCCCGCACGGTGCCGACGCCACCGGCGCTGAACTGCTCATTCACGATCAAGGGCACGGGGCTGTATTGGCCCTGCAATTTACCAAAGGCCTGAAGGCCACCAGCAAGATCATGCGTGTGAGACAGGTCACCCCGGAAGTAAAAGAAGCCGGCGTCCGCATTGAAGCGTTTGTTGGCAAAGTCTTCCTCATTAGCGGTCCCAGGCAGGGAAAAATGGAAGCCCCCATTGAAGCTGGTACTGTGCTTTTTCTCCAGCCAGTTGGCAGAGTATTCCAGGCTGATGGGATAGTAAGTGATGGGCGGATCAAAAGGGATGTCCGCGATGATGAGGGAGCTGGCGAAGCTCTTGCGGTCCAGGCCAAAGCTGACGCTGTGCACAAAGCCGTCTCCCTGCGGCAAGTTCGCATTCAGCCGAAAGCCGATGACATCTCCGATGCCGATGGAGGTCGCATCGGTCTGGGCCGCGACGAGGCTGTTTTGAACGGAGCCCTGGAGCGTCAGTGTCCAGTCATCCCACCCCGGAATGGGGGCCACATAATAACCAGAGTAAACCTCTGAATCATCCAGCCGCTCTGGGGCTATTTGAAAGCTGGCCCCGATGATGTGGCCGAGTTGCCAGAGATTGTTGTAGCTCAGGCTGCCACTCAGCCGCCAAGGAGAGGTGTTCTGCGCATAGAAGTTATTCACCTCCAGGCTGCCATGAAAGGGCCGTTCGTCTTCGACATTCAGGTCAATGTCCACCGTGCCAGGGATAAGGCCTGCCCGCAGGGCCGGGGTGACACGAAGACCAGGTTGGCGGTTCAGCGCCACGATGTCCCGGCTAACATCTTTAAAGTTAGGCACCGTGCCTTCGGCAAGTGAGGGTGCCTTCTTTTTCAGGCGCTCAATGTCGTAATAACGTGAGCCATGCACACGCAGGCGACCGACAGTTGCTTCGACAACTTCGAGGATAATCACCCCTTTTTTGACCTTCTGCTGGGGAATCAATACGGAAACGGTTTGGTAGCCCTGGTCGCGATAGGCCTTCTCCAGCGCAGCCCGTGCCTGGTCCACATCTTCAGGCGTCCGCTCTGGGCCTAGGTAGGGATACACTGCTTTTTCGACGGCACGGCGATCCAGCTTTTGAGCGCCGACTACCCGGTATTCCTGCACGTAAAGGGTGCGCGCGGTATCTTGCTCTGCGCCTTCAGGCTCGGCTGAACTGCTGGCCTGACCGGAGGCAAAACTCCATGCCCCGAAGATAGCCAAAACCCAATATCCCCACAGGAGAAGGAAGGGAAATGGGGTCGTGGAGAGAGCTCGATTCGTCATTGGAAAGGTTCCTTTTTCGTTGGGTCACCTAGATTTCCGGCAGGGCCGGAAGAGGAAGCCCGTGTGAATGTTTCCATTCACACGGGGTGTGGGTCGTTGTCGGGAGGGCTGCTCATGGAAAGGAGCAGCAAAGAATGCGGCGGCTTATTTGGGCACCACGAGACCACCATCGGTGAAGCGCTCGACCTGGACGGTTGAATCATTGAAAAGGCCACCGCCTGAAGGTGCATCCACCGTGGCCACCTGATCACGCAAAGCATCCGCAAAGGTCAGTTTGGTGCCTTCCAGGCCGACTTGAGGCTTGAGGATTCGGTTGTAAAGCCACGCCGTGTAAGTGCCGGTTTTCACATTGTCCGTTGTGAGGGGGACACCATTGTAGTTCAGGGACACACCGCGATTGGCCAGCGGCACCACACCGCTGGCACCAAGCACGCGGTTGTTGGCATCACCAGGGGTCACATAACCGATGTAGTAACCCTCAGTAGCCTCGGGGTAGAGTTCTTCGAACTGCTGGCTGTCTGTATTAAAATAGCGGCCTTTGTAAGCGTTGGCGCCCAGAGTAGTGGTCAGCACCGCCGCTAGGTTAGCGCCGGAATTGTAGCCACCACTGCCGACAGGCACGGCAAAGGTACCTGGCTGGGTATTGACAGGCCACAGTTCGTGGCTGCCGACGATACCGCCATAACTAATGCCGCTGGCCGTGGTCTGAGGAGTGGAGAAGGTGGGGAACCATACATTGACCTGACTGCTGGTGCTGAAGCCGATTTCCAGGTAGGCACCGAAACGCTGCCCAGCATCTGTGTTGCGACCAATCGCATAGACAATCTTGTTCCGGTCATTGATCCAGTCTCCAGTAAACTGGGCCAGTCTTACTGAGCCCGTTTCATAAAGCTGGCGTGCCAGAGCCGAAGTGATGTTTGGCACATAACCTGGGCGGGGATTCGCTGGCGTGCCGGGAAAGCCCGGACTGGCGTAAAATCCCAACGGTGAGATGCCAACGATCTCTTCAATCACAGGACTGTAGGTCACGTTCTGGAAGCTGCCGTTGAAAGGAGAGGTGGATTGAAAGTTCGTCGAAAAACCAAAGTCGGCTTTGGCGATTTCATACTCCGCAGGATTCTGGCTGGTGAGCGGGTTTGGCAGAGATCCGCCTTCAGGCGCATCTGTCGCCAGTCCATTGGAAGCCACATATCTTTGATCAATGTTACCCGCCACAGCGGCGATGCCAGCCAGGGCACCTGAGAAGGAAACCTTGATGATCACTTCATTGGCAGGGATTGATTCGGCATTGGCGGGAAAGTATCCTCTCCAGACACCAAAGTTGGAGGCCGCTGCCTGGCTTTGAGTGCCAAAACCATTAACGCCATTGCCACGATACGTCCTGCTGGAGTCTGGCTTGAGCAGATTGAAGATGGCGTTCTGTGTCGCGGTGCGGTCACCATTGGAGGCAGTGATGCGAATGACCGTCTGGGCATCGGCTGGCAGGGCTGCCAGAACCAGAGCACTAAAGGCGAGTGATTTAAGTGTTTTCATAAAATGAGTTAGGTTGTTGCGGGCGGGTGGACGGGGTTCAGGGCTCAATTGCTGGCTTCGGTGAGGGTGACCTTGCCGCTCTGGCTGGTGCTGCCGGTAAGAGCCGTGCTCAGGAAGTAGCCAGAGGCCTCGCCGCTCTTCTGAAGGATCACCCCTTTGTAGGCGGGCTTTTTCTGAGGTGCTGGTGCCGTGAAGGTGCCGGAGAAAATGCCGGTGGTCCCGGCCACAAGAAGTGTGAATGTCTTATCCGCTGGCACGTTGGTCACCTTGTTGGCTGCTGTGATGCTGAAGCCTTTATTCACTGGTTGGTCCAAGGTGCCTTGCGTGAAGCTAAGCGACCCATTTCCAATGAAGCCTAGGATACTCGTCGTGTCTGTCTTGAGGGCTTTGACAAACTTGGAGCCGATGAGATCCGTGGTGATACCGGCTGGCCAGCCGTTTGAATAGACTTTGCTCTTAGCGTCCACAGGGCGGAACCAGAAGAGATCTTCACCATCCAGGTCTGTCTGGGCGAGGTTGTCAAACTTCACCGGGCCAGAGATGGAACCCCGCTTGGTGTAAAGCTGCACGTAAAAGGGCAGGCGGTTCGTGAGAGAAAGCGGTGCGGAAAACGTGATTGCCGAACCATCTGCCAGGGAGCCCGTCACCTTGGCCACGCCTGCATTGCTGACCACCACGGTGCCCCAGCCATCTCCCTGCGGGAAGCCACTGGCTTCAGGATTCGGATTTCCAGGTGTGGAAGCCTTGAACAAGACTGTGTAGGTCGCCACAAGGGACGGCGCTGGATTCACGAGGGGCAGCACCGGATTTTTCTTGTTGGTGTAGAGAGAGCGGTCAGCCACCCATTCGGAGACGAGACTACCGTCTTGAACAGAACCTGTAACTTGGTTGCTATTGCCGATTGCCGAGAGATCAAAGTCGAGCGCCAACGTCAGCGGTGTCTTGCCCTTGCGGACCAGGGAGGCCGTGGAGGCGAGCGCGGTGCCGAACCGGCCTTCACCGCTGGAGTGGATGCTGCCGGAGAAAGCCAGGCTCAATCCGTCAATGGCCAGCTTGCCAGAGAAGGTTCCCTTCGCTGCAACCGTAACCGTGATCAGCCCCTCTGTGCTGTTGCTGGCAGTGGTGCCTTCAGCCGCCGTTACCAGCCCGGTGTAAACACCCGCAATGGCAGGATAGGGATCATCATAGATGAAGGACTGCGTGACATTTTTGGACACGTTGCCGCGATAGTCCGTGCTGCGGACCGTCAGAATATTCGTTCCTCGAGCGACCGGAACGACCAGCTCGTAGGTGATGACGCCTTTCGCCCCGATCGTTAGCTCGGCCTCAGAGAACTCGCCATCATTGATCTTCACCTCCACCTTGGCGACACCTTTGTTATCCTTGGCCCCGCCTTTGACGACGACTTCATCCTCCTCATTGGCTGTGACTTTAGCGTTGGCTTTCGGTTCCGTGATGGTGACTGTAGGCAAGACGGCATCGAGATCGAGGATCTGCACTTCAAAGGAAATGACTGTGCCTAAGGTGGCACCGACAGGATTGGTGAGAATGACGGTAAAGAACTCATTCGGCTCGTTTTTGACGGCATCCGCATTGATCGTCACGGTGGCCGAGGCGGTGGTTTGGCCATCGACAAAATTGACCACCGTCGTCAGGGCCGTGAAATCGCCAGGAGTCACAGCACTGCCAGGCACGGTGCTGACGGTCACACTGACTGCACCTGCACTGCCATTGGTGCGAGTGATGGGAATGACAATTTGACCTGCCTCTTCGAACACGGAGCCTCGGTTTGTCGCGAACGAAAGCACCCCCGGATCGCTTGGAGGACTGGCCAGAGAGAGCGTCGTGCTGGACTGAACGCCCAGAGTGGCCTGTCCCGTCGGATTGCTAAGAGTCAGCAGGATGTTTCCAGGAGTGGCATTTCCCAAAATTCCCACCGTGGTTACGGCTTCTGTCTGGCCATCGGCAAAGGTCACCACCGTTGGGTTTGTGTAGCTGTAAGCGGTGCCGTTGGTCAGAGTTTCGCTGGAGGCATTCACCGTGACAGTGACCGCGCCCGCACTGCCGTTCTGGCGCTGTAAGGTCACTGCGACTGAAGTCGCTGTGGTAAGGGCCTGGAAAGTGGGGCTAGTGAAGGCGATCTGCCCAGGGTTCGCATTGACGGTCACCGTGGTGGAGGCCGCGCTGCCCAGAGATGTGCTCTGCGCATTGGTCAGCGTCAGCACGATGGTGCCGGGGAGAGCGGTTGCGGAGATGGCATTCAGCGGAATGCTCAGTGTTTTGGAGGCTTCATCCGCCGCGAAGTTCAGCGTGACTGGGCCTGCGAAGGTGTAGTGACTGCCATTGAGGCTGCCACCTGTAATGGAAACCTGAACGGAAACGGCATCTCCAAGGAAACCTGCGCGGACCACCTGGACCTCCGCAGTATTGGGGATGTTAGAGGCATTCAGGGCGAAAAGAGCCAGTGTCGCAGAAAAGAACTGCACTTCGCTATCGGTGTCGTTGATGGTCACCGCGGCCGAGGTCAGCCCCGTTAATTGGCTGCCACTGGAAGGTGCCGAAAGGGTGACGGTAAACCCGCGTGAGGCCGCGATCCCCGAGACATCTGTGATGGGGATGTTCACTGTCTTGGTGATCTCACCGGCAGCGAAAGTAACCCCAAAATTGCTGAGCGCGGTGTAATCCGTTCCGGCTAGGGCTGTGCCGTTCGCCGTATTCACGGTCACGGAGACATCTGAAGAAACTGCATCGGTGCGGTTGAGTGTTAGGGTCACGAACCCAGCGTCCTCATCCACGCTGTATTCCGTCTGGGCCAGCCTGATGCCCGCGACGCCGTCTGGAAGGGCTCTGCGGAAAGTAACCTCACCCGTGGAAGTGATCTGAAACGTGCCTAGGCGGCTGACGACATCGCCCGTCGCCTGGGTGTTCGAGAAACGGAAGAAATCCAGCGCCGTGCCTGCCGCACCGTTTCCAAAGTTTCCCTCAATATCCGTCCACTGGCTCAGCGTACCAAAACTGGTGGTACCGCCCGTGATTTGGAAGTGATAACTGCCCGCGACGGAAGTGTTGGTTTGAACCGCCGCAGCAGGGTTATTTGCCGTGGCCTGCAGTCCCTGATAAGCCGTGATGACACTGACAATCTGGCTCTTGGTGGAAGTGCGCGCATTCGTCGCCAAGACATTGAAAGACGGCGCGGGGAAACCTACCGGGACCTGAGCCCTTGAAGCATAAACAGGCGGATTGATCACATTCCGCGCCCCAAAAAAACCCCAGTAAAAATCACTCCGGGAATGCCAACCGCTGCCAAAGGTGGCCGACAAATCAGCTCCGACCGAACCTAAATTTACAGTGGTTCCTGGAGAGGCTGTCCGAAGGGGCGTGTCACTGCCGACATTGACGATGAGAGAGACCCCTGACCCCTGACCATCACTGGCCCGAAAGCCAAGGAAAATATCACCATCCGACGGCGTGGTCACCGGTGCGGCCACAGCCGACTGCATCACCAGCAATGCCATGGCACTGAGCGTGAGCAGTTTAGTTCTTTGAAGTTTCATGTGTGAGCGTTTGGAGTAGGGCCGCCGGCTCCGTATGGGGTGGCCGAACAGCAGGTTTGAGGGTTGGCTCCAAACTCCCTTCGCCAGGGTCATCAGGCCGTGAATGGAAATGACTTTCCAGAGACAAGAACTCACCCTTCCTATTTAGGATCGGGCGTTATTCAAAAAATCGGTGGCTTTCCCAATAGGTCAGCCTGCTCTGCTGGCTTTGCCGCCTCACAGAATTCACTCTTAACGAGTAGGGATTAAATGGACAGATATTCACCCTTGTCCAATAGGAATTAACAATTTCATTTTTTTTGATTCGATGAAAGTTGAGCGCTTTTTATCTCTCTCGGGCTGTATGAGCACTCGCCCCAATGCCGCCGAAGAGTAAAAAAAACGGCCTCTCATCCATCAGAGGATAAGAGACCGCCATTGAGCGGGCTTTTTATTTTTTGCCCAACATCCCAATCTGCGCCGCCCGTCAGACCGGCCCAACCACGGGTCAGGCAAAAATGTCTTTCGCCACCTCACCCGCCACATCTGTGAGGCGGAAGTCGCGGCCAGCATAGCGATGCGTGAGGCGCTCATGATCTAAACCCATGAGAGCCAGGAGCGTAGCGTGCAGATCATTGATGTGCATGCGGCCTTCTACAGCCTTGATACCCAATTCATCAGTTCCCCCGTAGCTATAGCCTTTTTTTACCCCTGCCCCGGCCAAGAACATGGAATAACCCGTGATGTTATGATCCCGACCATCCACGCCCTGAGCGGTGGGCAGACGACCGAACTCAGAGCCGAAGAGCACAAGGGTATCCTCCAGAAGGCCACGCTCCTCCAGATCTGTGAGCAGAGCCGCAGTCGGCTGATCTACAGAATTCGTGCGGTCAAGGAGACCTTTGTGGAGATTGTTATGGTGGTCCCAGCCGCCTTGGCAGATTTCCACAAAACGCACGCCTGCCTCACTGAGACGCCGCGCCATGAGGCACTGGCGGGCAAAGGCGGCCTTGGGCCCTGGGTCATTCACACCATAAGCGTCTTGAACTTTTTTGGGCTCCTTGGAGATGTCCAGTAGCTCAGCCACTTTCCCCTGCATGCGGAAACCAAGTTCGTAAGAATCAATGATGGCCTCGACAGGATCAGGCGCGCCCGGGCTACCTGCAAAATCTCGGTTCATGGACTGAATGAGGTCTAACTGCTTGCGCTGCAAAGGCACGGCGGAGGCAGGCTTGAGATTGGGCAGATGCCCCTGATCCGTGATGCGGGTGCCCTGATAGTGGGCAGGCAAAAAGGCGCTGCCGTAGTTCACAGCTCCACCAAAATTAGGCGGCGGATTGATGGTGATATAGCCAGGAAGGTCCTGATTGGGCGTGCCCAGTCCATAAAGTAACCAAGCCCCCATGCTAGGACGAGTGAGAGCCGCATTGGCACTGCCTGTATGGAGCTGCACCACGGCTTGCGGATGTGCAGGAGTATCCGTGTGGAGGCCGCGCAGCCAGCAGAGTTTATCTGAATGTTTCGCGATGCTCGGCAGCAACTCTGAGAACCAGGTCCCTGTCTGGCCGTGCTGGCTAAATTTAAATTTGGAAGCGGTGAGAGTGCCGCCGCCGGGGCCTGGCTTGCCATTGTTTTTAAAGAGCTCGGGCTTGTATTCAAAGGTGTCATGCTGGGACATGGATCCTTCCATGAAGACAAAAATAATACGCTTGGCCTTGGCTGGGAAATGAGAGTCCCGGGGGGCTAGGGGTTTCAGGGGAGTGCCATTGCGAATGGCCTCCGCTGCCAGCAGACCATTGAAGGCCATGTAGCCAAATCCAGCGGCCGTTGTTTGCAACGCCAGGCGGCGAGAAAAGCGAGAGGGATGATCGACAGACATGAGCGGTAGAAATAAAAAAATTAGCGGACAAAGCGGAATTCGGCCGAGGCATAAAGAGCTTGGGTGAAGCTCATCCAGGCAGCAGCTTCTGCGGTGGTCGGCTCCACGATGGTCTCCGTCACTTTGGCCTCTGTGCGGTCCACATCATCGGAGTTCGCAGGCGTGATGACGGCGGTGGTTTCAGTCGCTGCTATTTCAGGAGCGGATTCTGCCTTAGCCACCAGCGCTGGAGCCGCTGTGGGAGTGTAGGCATCTGCGTACTCCAACAAGAAAGCCTCCGCACGAGTGATCTCCGAAGTGCTAGGTTCGCGCCCCAGAGTCAAGAGATAGGCTTGACGGATTCTGGCCTGGACGGACTCTGCTTTTTGTGAGAGCAAACGCTCGGCCAGGGCCAGAGACTGCTGGCGAACGAAGGAGGAATTCATCAGGTAGAGGGCTTGAGTGGGGACGGTGGTCGTGCTGCGCTGTCCGGAGACGAGGGTTTGCTCCACCGGATCAAAAGCCTCCAGAGATTTGGGGATGACAACTCGCAACAAAGGCAGGTAAACGCTGCGCTGGAGGCCCTGGTCAGCTGCGGTATGGATGCCAGCGGCTTCGGGGCCATTGTCACGCATCTCCACCATGCGCAGCTTAGTGACAGCGAAAATTTCGGGGCGGGATTTCAGGCGACCTGACGCAGCCAGGATGGAATCGCGCATTTCCTCAGCGGAAAGACGCCGAGGTGAATGCCTCCAGACGAGACGATTGGCAGGGTCCACCTCATGGTGATTTTTCGGTGCCTCGCTGCCCAACCGATAAGCACGGCTAAGAGCCAGGGAGCGGACTAATTTTTTTGTGGACCAACCCTCCCGAATGAATTGCTGGGCGAGGAAGTCCAACAGCTCAGGATGTGATGGTTTATCCCCATTCAAACCAAAATTGTCCACGGTGGTGACAAGACCATCGCCGAAGAGGTGCTGCCAAACACGATTAACGGCGACACGCGCGGTGAGGGGATTTTGCGCACTGGTGAGCCACTGGGCGAGTTCTAGGCGACCACTCTGTGAAGGATTGATTTTCGGGCTGCCGGGGACTTCCACAGCGGAGAGAAATCCGCGCTTGACGGTCGGGCCCAGTCGCTCAGCCTCACCCCGGATGCGAATCTCTGTATCAGCGATGGCTTGAGCATCACGCACACCATGCACGGCATGGCCACGCGCAGCAGGATCTGTGAGCTCCAGTAGATCTGACTGCAGGGACTCAAAGCGGGTGCGATAACCACGCTGAACAGGGCGCCCATCGGCATCTTTTTTCAGCCCCTCAGGCGTGCCCCGAATTTCTTCAAAGGCCGTTTTCGCCTCTGCAACTTTGGCTTCTAGCTCTTTGACTTTGGCCTCTGGTGGCGGTGCGATTTTGGAAGCTAGGCGGATGAGATTGACCGGATCATAATAATCCAGGCCTCCCCCACCCATTTTGTTACGCACACCTGCGGCATTGTCCGTGCTGGTGAAGATGCCGGCTAGGGCATAGTAGTCAGCCATGGGGATGGGATCGAACTTATGATCGTGGCAACGCGCGCAGTTCACGGTGAGCCCTAGCACAGAACGAGTCACGGCATCGATCTGCTCATCCACATTGTCCATGATGAAGCGTACTTTGAAGCGCTGGTTCACATCCTTCACGCCTAAGGCCAAAAAGCCCGTAGCTGTGAGCAAGCGGTTGCGTTCTGCTTCTGAGGCAGCAGGCAGCAGATCTCCTGCCACCTGTTCCTGGATGAAGCGGTCCAAGGGCACATCACGGTTCACTGCATCAATGACATAGTCGCGATACTTCCAAGCGTGTGGATAAGGGATGTTACGGGAGGGCCCGGTGGACTCCCCATAGCGCGCCACGTCCAACCAATGACGACCCCAGCGTTCACCAAAGGCAGGAGATTCCAGCAAGCGATCCACCAGATGAGCCGCTGCCTCAGGCGTAGTATCACTGATGAAGGTGGAGATTTCTTCAGGTGTGGGTGGCAGACCTGTAAGGTCATAGGTCACACGGCGAATCCATGTGACGCGGTCCGCATCGGCCACAGGCACCAGATTCTTCTCTTCCAGTCTGGCCTCGATGAAACGGTCCACCTCTGTCTCAGCCCATGAAGCATCTTTCACAGCGGGGGCCTTCGGATTTTTCAGAGGTTGAAGAGCCCAATGACTTTTTTTCAAAGCTTCAAACTCCGGCTTTGCCCTCGTAAGTGAGGCAGGCACGCGCTCTCTGGGCCACGCTGCTCCCTGCTGAATCCAGGTGCTGAGGTCTGCGACCTGAGCTGCCGTGAGCTTATCTCCTTCTTTCGGCATGACTTTTTTGGCATCGGCATGCTGAATGCGTTGTAGCAACAAACTAGCCGCAGGATCCCCTGCCACGATAGCAGAGCCACTATTTCCGCCTAACAAGAGGCCTTGCCGATCATCCACCCGAAGACCGCCGGAAGGTTTGGTCTCAGCCGAGTGGCAGGTGTAGCAGTTCTCCACCAAGATGGGGCGGATCTTCTTTTCAAAGAAAGCAATCCTTGAAGCTTCAGGATCTTCTGCTGAAAGGGCGCCGCCGATAAACAAGGGGGCCAAAAGGGCAAAAGGTAAACGGGGCGAATGGGGGAATGGGAACACAGGGATCTCCAAAAAATTGAGAGCTGCACAGGCCCCTCTCCGGACAAGAGAGTCGGCAACCTGCAAGAGTGATGGTTCATCCTCCCTCAGCTAGGGTCGGTTATGTGAGCTATTTTGATTATATATCCCACTCAGTCAATAGGATTTATGTTTCAGCCCACTCGTTCATTGTTTTTTTGATGAACAATGCTTGTGAGGAGGAGAACAAAATCACCTTTTTTAAATTCCTACTGGACAAAGAGGAATAAAGGAGAAAATATAAACCATACTATAAAGGTATGTTTTAGTTGTGAGGTCACTGTACCAGCAACGCTGCCGATCCACTCCACGGAAGGCTCTATCCCACTTCAAGGCACCCAGCCCTTCCCACCTGCATGCAGGAAGAGGGCCTTCACACCGTTATGAAACTCCCTTACACCTTCCGTCCTCTGCTGTTACTCAGCCTGGGGCTGCCTCTATTCTCTCCGGCAGTTGATATCATCAAAACCTGGGATGGCGACGCTAACAACGCTCTCAACAACATCAGCAACTGGAACAATGACCAGCGACCTACCTTTGGTGCTGCTGCCAATACAGATGCGCTGCTGTTCCCGGGCACGGGCACTGGCGTGGTGAACGTCAATGTGGATGCCACAGCAAAAAGCATTCTCGTTAGCGGCACTCTAGGTTATTCCTTTCAGGGAGCTTTCCCGCTCCGTCTCGGGGATACCAGCACCGGCACGGTCCAGCCGAACTCGGGCTTTTTCATCAATAACTCCACGGCTAACCTAGCGCTGACGACCACGGGCGGTGTGTTCTTTTCATTTGGCAAGCTGGAGGCCGCAGGTAGCACCATCTCCGTTGGGGCGAACAGCTTCATTGACATCGGTAACGGGGCTACCACTGCCGGGCGTAACCTGACGATCACCGGGCCTAACAATGTCACCATCAGTGGCCTGATTTCTGGTTTGGGTAATCTAACGACGCCGGGTGGACACCTCATCAAACAAGGCGCAGGTAGCCTCATTCTCAATGGTAGCAGTGCCGCCTGGAATGGCCGCATTTTCCTAGATGAGGGGGCGATCCGGATCAACCGCGCTACCTCACTCGGATCAGCGGTTGGGGACACAGTTTTAGCAGGTGGGCTTTCCACGGGAAAACTAGAGCTAAGTGGCAGCATCAGCTTGGATGAGCGACTGATCATCGCTGGCCGTGCCACTGCGGATGTTCCTTTGCTGGTCAATGTCTCTGGCAATAACATCCTCACCAGTCCGCTACTGCTGAACACAGGCGGCACTGAATATGCATTGCGCTCAGATGCAGGTGTCGTCCACCTCCAGGGAGCAGTGGACTATGGCACGAGTGTAGGTGCCACGACTCTGCATTTGCAAGGTGAGGGCGCAGGTGAAATTTCTGGCATCATCGGTGCAGGTGGTGATCCGCTAGGTGTCACCAAAACAGGGTTCGGTACCTGGAGCCTGTCGGGCGCGAATGCCTTCACTGGTGCTGTGCAAATCAATGCGGGACGGTTGGATCTCACCACGGCACATGCTGCCGAAAACGCCATTGTGGTGGCAGATGGGGCTACACTCGGTCTCAGAGTCACTGAGCCAGGACAGAGCATCGCTGCTTTGTCTGTCGATCTTTCCAGCACCAATGGTGTCGCACTAGCCTATGATTTAGGCAGCTTTGGAAACCCCTCTGTTCCGGTGCTCAAGACATCTGCCCTCAATGTCACAGGTGTGGTTGGAGTGACGCTGAAGGGAGGCGGATTGAGCATCGGGCAGATTCCTTTGATTGACTATTCGGGCAGCATTGGCGGCGCGGGTTTTGCAGGTCTGCAACTTTCCGAAGTGCCTGCACGAGTGACTGCTTCATTGGTAGATGATGTTACCAATGGCCTCATTCTGCTGAATGTAACAGGCTTTGATCTGCCACGCTGGACGGGTGAGATCAATGCGATCTGGGACATCAATGATGGCACTGGCACGGGCACCACCAACTGGCGCGAAGTGAATAGCGGTGCTCTCACACGTTACCTCCAGGGAGCCAGCAGCACGGATTCCGTGATCTTTGATGACACGGCTAGCGGCACGACCACCCTCACTCTCAGCGGGCAACTTTCCCCTGCTTCCATCCGGGTCAATAACACGGACAAGACCTACACTTTCAGCGGTCCAGGCCATCTGGAAGGCTCGGGCAGTCTAACCAAAGATGGAACAGGCAGCCTCATCTTCACCAATACCACACCCAGCACCTTCACAGGCACGACTGCGATCAATGCAGGTACGGTTCAAGTAGGCGATGGCATCACAGCTCTGGCAGGCAGCCTGGGCAACGGCCCCATCCTCAATGAAGGCACGCTGGTGCTAAATCGGCCAGATGCCTACACTCTGGGAAGCGCAATCAGTGGCAGCGGCAGCCTACTCAAGCTGGGAGCGGGCACCACGACTCTGTCTGGCAACAGCAACTTCACGAGCGAATTCCTCATCCAAGCAGGCACCCTCCGCCTGGCCAATGCCAATGCCCTGGGTGATACGGCAGGGGCGACGGTGGTGAGTGAAGGTGCCGCACTCGATCTCAATGGCCAACTCCTGCCAGAGAATGAAATCCTTCGCATCAGTGGATCGGGGATTGCCCAATCTGGAGCTCTCATCAATACAGGCGCGGGTGGTGCAGGCGTAGGACTGAAAAAACTCGTTTTGACCGGACCAGCCTCTATTGGCGGCTCAGCCCGCTGGGACATTCGTGAAAGCCCAGGGGGCGTGAATGCAGCAGGCTACGATCTCACCAAAACGGGCTCCAATGTCATTCAGTGGCACAATATTGGTGAGACCCATGTGGGGAATCTTTTCATCATTGGAGCCAGCGGCCGCCTGACTCTAGGCGGCAATACCACCGCAGGCGATCGCCCAGGTGAAATCCGCATTGAGTCAGGTGCGCAACTGGGATTGGAAGAAAGCACTGTTCCTGTCACCAAACCGATCTTTTCTAACTTAGGCACGATCAATGCCACAGGAGGGACGACGAATGCCATCAATAGCACGATCCACATCACCGATGGCCTAACCGTTAATTCCGCAGCCTCCACAGAGATTATCTTGGCAGGCAAAATCACAGGCACAGGGGGGCTCACGAAAACCACGACTGGCATTGTCAAAATCACTCACGATGCCAATGATTACAGTGGTGCCACCACCATCAGTCAAGGTGCATTCTGGATCGGTAATGATGGCCCCACAGGGAATTTACCCCCTGGTGAAATCATCAACAATGGCAACCTCATTTTCCGCCGTAGTGGAGCACCGCTCGTCATCTCCCAAAAGATTTCTGGCATCGGCCAGATCACGCTGCCAAACGCCATTCCAGACTCCAATGACTACGTCGTGACCCTGAGTGGCGACAACACCTTTGAAGGAAATGTCACCATCCGTCGTGCCTTTTTGAAAATCACCAACAGCCATGCTCTAGGCAAGACTTTGCCTCCCGCAGCGGAAGGTGACCCAGCCCCCACGAAGCTGGTGGACATCTCTACCGCGCGCAGACCCACTCTGGTCCTCGACGGCAGTGCTGGTGACATCAATCTGGCTCCAACGATTCTTTTCAACACGAGCAGTGATGGTCCGACCGGGGCTATTTTTAACCAGGCTGGCAACAACATCATTCAAGGTAGCATTGACCTCACCAATGGTGGCGGTGGTAACACACGTGTCCTCGTTTCAGCGGGCAGTCTCACCCTGGCAGGCCCAGTGCGATCGGCAGCAACAGCCACCAGTGCTCGCGGACTGCTGCTAGACGGTCCCGGCTCAGGCTTTGTGACGGGTGTTCTCAGCAACGGTGGCCCCTTTGCACTCACAGTCCAGAAACTAGGAGCTGGCACTTGGGTGCTGGACTCAGCCAACACTTACACCGGCAACACAACGGTGACTGAAGGCACCCTTAAAATCGGCGTGAACGGCAGCCTAACCAATAGCTTGAATATTGATTTGGCCACCGAAGGCCGTCTGGATGTCACAGATCTTCCCGCAGGATTGACCCTCGCGGCAAACCAGTCCTTACGAGGTACTGGCACCCTTCAGGGCACCCTTCACCTGGGATCAGGTACATTTTTAAATCCAGGCACCGGAGTGATTGCAGGGACGCTCGCCATCTCCCAAAGCTTGCAATTCCAAGGTGGCACGCTTCAGGTCGGCATTACCT
Source organism: Prosthecobacter dejongeii (assembly GCF_014203045.1). Classification (NCBI taxonomy): domain Bacteria; kingdom Pseudomonadati; phylum Verrucomicrobiota; class Verrucomicrobiia; order Verrucomicrobiales; family Verrucomicrobiaceae; genus Prosthecobacter; species Prosthecobacter dejongeii. The sequence goes on from NZ_JACHIF010000001.1 coordinate 116,899, forward strand.
CCCAGACCTCGGAAGAGGTTATTTCCCATGATTCAGTCAACGTGGGTGGTGACCTCGTACTCTCCAGCCCCAGCAGCATTGAAATCGCCTCCACAGGTGTCCTTTTGAATGGCAGCTACCGCCTGATCAACTACACGGGCGCACTAATGGGAGATTTGGCGAATCTGGCGGTCATTAACCCGACACGCTTCACGGTGGCTCTGGACAGCTCCGTTCCCGGCGCGATCAATCTGAACGTCGGTGGCAGCCAAGGGAACTTGGTCTGGTCTGGCAATGGCACCTCCAATCTGTGGGATCGCACGACGCCCGCTTCATGGAATGCTGGGACGGAGCTTTTCTACCAGTCCGATGCCGTCACCTTCGATGACACCAGTGTGAATACGACGGTGAATTTGAGCGGTGTTCTCACCCCGTCTTCCGTTGTCGTTTCCGCAGCACAGAATTATGTCTTCGGTGGCACGGGATCCATCGGAGGCTTCACCGGCCTAACGAAAAGTGGCACAGGATCTTTAACACTCAACACCGCCCATAGTTTTACTGGCAAGGTCAAGATCAACGCAGGATCCATCATCCTAGGGGCCGCTGGTCGCCTCAATGGCACCCGCTGGATCGAGGTGGATGAAGGTGCCCTACTGGATGCTCAGGCAGTCATCGCCGGCATTACCTTAGGGGGAACAGAGCCCCGCATCATCAGCGGGCGTGGCACTCTGACAGGCAACTATTTGATCAACGGTGTGGCGGGCATCCGCCCCGGGGCTTCCTCACTGGAAACAGATGTCAACACCGCAGGTGACGGCATTGGCACTCTGCATTTTGGTGGCAATCTCACTCTGGGTGCTGCCGCAGAGCCTGGATTCCCACGTGCGGTACTGCGTCTTGCAGGACCGACCGGGCTGGTTGTAAATCCGCTGGATCCAGCGAGCGTGGCTGTTTTTTCCACCACCATTCCGACCCAACACGATTACTTGGCCGTCACAGGCACCCTCGCGCTGGATGCTGGCAGCACGATCCGGATCGAGCTACAGGAAAGCTACACCCCTGCCCTGGGCGATGTTTTTAACCTCGCTGATTGGGCCAGTCTGAATACCGATGCAGATGCCAATGGCACAGGCTTCAATCCACTGCTCCTCACAGACCTGGAGTTACCACCGCTGCCTGTGGGTCTTTACTGGAACCGCAGCCTCTTCCTCTCAGACGGTCTCCTCTTCATCAGCCCGGAACCGCCTGTGGTTGGCGATGTTGAATTCAATCCTGCAAACACGGTGAATCCAGAGACGGAGGTCACAGCTAGTGCAGCGGTGACAGGTCTCGAGCCCTATACCTATCAATGGAAATTCAACAACACCGCGATCCCCAATGCGACCGCTGCCACTTACACCTTCACGGCTAGCGAAGCAGCCCAGGGCAACTACACTGTGACAGTCACCAACCCCGCGGGTTCCACCACCAGTGCGCCAGCCGTCTTGACAGTCAATGACCCCGTTGGCTTTGCTAGCCCTCCTGCAAACGTCACCGTAAATCCTGGGGCCGATGCAGTCTTCACCGTTCAGGTTAGCGGCACGGGTCCATTCTTTTATAGATGGTGGAGAAACGGCAGCGTGATTCCTGGCGAAACGGAGGATACCCTCACCGTACTTTCAGTGACGGAAGAAGATCAAGGAGACTATCAAGTCGAGGTGACCAATGTGGTAGGCACACGCCTGAGCAATGCTGCCACACTTTCGGTTAACGATCCCGTGACCTTCATCGTTCCTCCCACACCTCAGGGTGGCTTACTGGGTGGCAGTGTCACCTTTAGCGTCCAAGTCGCAGGCACAGGTCCCTTCACTTATCGCTGGCGCAAAAACGGCACGGATCTGACTGAAGAGGCCGCAGCCCAGCCTACCTACACCTTGAATAATCTTTTGCTGACGGACGAAGGCAACTACTCCGTGCGCGTAACCAATGTCGTCGGCACCATCATCAGTGAAGCCGTGGCTTTGGTCGTCGCAGGGGATGCTCCGAAGGTCATCACTCTCACGCCTCACCAGCTTCGTGCTGTCGGCAGCAATGTGCTTCTTCAAGTCAACGCCATTGGCCGTCCACCGCTGACGTATCAGTGGTACTTTGGTGCCGCCAAAGTCGCTGGTGGAACCAATGCTCAACTAAGTCTTAACAACGCCCAACTCAAAAATGCAGGTACTTACCGAGTGGAGATCAGTTCCGCAGGTGAGACCCCAGTGAGCAGTGCAGGCGTGGAGCTGGGCCTGGTGGATACCACCGCACGCACCGTGACTCTAGCAAGCGGGGGAGCCACGAAGCTAGACGTGAAAGCCGCTGGCGTGGGCCTGACCTATGCCTGGAAAAAAGACGATGTCACCATCCTAGCCACGGAACGAATCACCGGTGTGGACAAAAACATCCTCAGTCTGGGTAAACCCCTGGGAGATGAGGACTCCGGCCTTTACCAACTTGTGGTTAGCGGTCCAGGAGGCACGCTCACCACTTTAGGTCACCGTGTCAGTATATTCTCAGGGGCCCCCGTCATCACGGAGAATCCGCCCATTTTCCCTGCGGCTATCGTCGGGGGAGATTTTACACCCTACACCATTCAGGTGGATGCGGACCCTGCCAAAGCCCCTCTTTCATACTCCGCCATTGGCTTACCTCCGGGTCTGAAACTGGATGCTAAAACAGGCCGTATTACGGGCCGCCCGACGGCGGTTTCCAAAGATCCCCTGGGCTACCTCGTGAAGCTGACGGCAACGAACTCCAAAGGCAAGTCCACGGCGGAAGGACGTCTCATCGTCCAGGCACTGCCTGACAATGTCATCGGCAGCTTTGCAGGCCCGATTGGTCGCAACCTCGACCTCAACAACAACCTCGGCGGACTGCTGGAACTGACGGTGACCAAAACAGGTGCCTACACGGGCAAGCTGACGCTTGGCAGCACGGTATTAGCACTGAAAGGTGCACTTCTGGTGACACCCGCTCTTGGCGAGACGGCCAGCACGCAGACCCTCCAGCAAACTGTCTTGCGTAAGGCCCTACCGAGCCTGGATCTCAGCCTGACCTTTGACGCGCCTAACAACCGCATCTCCACTGGCCAGATCACGGATGGATCTTCCACCACCTCTTTCACCGGCTGGCGCAATGTGTGGACGAAGACCCGCCCTGCGCCCGCAGAACTGGGGGCTTACCATACTTTTGCCCTTGAGATTCCCGAGACATCCCTGGGCGTGGCCAGCATTCCTCAGGGGAGCAGCTATGGCTCCTTCACGGTGAAGCCCGATGGCAAGCTGGCCATCGTAGGCAAACTCTCCGACGGCGAAGCGCTGACCTTCGCAGGCTTTGCAGGCCCGCAGGGAGAGATTGCCCTGTTGAAGACGCTTTATAAAACCGTGGAAAAAGGCTCGATCGCTGGAAGCTTGGACATCAACAGGCCTAACCTCGCGGGGACAGTCACGTGGAACCGTCCTGCCACCCCCTCAGACAAACATCGCGTCTATCGCTCAGGCTTCCCTGGCATCCTCACGCTGGCGGCCATCGGTGGCGAATACACAGCCCCAATCTCGCCGCTCGTCTTCCTAAATCAGGCAGCAGGTAGCAACGTCACCCTGAGCTTCCTAGAAGGCGGCCTAGAGGCCCTTGTGGCATCCCCTGAAGTTCTGGACATTGAAGTGAGCATCGACGCTAAAAACAAATCCACCGTGCCCCTGAGCACCACAAATCCCAGCAAGGTCACCTTAACCCTGGCGGAAAAGACCGGTGTTTTCAAAGGCAGCTTCAACCTCGAGAACCCCAACCCTCTGCCTGGTGGCAAACCGGCTCTCATCAAACAGTCCGTTAAGTTTGAAGGCATCGCCATTTGGACCGGTGAGGGGTTGAAAGGAGTCGGCTTCCAGCTCATCCAACAGCTCCCCAGTGAAGCCTCGCCGTCCGCTACCCTCACCCAGGTCCTTTCCGGTCAGGTCACATTGAAACCCTAACTGGCTGTTGACATGAGATCACATAGCTAGCCGCAACGCCAATGCGCCCCTCCCTATTAGATTCGTTTGTCTCAATCATGATCTGTGGGGAGAGGGCGCTGAGGGCGGCTTGGGAAACATTGCTGCGGAAAACTTCATGGATGCCACTCACGATCTGGGCCCTGGTAACTGCATTCTTGAGAGTGGCTTAGGAGCAGAGAATCACTCGGCTTTTTTCTTTTTGGCGGCAGCTTTACCTTTGCCCGCGCCTTTGCGAGCGGGTGCAGGAGCGATTTTTTCACCAGGCTGAGGGAGGGAGGCTTTCACACTTTCCCATTCGGGATTGAGGGTAGCGGTGCGGAGGGTGAGGTTGCGAAAGTCCACAGACTGGCCGCCAACGGTGAAGCCAGGATTGGCTTTTTCGGATTTGAAGAGCTCGCTGCTGCCCCAGGCGGTGAGGTCATCCACCTGCCCCAACAGGGTGTCTCCCACCATCTCCAGGCGCACTTTGTGCCAGATGCCGGGGGTTAGTTCGGCCGGGAAGCGTGCGAAGATGACGGCTTTGTCTGGACCCGCGTGGTCGTTGTCATCACGCTGCACGGTGACGCTTTTGGGGGTGATGCTGATGCGGGCCATGTGGTCTTTCACGGCATTGATGGAAAGGCTGGTGGTGCGGGCACCTTCGAACTTGAATTCGTATTCGATGACAAAGTCATTTAATTTGTTAGGCAAGCGGGTAACGGCTCCATGTTTGTCAGCTTCCAGTTCCGAGCCACGCAGGACGCCATCCTTGAGTTCCCATTGGCCTTTAGCGGCCTTCCAAGGAGCGGCGGGAGCAGTGTCTAGCTTGCTTTCATAGATGACTTCACCCGGCAGAGCGAGGAGGGGTTTGTCAGCAGCGCGGGCGAGCGAGGCAAGGACGAGAAAAAAGAGGGCGGTGACTTTCATGGGCCGCTGAAAACGTGAATGAGGGCAAGATATTGCGTTGATTTGGCGCTCTTGCGTCTGGGGGCACTCAGATGCACTCTGCAGCGATGCGATTTCTGTCTCGACTGCTGCGACTTACTGCCTGTGCTGTGCTTCTCGGTGCCTGTGCCCCGGAGCGGGAGCGTGCGGATCTGGTCTTCATCCAAAGCGCTGAGCCCGAGACGCTAGACCCGGCGCTGACCTCGGATCAAGTTTCCATGCGCCTTTCCACCTCCCTTTTCGAAGGACTGTGCCGGGTGACTCAGGCGGGGAAACCGGAGCCAGCCATGGCCGAGCGGTGGGACGTTTCTGAAGATGGCAAGATCTACACTTTTCACCTGCGGGCAGGCACCACATGGACCAACGGGCAGCCCGTGACAGCACAGGATTTTGTCGCCTCCTGGCAGCGTGCTCTGCACCCAGATACTGGGGCCGACTACGCCACGCTGATGCATGTGATCCGCGGGGCCAAGGCCTACACAGAAGGCACACAAAAGGACTTTGCCCAGATTGGAGTGAAGGCCCTGGATGCAAAGACGCTGGTGGTGGAGTTGGAGAACCCCACGCCGTACTTCATAGATCTGTCGGCCTTTGTCACGCTGGCTCCCGTTCCGGTGGCCACCATCGCCCAGCACGGTACAGCCTGGATCAAACCGGCGAACATTATCACCAACGGCGCTTATATCTTGGAAGAATGGCTGCTGGATGACCGCATCCGCCTGCGCAAAAACCCGGCCTACTGGGATGCCGCGAATGTGAAGATGGCCACCATCGAGGTGAAGCCCGTGCAGGATGCGAATACGGCGCTGAGTTACTTTCACACCGGCCAGTGTGATCTGCTGATGGATAAAGGCATGCTCCCACCCAGCCTGACGCAAAAGCTTAAGCAGCAGTCCTGGTTTCACACGGCCCCGTTTTTGGGCACGTGGTTCATCCGCATCAATGTGACACGTCCGCCCTTCAATGATCCGCGAGTTCGCCAAGCCTTCGCACTGGCAGTGGATAAAAAACGCATCGTGGAGAAGATCACTCAACTGGGGGAACTTCCCGCGCAGGGCATCACCCCGCCCGGCATCGGCCAGGGCTACCAGTCGCCACCAGGGCTGGATCTGAATGTGGCTGAGGCGCGCCGCTTGCTGGCAGAGGCCGGTTTTCCGGATGGACGTGGATTTCCCCGCGTGGAGTACCTTTACATTCCGCTACCTATTGAAAGAAACATCGCCATTGAACTGCAATCCATGTGGCAAGAGGCCCTAGGCGTGACGGTGAACCTGACGAAACAGGAGCAAAAGGTGTGGCTGAAGTCCATGCGCGAGCTGGATTACCACCTGTGTAGGTCGAGTTGGGTGGGCGATTACAATGACCCAAGCACCTTTTTAGATCTCTTTACCACCGGCAATGGTCAAAACCGCACCGGCTGGGCTAACACCAAGTATGACCAATTCATCACAGCAGCCGCGCGTGAAGCTGACATTCCAAAGCGCAATCTTATCTTCCAACAGGCGGAGCAGACTCTGGTGCGTGAAGAGGCAGCGGTGATCCCGGTGTACTCCTATGTGGGAGTACAGTTTTATCGGCCAGAGAAATTGGAAGGTGTGCAGGGTAATCTGATTGATGATCACCCCTTTCGCTGCATGCGCTGGAAATGAATGCAATGGTAGGACCGACGACGTTCTTACGCATCCAACTTCACTCCACAATGCTGGCAGTGTAACGCGCGCGTATCATGATCTTCCCAACCGCATTCATTGCAACGACGGCGATGGGCCAGGGGCCTGCCCATGGCGCGGCCTAACTCACTGGTGACGATGCCGGTGGGCACGGCGATGATGGCAAAACCGGTCAACATGATGATGGAGGCCATCATTTTCCCAGGAACGGTAATGGGTGCCACATCGCCATAACCCACGGTGGTGATGGTGACGATGGCCCAATAGATGGCCTGGGGGATGTTGGCAAAGTCAGGGTTCGCCTCATGCTCCAGCACATAGACGACGGTGCCTTCCACTAGAACGATGCCAATCACGGTGGTGAGGAAGAGGGTGATCTTCCGCCGACTGGCCCGCAGCGCAGCCAGGAGGATGCTGGCTTCGCCCAAATATTCGGCCATCTTCAGCACGCGGAACATGCGCATGAGCCGTAGCACGCGCAAGGCCATGAGGTAGTGGGTGCCAGGGATGAAGAGTTCCAGGTAAGCGGGTAAGACGGAGATGAGATCCACCACCCCGAAGAAGCTCAAAGCGTAGCGCAGGGGCCGACGCACGGACCATAAGCGCGCCAGATACTCGACCGTGAAAAGTACCGTGAAGATCCACTCCAGCACGTTAAAAAAACGCACGTTCGGCAGGCGGATTTCATCCACACTTTCTAAGATGATAGTGAGCACACTCAGGCCGATCAACCACAGAAGCACCACATCAAAAGCACGGCCCACAGGGGTATCCGAAAGAAAAATGATTCGCCAGAGACGTTCGCGCCTCGGAGAGGGGTCAGGAGGGGCAGCACTCATGCATTTTCATTCATCATCACCGGTGAGAGTGACGCCTAAAAAAGGGAAAGTCAGGCAGTCTTTTGTCTGTAGGAAGTATTGTGGGAGCTCATTGACGGAACACCCACCAGTGCGTGGATCGAAACAAAGAGCCTGCCATCCACTAATCCGTCATAAGAATTTGGAAAAGATTGTGATAGCGGTCCGTCCAAAGAGGTACATCCAGGGTGGGTTCGTCCACGGGTTCATCGGCCGGGGTAGCATTCAGAAAGGCGGTATTCTGGGTCACTAGCATGTAGTCTGTATCGTCGTCATCACCCATCTGCACGGTGATGACACGGGTGGTTTTCCAGCCCATGGCTTCTGCTTGTTTCACTACGACGGGAGCGAGGATGAGGTAGCTGTTGGTCACATGCACGACGATGATGCCGTCTGGCTTCATGTGACGGTGGTAGATTTGAAAGGCCTCGCGTGTCAGTAGATGCATGGGGATGGCATCCCCACTGAAAGCGTCTAGCAACAGCACATCAAACTGTTGGCTGGGCTCACGCTCGAGCATCAGACGGGCATCCCCGATGACGGTGGTGACAGTAGCGCCGCGCTTTTCAGCGTCGGAAAGGTAGGTAAAATGTTTGCGCGCCAGGCGAACCACGTCGGGATTGATCTCGTAAAAACGAAAGTCATGGGCGTTCTGGGCATAGCAGGCGGCAGTGCCTGCCCCAAGGCCCACGATGCCCACTTTCGCACCTTTTTGGTCTGCCAGTCGCCCCAGCGCGCGACCAATGCCCGTGTGGCGCCCATAGTAGGTCACAGGCTCCTGGCGGTAGAGATCGCCCAGATTTTGCATGCCGTGAACGATGCCACCGTGGGTAAGCGTGCGGTATTCATTTTCCAGCCCTGTATCGTAGTCTTCATCCACATGCACCGTGCCGTAAAAGTTGCGTACGCGCTCCAGACGGGGCTCCACCTTGGTGGTCTTTTCTGCAAGGAACCCTACGCCCAGGCTCCCCAACACCGCTGCCACTCCTGCCAGCGGAAAGCCGACCCAGCGCCGCGATAGCCGCACCCCCGCCACCGCCAGGGTGATGGTGGCGACGAACAGACTGGCCAGCAACGCCAGCGGCCACTCCATGTAGGTGACAAAAACTCGTGGAGCTACCAAGCTAACCAGCAGACCGCCCAGCGCCCCGCCAGCGGACATGAGCAAGTAAAACTCCGTTAAGCGTGAGGGGCTAGGTTTCAGCCGTGCTAGTTCGCCATGACAGAGCAGGCAGGCCAAAAACATGGCACTAAAGCACCAGACGATTTCAGCTAGGTAATTCGGTGTCAGGTCCACATCCCAGCCCAGGTGCTTTTCGCCGGCCGTAATAAATAGCACCGCCATGGCCAGCGGAGCCCACAGTCCCCGCAGGTACCAGCGCTCATGCTCAAAACAGAGGATGAAGGTGAGCAGGTAGAGGCTCAGGGGCACCACCCACATGAAAGGCACCACAGCCACGTCCTGGCAGACGTGATTCGTAGTGGCCAAAAGCATCACACTGGCCAGCGCAGGCAAGGCCACCCAGAGCAGGCGATGCCACCACGGCGGCGCGTTTTCCACCAGCGTAGATAGGCTCGTAGCTTCGGCGTCATGGGTCGCCGATGGCACTTTTTCAGTGGAAGAAACTGACCGCGTGACCTTCCATACCAGCGTGGCGGAAAGTGCGGCGAAAAGAACAAATGCGCCGGACCATAACCACGTCTGCACCGTTACCTCCAGCAGCGGCTCAAAGAAAAAGGGGTAACTTAGCAACGCCAACAAAGAGCCGATGTTCGAAAGTGCATAGAGCCGCCAGGGCGTTCCCCCCGGCACCGCACGTGTGAACCACACCTGTGCCAGCGGACTAGTACTAGAAAGAATAAAGTAGGGCAGTCCCACGGTGCCTAACAATAATAGCAGGATCCGGCCCGCAGGCTCTTCATCCCCAGCGGGTTTCCACCCTTCCCCAGGGGCGATGGGCAGCACGACCAGAGCCGCCAGCAGCAGTCCGCTGTGGACCAAGGCCTGCGTGCGTGGACGTAACTTGGTCAGCAAGTGCGCATAGGTGTACCCGGCAAAAAGAACGATCTGGAAAAACACCATGCAGGTGGTCCACACCCCTGGACTGCCACCGAACCAAGGCAGGATGAACTTACTGATCACGGGCTGGACCTGAAACAGCAAAAAGGCGCTGAGCAGGCTGAGAGTCCCGAGCAAAAAAGCCACAGGCAGGCGGAAGGCAGAGAAAAGGGACATTCAGGGAAGAGAAAGGTGGCTCACCAAGATAAGTAGGTCGTAAACCCAGCCAACGGAACATTGTCGCAACGTTCTTCATAACCGTCTCTAACAAATCTCTTCCCCAGCCGTTAGAAAAGTCGCAAAGTGAACGCATGTCCGTCCAGCCTCATCAAGATGAAGCCTCCCTCCTCGTCAGGCGGGCGCTGGACCAGTACGAGAGCAATCTCATTGCCTACACGGCAGGTATCCTCAATGGAGACTATGAACGCGCCCGCGATGTGGTGCAGGACGCCCTCCTCAAGCTTTACCTTACCGACCCCGATAAAGTGCGGGACAACCTCAAAGCCTGGCTTTTTACCGTCTGTCGAAATCGAGCCCTGGACATCCTCCGCAAGGACCACCGGCTGGATCTGGGGAACGACGACGCCATGGACAGCGCCGTCTCTTTTGATCCAGATCCCGCAGAAAATGCGGACTCCCAAGAGCTGCATGCCCGCCTCTGGGAACTGGTGGAAAAACTGCGCCCTAACCAACGCGAGGTCATCCGCCTCAAATTCATGCATGACTGCTCCTACCAGCAGATTGCCGATGTCACTGGCCTCACCGTGGGCAATGTCGGCTTCATCATGCATGTGGCCATCAAGAAACTGCGGGAACTCCTGAACCGCGAACTGGCCAGCCGCTCCCACTAATTTCCCCCAATTTTATGAAACCTTCCTCGCAAGAAAACCCCGATCTCACGGCTTACGCCTTGGGGGAATTGCACGCGCGCCAGGCTCGAGACATTCACTCCCTGCTCGCGGCCTGCCCAGTCGCCACGCATGAGCTGGAGCAGGTGGAAGCCGTTACCGATGCCCTCCGCCAGGGTGCTCCCATCCCGCAAGAACGCCTGCGTCCTGAGCAGAGACACGCCGTTCTCTACCCTGCCAGCCTACCCCGCCGTATGGCCCCGCTCATGCCCCGGCCTGCACCGCGCCGCGCTTCCGTCCTGCGTCCCTTTTTGGTTGGCGTTTTGAAAGCCGCAGCCGTGCTCACCCTCACCGGTGCAGCCTACCTCGTAGGTCGTCACAGTGGTCTTGGCGGTGGCTCTAGCACTTCCACCGTGGCCATGGCCTCAGAACCCGTTACGACGATGCCGAAGGTCGAGGCCCCCATGCCTGCTCCCCAGGTGAAAGCTCCTGAAGCTGCCGTATTGGTTAAGGCCACTCCAGCCCCTGAAAAAGCCCCCGTCGTGGTCATTGCCCCTGCGCCGGAACCGCAACGGACAGCAGCGGTCGCGGTCAAGCCTGCCGTTTCCACTCCTGCGACGGTGACCAGCCCTGCCCTTGTCGCCTCCGCCCCTGTGGTACGCCCGGTGGCCGTAACCAGCCCTGGGAAACACACCCACTTTGTCAATGCAAGCCGTCAAGCTGTGGACCAATTTGCGCTCGCTCCGGCCCAAATCCGCCCACTACCTGCTAAGGTGAACCGTCAAGAACTCCTAGCTGCACCCGCCCCCCTCACCACCCCAGAGGTGAAGGATACGGGTAAACCGCGCACTCCGGATCTCTACATCCACTCCTGGAAGGCGGAGGTCACCACCTGCCCCTGGAATGAAGGGCACCGCCTGCTGCGCGTGAGCATCCAGTTGCCAGCAGATCAGCCCGCTGCCCTCACCCCGGCCACCTATCCCCTGCGTGTCACCTTCGACCCTAAAAACGTCCGTGAATACCGCCAGCTCTGCGAGCGCCACCAGCCTGCGGCGGAACTGCGCCAGTCCGGCACCCACGTCGTTTGGTATGAATTCCTACCAAATGGTGACGTCACAGCCAACAAGACGGTAGCCACGGTGACTCTGGACAAAGGCCGTTTCACCACCCAGGCCGTGGGCCCCTTCGACAGCACTAAACTCGCCGTGCAAGATCGAGGTGAGGCCTGGCAAAATGCTCGCGAAGACTTCATTTTTGACAGCGCGGTTGTCAGCTTTGGCCTGCTCATGCGCGGCCTGCCACAGACGCCACAGCTCAATCACGCCCTGGTCCTCTCTCTGGCAGAAAAAGCCCAGAGCCCTGACCCCACGGGTGATCGCCGTCGTTTCATCAAACTCGTTCGCGAAGCTGCACTCGCCGCAGGCCTGTAGTGGCAGCAGCTCAAGAAATCCTCAGCGGGTGTGAGTCGCCTTAACGGTGTCTATTTGGCCAGCGCCACATCGTGCTCGGCCTTGTATTTACACTGACCAGTTTTAGCGAATTCATCGCAGTGGGCCTGAATGCGCATGGCTTTCATTTGTGGCTGGAAACCAAGGCGACGGGTGATGCAGTCATGCAGGACGGCGCTGTGCTCGTCCTCAAACTCCACAACTCGGTCACAATCCAGGCAAATGAGGTGGTTGTGCTGCGGTTTATCGAGAAAATTGGGATCGTAGTACGTCTGGTCACGACCTAGGTCCACCTCGCGGAGCAGGTCACAATCTACAAGCAACTGCAAAGTGCGATAGACGGTGGCGCGGGAAACAGTGCGGTCCAGTTTGCGGGCTTTTTCCAGCAACTCTTCAGCATTGAAATGATCATCGGTAGCAAAGGCAGCCTCAACGATGGTCTCGCGCTGTTTGGTACGGCGCAGACCGGTATTGGTCAGGTGCGCTTCCAGGCGCTCTTTCACTCGTGGATCCATATTGAGAACCGTGTAGCCTAATTGAGACTGAACGCAAGTTTGGATCACACTTTGATCGTATTGTTCGCATGGTGTTGAATGGACTCATCCGTCCCACCATGCGTCTTCCTTCACTCTTCACCTTTCTACTTCTGGTCCTCCTCGGCTGGATGCTGTGGGAGAGGATTGGACTGAAGGTGTGGATGGCGCGGCACTTTGAATCCCCGCTGGAGCGGCCCCTGGATCCTGCTTTTTTGCGCCTGAGCCCACTGGAAATCGTGCAACTGCCACTGGCGGTACGGTTTGACTACCCCATGGGCACGGCGCATGGCGCATTTACTTACAATGCGCAGCCTTTCCGAATTTCCCGTCATTTGGGCGATGATTTGAATGGCATTGGAGGGGGGAACTCAGATTTGGGGGATGCTGTGTATGCAGCAGGAATAGGCCAGGTAGTGTATGCGGGGGTGCCTGGGCCTGGGTGGGGAAACATGGTGATCCTGGCCCATCGAGTGCCGGATCTGGAGGATGCGGGCCAGGAGCGGGTGTACCAAACCGTGTATGCGCACCTGGACCAGATTTTGGCTCAGCCAGGAAAGACGGTGAATCGGGGTGAAAAAATAGGCACGGTGGGGACTGCCAATGGGCAATATCTGGCGCATCTGCACTTTGAGGTCCGTGAAGGGCCGTATATAAATCCCGGCCAGGGATACGCCGATGCCCCACTGAATCGTGTCTCACCCGAGGCCTTCATTGCTCAACGGCGCGGGGCACCCGATGAACAGATGAACGCCCCACCGAAGCTCAATCGACGATAGAGCTATGAGCTATTGCCGCCGATGGGTAAAGGGGTAGCTCTGGGCCACAGCAATAAGTAGAGGTAAAGCGTGGTAGTCGTTTTTGACGAGCGTTTCCTCCAACCGCAGAAGAGTGGGCTGATCACGGGGCTCCAGGCCACGACCAAGTGCATAGCCCAAGAGGCGGGCGCAGAAGTTGCGCACGAATTTGTGCTTTTCAGTCATAAGGATGCGGCGCATTTCGGCTGGGCCTTTGAAGGTGCGTCCGTCCACAAAATTGGCAGAGACATCCAGAGCTTTGCCATTTTCATGCTCGCGCCATTTGCCGATGGGATCGAAATTTTCCAGCCCGAACCCAGGTGGGTCGAGGCGATTGTGACAGCCCATGCACTGGGCTTTGCTGCGGTGTTTTTCCAGTTGCTGGCGGAAGGTCAGATTTTCGATCTTGCGATCATCCTCGGGCAATGAGCCCACATTTGCAGGCGGCGGTGGGGGTGGAGTGCCCATGAGGGTCTCCAGCACCCATTTTCCGCGTAGCACAGGGCTGGTGCGTTGGGGGTACGCGGTGGCTGCCAGCATGCCCCCCATGCCGAGCACACCACCACGGCGCTCGTCCTTGAACATGACCCGGCGCATCTCGGACCCTTTCACATCGGGAATCTCATACAGACGCGCCAGTTCCTCATTCACAAAGGTGTATTTGCTATCCAGAAAATCGAGCACGCGACCATTTTCCCGAAGAATGGCAGAGGAGAAATAAAGTCCCTCGTCATACATGGCCTGACGTAAACTTTGAGTGAATTCCTTGTACTTACCGCGATCAGGATCCACGGTGTTAAAGAGTGCATCCAGGCCCAACCACTGGGCGGCAAAGTGTTTTGTCAGGGCCTCCGCTTTGGGATCTGCCAGCATGCGCTTCACCTGGGATCCGATGACCGAAGGTTCATGGAGCTTGTCTTCATCCGCTAAACGGCTAAGTTCGGCATCTGGCATGGTGGACCAGAGGAAATAGGAGAGTCGCTGGGCCATTTCATGACCATTGACCTGCCAAGTTTGGGTTTCCCCAGGGCGATCTTGCTCCTGAAGAATGAGGAACTTAGGGGAAAGCAAAGCCGCTTTGAAAGCCCGCTTCAGAGAGGTTTCATAATCCATCCCAGCCTTCAATCCACGATCAAAAATGGCGAGCAAAGGCAAGACATCGGCGTCTGTGACAGGGCGGCGGTAAGCTCGGCGAGCAAAGGTGTGCAACGTTTCCTGAGCGGCCTGCTGAGGCTTTTTACTCTCACTGGGCCACTGGGTGATGAGTTGCTTTTTGATCTCCCATTTACTCCAGGCAGCAGCCAATCCAGCATCCGTGGCTCCGATGAATTTCTCAATGAGAAGAGGTGGGATAAAAAGAGTATCGGCATTGTTATCAAAGCCCTCCCCCCCAGCACCATCCGTGGGGAAGGCATCTCCCAGCGTGTCACTTGCCCCATAAAGGAGGTCGCGCAGGGTCAGGCTATATTCACGACGGGTGAGGCGGCGGGCCTTGCGAAAGCCGGGGTCGGTGGGTGTTTGCGCCTTCACCGCTTGCTGCGCTTGCTGAATCCAATCGCCTAGTTTTTGCCGTTCCTGTTCCGTAGGCTGGATTTTTTCTTTGGGTGGGGGCATTTGACGAGTGCGCACCTGATCGCCGATTTTATCCCACAGACGCACATCCAGCCGGGCCGCCTTCGTGTCCCACAGAGGTTCCAAGTTGATATCGGCCTTGGCGGCATCTGCATCGTGGCACTCCAAGCAGTTTTTTTCCAAAAAGGGCAGAATATCTTTTTCCAGTCCCGAAAAGACTGCGGATTCATCCGCCGCCGCAGTGATAGTGAGAATACCACTGGCCCAAATTGCCCAAAAACTGCTGCGTTCGATCATGTAAGGATGCATACGTGGCACGGTTGGCTGCCTTTTTCCAGAACCGGAAAATGACGACCCAATTTCACTTTTCCTCCCAGTGGTTGACGGGGCCTCGCGGTTTTCTCTCTTGAAACCGCCCCCTGCGCCAGTAAATAGCGGCCCTCCTGCGCCTGGCCGCCTCCTGCGCTTCTTTTGACAAACTTGACTCCAGACTCCCTGATAACCTTCTCATGAACAAAGCCATCCTCGCTCAAGCCGCCAATGAAGCCCGTGGTCTCGCCATGGACGCCGTGCACAAGTGCTCCTCCGGCCACCTCGGCCTGCCCCTCGGCTCGGCTGAGATCGGAGCCGTCCTTTTCGGTGAAACCCTCCAGTGTGATCCTGCGGAGCCGAAGTGGCTGAACCGTGACCGTTTCATCCTGTCCGCTGGTCACGGCTCCATGTTCATCTATTCTTGGCTGCACCTCAGCGGCTACGCGGTGTCCATCGAAGACGTGTCGAATTTCCGCGTTCTGCATTCCATCACTCCTGGTCACCCTGAGTTCCATGAAACTCCTGGCGTGGAGTCCACCACGGGCCCTCTGGGCCAAGGCATCGGCAATGCCGCCGGTTATGCCCTTTCCGGCAAGATGGCAGCCGCGAAGTACAACACGGCTGAGCATAAGATCATTGATAACCACATCATCGCCCTGGCAGGTGACGGCTGTCTCCAGGAAGGTGTGGCCCGTGAAGCCGTGGCCTTTGCCGCGCACAACGGTCTGGACAACCTCATCGTCATCTTTGATTCCAACGACGTCACCCTCGACGCCATGGCCAAAGTGACCCAGAGTGAAGACACCCAGGCTCTCTACACCGCCCTGGGCTGGGACGCAGTGACGATTGATGGCCACGACCTCGAAGCCGTCAAGAATGCCATCGAAGCCGCCAAGAAGAACGACAACGGCAAGCCGAAGATCATCATCGCCAAGACCATCATTGGCAAAGGCATCCCTGAAGTCGCCGGCACAGCCAAAGGCCACGGCGAAGGCGGTGCTAAGTTTGTGGACGCCGCTAAAAAAGGCCTGGGCATCCCTGAAGGCACGCATTTCTACGTCAGCGACGAGGTAAAGGCTTACTTTGCCGACCTCAAGGCCCAGCGCGCCACCGCCCACGCCGAGTGGAACCAGACCTTCAGTGCCTGGAGCGCAGCCAACCCTGGCCTGGCTGCTGAACTGGACGCCGCCCGCAATGGCAGCCTGAAGGCTGAAGACCTCCTCAAGGTCATCCCTGAGTATCCGGCAGAAGGCAAGGCCGCCACACGCAACAGCGGTGGCGAGATCCTTAACCACATCGCCAAAGCGGTGCCTCACCTCATCACGGGCAGCGCCGACCTTTTCGGCTCCACTAAAAACTACCTCACAGGTGCAGGTGACTTCAGCGCCACCAACCCGACCGGTCGCAACATCTGGTTCGGCATCCGTGAGCACGCCATGGGCGCGATCTGCAACGGCATCGCCTATGACGGCCTGTTCCTGGGTAGCTGCGCCACCTTCCTGGTGTTCGCCGATTATTGCCGCCCGAGCATCCGCCTCGCCGCCCTGGCCAAGCTGCCTGTCACCTACATCTTCACCCATGACTCCGTGGGCGTGGGTGAAGACGGCCCGACCCACCAGCCGGTGGAAACCGTCAGCGGTCTGCGTGTGATCCCGAACCTGGACGTCATCCGTCCGGGCGATGCGGAAGAAGCTGCTGCGGCCTTTGCCGCCGCCTTCAGCCGTGCCGATGGCCCGACCCTCCTCGCCCTCAGCCGTCAGGATCTGCCTCACCAGGGCAGCGCCAGCGCCGCCACCCGCCGCGAAGGCACCCTCAAAGGTGGTTATGTCCTCGTGAAGGAAACCGCTCCCCTTGAAGCCATCGTCATCGCCACCGGTTCTGAAGTTCAGTGGGCTGTCGAAGGAGCGAAGGGCAAGCCCGGCGTCCGCGTGGTCAGCCTGCCTTGCTTTGAGCGTTTTGACCGCCAGGACGCTGAGTATCGTGAGTCCGTGCTGCCAGCCGCCTGCACCAAGCGCATCGCCATCGAAGCCGGTGTCACCGGTCTCTGGTGGAAATACGTCGGCACCCAGGGCCAGGTCATCGGCATTGACCGCTTCGGCATCAGCGCCCCAGGCAACACCGTCTTCAAGGAACTCGGCATCACCGCCGACGCCGTCGCCAAGGCCCTCGCCTGAAGCTGACGCGGCCTCGTCCGCATATAGATCAACATTCCGAAGGGAGGCTGGCAACAGCCTCCCTTTTTTCAGGTCTGGAGACCATGCACCTGGCGGCCTTGCACACACTTTTATTTGTGAGTTATCTGGGAACAAAAACAAGGAACGGGGGAGCCAATCGCTATGACGGCTCCTTCATGCAGATGGCTTGCCCGCATCATTGCCTCCAGCCACTCAAGCTTTTTCAATAGAGGCTCGGGCTTTCGAAGCGGTAGGAATTCACGATCTGCAATGCAATCGCGTTTTCATCTTGCTCCGTCTCAAAGGCCGCCTGTAGCTTTTGTCCATGCGGTTGTGCATTCTTTCCCTCCTCGTCACGCTGGCCACATCTCATGCACAATTCACGGATCCCGGTGAGAAGGCTAAGGAGGCCTTGGAAAAATCCTGGCAGGCGGCAGCCCGTCAAGCCGGGCTAGGTGTCCAGGCCGTCCGGCATCTTGAGGCTGAAAAGGTGCTGATGACCGATGATGAAATGCTCCAGAGCTTTCAGGCCTATCTGGCGTCTTATCGTCGCGACGGCACCGCAGACTCTTCCGATCTGCCTTACTTCATCACCACGGACGCCCTGTTCCAAGCCTATGCTTGGTGCCTGCAAAAGACCGTGGCTGCGGTGGAACGATCTCAGGCCGAAGGCATTCGCGACATGATGGAGACGTTGATGATCGCCCTCGAAAAGGCGGATACGCTGATGCAGGGTGATCGGGCTTTGATCCAGGCGGCCCAGCAACGGGCGCAATTTGTCGTAGGTGTAGCCGCCGTTCTGCTGGACCTCAAAGTGGCTCTGAAGCCCAAGGCCTTGCAAGACGATGTAAACCACGAGGTAATGCGCATACGCCTAGCTCAGGGGACGGGCCGACCAGTCCGGCTGAAACTGGCCTCAAATGCCGCTGCAGATCTAGACTACACCGTCTTCAAGCCTGTCAGCTTTTATGCGGAACACCCGGATCTGGTGGGTTATTTCCAAGCGGTCCGTTGGCTGCAAGTCGCCCCTTTCGTCACCGATTCTCCTGAAGATCTGCTGGCCATCGCCCTACTCCGGCTCACCCTCCAAAGCGACCATCTCGTGGCCTTGAAACTGAACTCTGACACGGACAGCTTGCGAGATCGCCGGGAACGCATGCTGAGTGATCTGGCCGGCCCGGCCGACCGGCCCTCCGTATTTGGCCGGCTCCCCTATGAACCGGACAACGGCATCGCCCTATACACGACCCACAAGTGGATTCAGGTCATCGTCAACGACTACAAGGGAAAAGGCTTTTCATCGCCCGGTCATCCAGTCGAAATCACCTCCACTTTGCAACCGCAAAGCAATGCCCTGTCGGCTTACGTACTTCCCGGTTCTCAACTGCTGGATGCCCTCTTCATGGAAAAACTCTCCCGCCGTCATGGTCCCCAATACCTGCCCGATGCGCTTAGCATTGCCGCCTGGCTGGGGTCACCTTACGCCGCCGAAAACGAGGTCGGCGGAGAAAAAGCCCAGAAGATCCGCCTGGAGGAATCCCCTCCCCTGGAGCTATCACACACCAGCAGTCTTCATGAAAAGGGGTTAATTCTCCTGCGCCGCCTCTTTGAGAAACCAGCGGCTGATGCCCCCGCCTTTATGAAGACCCGTGCTTGGCAGGCCAAGTCGTGCCAGACAGCCCTGACAGCTTGGGCGCAGATGCGACATGTATGGACACTGCGGGCCCGCCCGCAGTATGCAGTTGGAGCCGGCATCCAGGAATGGCCAGCATTTGTCGAACCGCTGCCAGACTTTTTCACTGGTCTGGCCGACCTATGTCATGAGACCCTTCAGCTGTTGGCAAGAGCTAAAGTCAATCTGTCTTCAAAAACCATCGCGCGTAGGTTGCGCCGCATTGCTGACAGCTATGAAAAGCCGCCCACGGATGACGAAGCCAAGCATCGCTGGCAGGAGATGCGGATGACGGTCGCCGATCTCCTCTATCGCGACAATCTGCTGTCCCTCGACGGAGATTTTAATGATCCCAGGAATTTGGCGACGGAGGTCAAACATCTGCGGCATAGCGCTGACATCATCGAACGGGGTGAAGTGAACAAGAATCATCCCGTCGCGGAAGCTCTTCAAAACTGGATAAACCGTGAAAACATTCCTCCACTGGATGGCCTGGAAAAGGTCTGCCTGCGGCTGGCACTCCTCGCCCATAAACAAGTCCGTGAGCTCCCCCCCCTACCTGAAGAAAGCGAATGGCTGCGTTACTTCGGTTTGCATCTGTCCAGCTTCACTGACTGCCATTTTACCAGCGCCACTGACGATGTTCCGAAGGCAGTGCGGATTTTTACAAATCCCTCCGTCGGCAAGGCCCTAACCGCTGGCATTGGACGCCCCCGTTTCCTGTATGTTCTTTATCCATGGAAAGGGAGGGAGATTCTCTGCCGCGGGGCTGTGCTGCCCTACCTCGAAAGCACCACCCTGCAACCGCTGACGGATGAGGAATGGAAGTCCCGGCTTCATCATCCCGGCGATGCGCCGGTCCAGCCTGCCTGGCTCGCACCTTTGAGGTTGGAGCAATAGACCGCAACATCCACTTCTACAACGGTCAAGGTTGGACGGAACATCCCGAAGGGAGGCTGGAAACAGCCTCCCTTTTTTTGCTCAAAAACTGGTTATCAAAAATGCTATCTGATAAATGTCAGTGCATGCGTCATCTGTTGCTTTTAGGGCTTTTAGGAATTCTTTTGTCATCGCTGCCCTGTTTCGGCCAGCGACTAAATCTCAAACCTCTGGACTTCCAGCCACTAACGGGAATGCCATGGCAGCATCATGAGGATGTTTCTCTGGAAAAGGTTTTGGAACGCATCTTTCTCGAGCCCAACCCCGCAATCAGACATGCAGTCCTGGCTGCCTACCTGCGGCTGATACCCGTGGAAGCTTTTCCACAGACCTTCGACCTTTGCATCCGTCTGCAAGGTACCCAGTGGCCGGATGACCTAGTGGCTCTCATGCTTCCGATATGGGCGGAACGTGATCCACAAGCTGCCTGGAAACGCACCCAAACATTGTTTTCCCTGATTGGCTTTCATTGGTTAGGCCTGGACGCCTGGGGCAATCCCAGAATCCAAATCAACAATCTAGAAGCGCTGCGAGGGTCTTCCTTCTGGCTCAGAGAGGGGCTAGAAACATTCCCTCAAGGACTCAGTAAATCCAAACTCCCGCGTGCTGAGCGAATTGCCATTTTGAGTGACTTTGTCTCACGATATTTGGCGATATATGGTTTCTTGCCTGAAACTCGGAAGTCTGAATTACCATCCTACACCTACTCAGATTTGGAGGAGATGGTGAGTGCATTCCAAGGGCCAGATCAGGAATTCAGAGGGACGGCTGAGGCAGCCGCCAGCAAAGGGCATGAAGGAACCTTTGAAGTCCTTTTGCGACGCTGGCTTGTGCATTCCCCAGAGGAGGCGGCAGACATCGTCGCTTTCGCTGAGAAAGTGGGCTGGCCCCCGGAACAAAAACCAAGTAACACAGGAAGATATGTCGTCTCTCAAGAATGGCTGCTCCTTTGGGCGAAGATTGACAAAGCGGGAATGATGGCCTGGGTTGAACATGTAGATCTAAACTTGAGCCCGCTTTCCGCTCGTGCACGCGGCCTTTTGCTGGGACTCGCTAACCAAGCCACCGGCCAACGCTGGCTGGATGAAGCCGGGGCGAAGGGCTCAGGGAATGATGACATCCTGTCAGACCTGCTTATGGAAGCTGCTCCTTGGGCACCGCAGCTGGCCATGGAGGTTGCCGTTACCACCAGTGATGCCGAAACAATACGAAATGTCTCCGAAAGTGCAGTTTACGATTTCCAAAGCCAGTCCTGGAATACCAGCCACATGGGACTGGGGCTGGCGAAGGACTTTCCTATTGAAACATTGCCTCCTTCCTTGCTGGTGGAAGTCATCCAAGATTGGGGTGTCCTCATGGAGCAATGGGGCGACGTTGATGTGGGGGAAGCAGCCCGTTATGGATTCCAGTTTCTGACGCAAACCAACCTCTGCCCACAAGAAAACCTGATCAAACTGTTTGCAGGAGATGATACCTTCAGCAGCGATGGAGATATGATTGACCGCACCTTTTGCGCCTTGCGTTCTTGGGCAATCTTGCAGCCGGATGCGATGAAAGCCTGGATCGGCCAGCAGCAGGGGGCGGACATGCGGGCAGCACTTACGTGGCTGCTGGAGAATCCATGGGGGACGGGAGAACTCAAATGATGGAACAAGTTTTTCGTAGAGGCTTCTCGTGGAAACACCGAAGTTCTAGAAGATTTAAGTTCCATAGCCCCCGTCGCTTTTCCCTTCATCAAACTCAACCCTCAAGGGAGGCTGGAAACAGCCTCCCTTTTTGTTATGATCGCAGACTCTTTACTGGGTCGCTTTGCCGTTTTCTTCGATAAGAGAGGCCGTGACAAAGATGAGGCGACCTTGGTCCTTCACTTCTCTCAGGTAGCCGCCAAGGATGAGTGTCTGGCTTGGCCAAATCGTCACTGCTGTGGTAACCGCTTTTTTGGGGGCATGATCAAGGCTCGGAGGCGCCACATTCAGATCAATCGTGTAGCCATCAGCCCAGACCCGTGGTGTGACGGCGAACGGTTGGCCTCCTAGATTTTCAGGTAAGTGGAAAACGGCCTCTTTCCCATTTTCCACCGCACCCCCTGGCAAGGCCACAATCGAAGCACCTTGCTGTTTCCCCAAGGCACGCATCACGAGGCTAAACTGAGCTTCAGTCAGGACTCCAGTGACCAAAAACTGTCCATTGAGATGGGAATCTAAAACGCCTAAAAGACGATCAGGTTCCACTTTTTCCTTACCGTCCCAACCCAAACTAGCAGCTAGTTGGGAAACTTCTGGTACATCTGCCACAGCGACGGATAAAAAGACCTTTTTGTCAGCTATCCTAGGGGACGTATTTTGCTCTATTGGAGCGGCTCCAGGCTCGTAGGGGATGTCACTTCCTACCTGAACCGGCCAGCGGACATTTGCGACTTCCTCAAAATGACTGGTCTCAGTGCCGTCCGGCAGAAGGGCAGTGGCCGCGATCAAGAGGGTCATTTGTTTCCCGCCGACCTGTAGGTTCTGCACCAAGGTCTCCCCAGAGGCCAGTTCAGCCCTGCCATTACGGGTGTAAACCTTGACCTGTGACCAATCCTTGGGCAGGCTGAATTTGGAGGAAATCAATTTTTCCCCTGGCTCCAATCCAAAAGAGGATTTTGTGTCGATGAATACCTTTCCCCCAGCGGCCTTGGATGGCACCAGTTCTTGGCGGATTCCCACCAGTTGCTCCGGATTTGCAGGATTAAAGTGGCCAACTTCGACAACAGCCCGCTGCCCCATTTTCGTAGTGACGCGGGGTGCACTTAGCACGTCAATTCCAGCCTTTTGACTGACATTTGCAATCAGAGCGGCGGCGGACTTGTTATCCAAAACAGCACCGTGAATCCCGAAAAACCGGTCTGCCTGGATGAACCGCGTGACGAAATAGACCTGAGGCTGAATCATCGATGCTGTGTTTAAAACCTGGCGGGTCTTTTCCAGATTCGCGAGCGTGTTGGTCACCTGAAGGTGAGAGGTGTTGGTTTGAAAAATGGCCATCGCATGTTTAGGAAAAGGGATGCCTTTGCTTTCCAGAAACTCTCTGGGAGTGACCTTGTTGGCAGGATTGGAAGGAGACGAAAGGATATTCGGGGAGACCACATACGTGCGGGTAAACAAGGAACTGTTTTCGCCAGGAAGGCTGGCCGACTTGACGGGCTGGGCGGCGGCTGAGTCGGTGGAAACTGCCAGACCGATAGAAGCGATGAGCAGTGGCCCAATGACTGCCCCGGCGGTGCATGCCAGTAAAAAAATCACCCCCAGCCGATGACGTATCGGGCGAGCTTCGACAAGCGCCGTCAGCCGTCCCCGCAACCGCTGTGCAGGTCGTGATTGAGCCATCGGCATGACGCCCGCCATGGGGTGGCAGGCCCGGACCCAACTGAGCAGAAATTCGGCATAGTCTTTGTTTCCGCCTGCCTCTCGCACCGCAGCCGCATCGCAGATTTCTTCCCGGGCCCGAGCATGACACTCAATGAGCGCATGAATGAAAGGGTTCCACCACAGAACAGAGCGTGCACATTCGAGGAACCAGGAGACCAGCGTGTCTCTTCCACGCAAATGCTCCTCCTCATGAAGGACCAGCCAGTGCCATTGCCTTGCAGTCAGTGTACCGAAGGATGAAGCTGGTACGGCAATGAGAGGTCGGAACCAGCCCACCACACAGGGAGTGCCTGGGTGATGAAAAACGGCCAGCGGCTTACCGCGCAAGGCTTGTGGGATTGATTCAATTTCTTCCGGTGTCGGCTTTCTCAGACCCCTTCTCCACACCACAATCCGGACTGTCTGCCACAAATGCCTGAATAGCAGGATCACAGTGCCACTCAAGCAAATCCACTTCAGCCAAAACATCCAACGGTCCCCATACCTAACAAAATTTGATACATCAGGCGTGATCGTTTGCGTGGAAGTTGCAGGAGACATCTCCTGCCGAATGACAATGCTCCAGCCCGAGTCCAGCGTTTGATGAAGCGCCGTCAAGGCGGGCATGTCTCTTCCTCCCCCCAAGGGCGGCAGCGAAGAAACCAGCCATGGCCCGCCAACCGAAAAGAGAATGGCCATCATCGCCGAGACACTGCGCCTCAAGGCATCGCGAATCAGGCAACTCAAGAGAAGCCAGCCGAGGAATCCAAACGCCAGGCTATGCAGGCCAAAGTTAAGAAAAAGGACGTTTTCAGGGCTCATGACTCTCCTCCTTTCCTGACCGCCCCGCTGCGGACCAGTTTGCGCAGCTCCACCAATTCTTCCTCGGTGATCTCTTCACTTTCGACAAGGCAGCGGACCAGCGCCAGATTGCTGCCGCCAAAAAAGCGCTGTTTGAGTTCTGACAGCACGCTGCTGCGGCCTCGCTGCTCGGGGACTGCGGGGGTATAGACATGGCTGCGGCTGGAGTCGTCGCGGGAGATCCAGCCCTTCGCTTCCAGGCGGGTGAGCTGAGTTTGGAGCGTGTTGCGGGTGACAGGTTCGGCGCGCCCCTCATTGACCAACTCCAGCAAGTCGAGCACGCTGGCAAGCGAACGTTTCCAGAGAATGTCCATCAACGCCTGCTCGGCGGCGGAAAGTGGAGGAAGGGATTTTTTGGCCATATTCGGCGATATTGCCGACATTTGTCGTATTTATCAAGGTTAATATACGACACATGTAGGAATGCGACATTCTGGAGTTTTCTCCGCTTGGATCTTGCGCAGAAATCTGCCATTGAATCCTATGGCCCGCGTCCTCATTCTTTTTGCTCATCCGGCGTTGCATCGCTCACGTGTGAATGTGTCGTTGATGGACGCGGTGCAAGGGATGGAAGGCGTGACGTTTCGTGATCTCTATGAAGAGTATCCAAACCTGCACATAGACTTTGAGACTGAGCAGGAGCTGTTGCTGGAGCATGATGTCATCGTGTGGCAGCATCCTTTCTACTGGTACTCAGCGCCAGCGATCCTCAAGGAATGGCAGGATGTGGTGCTAAAGTATGGCTTTGCCTACGGAGAAGGCGGCACCAAGCTGGCGGGCAAAAAGGTGATGAGTGCGCTGACCACAGGTGGCCCGGAGGAAGCGTACCAGCGAGAAGGCTACAACCGCTACACGATGAAGGAGTTGCTGGCCCCCTTCGACCAAACCGCACGCCTTTGCGGCATGGAGTATCTGGAGCCTTTTGTCATCCATGGAGTTAGGCAACTGACAGACGAACAGATTCAAGCCTGGGCGCAACGTTACAAACAGTGCATTCTCGAATTGAGAAACCTTTGAGTCACTGGTCCGGCCATAGCCGCCATGCGACTAACGCAGTGTCTGAGCGGGCATAGATGCGATTTCCCACAAAGGCGGGGTGAGCCCAGGTCTTGCCAATGATCTGGTGACGAGCGAGCTCATTAAAGCCTTCAGCATTCAAGCGCAGATAAACGAGCTCTCCACTGGCATTGAGGAGGGCAGCGAGTCCTTCACTTTCACGCAACCAGACGAGGCTCATCTGAGGATTGCGGTCTTTCGGAGTGAGCGTATTGGCATCGCTCCAAAGGATTTTCCCTGTGACGAGCTCGATGCCTTGCAGGCCCTTGGTTTTATCGAGCAGATAAACGATGCCATCTTTGAATAGGGGCGCGGACATCAGGCCGCACATGTCCTTTTCATTTTCCCAAAGTAGGGTGGGCTCAACATCAAGGCGTAGGGCTTTGGTGCCGTGCCAGTAGCCCGATACGAGCAGGATGCCATCCCGATAAAGCGGCTGGGCAATGCTAACGCCATAGGTGATTTTATAAGGGTAGGTCCAAAGCGTGGCTCCGGTTTCGGGGTTCAGGCTTTGGATGTGCTCTGGCCCCCAGGCTATGAGTTGTCGCTGCCCTGCGTGGGTGATGATCTCGGGCGTGCAATAACCCGCAAGATCGGCTCCACCGCGCCAGAGAAGCTGGCCGCTACCTTTGTCCAAAGCGAGGACGCTGCCACCCGGCACCGCGCCCACATGTAGAAGGACTTTGTTGCTATCCAACACAGGAGAGGCGGCAAAGCCCCAGGTGGGAATCTGAGCACCATGCTTCTTCACCATATCCACCTGCCATAGAATTTTACCTTCGTTGGCATCCAGGCATAGGGCCATCCCCGCAGCGCCTAAAACATAGGCTATACCATCCTGAAGTGTGACGGAAGAACGAGGACCTGTGCCATAGTCCATGCGCCCGTAAACAGCAGGCCAAGTCTGCGACCAAAGCAGCTTACCAGAATCTTCGGCATGACAAAGGATGCGTTCAATGTCTTGAGGTTCTTTAGGACGATCCAAAACATACACTCGCCCCTCACTGACGGTGACGCCGGCGTAACCACCGGCGATGTCGGCTGTCCAAAGCTGCTCTGGAGCGCGATTGGCCAAGTCGGCAGGCACGTGCTCTGGATTCCAACGACCATCTCCCGTGGGACCACGCCAGCGCGGCCAATCTGCTGCCGAGGCGAGCTGCGTAAATGCCAGGAGGAAAAGCCAAATTTTCATGAGGAGAGAAGCCTTTAATACGGCCGTGAATGCAGGCCCATTTCATTCAGTGGGGCTGTTGAAAGAAAGTCATTTCTTCGACCATTCATGACAAACCAGCGGCAGCAGGAGGTTATGGGCTGAGGCAATGGTGCGGTGTCATCCATCTATGTCTAAGCCACTTCTCATCCTCTTTGGTACCTTTTCAGGGAACTCTGAATCCTGCGCAGAAAAGGCCGCCAGCGTCGCCCGACTGCGCGGGTACGATCCAGTACTGGAAAACATGATGGATTCCACCGCCGATGTGTTGAAGCAATTCGACACGGTCCTCCTCATCACCAGCACCTATGGCGATGGAGATCCACCCGACGGCACCGAGAATTTTTATGAGCAGGTAGTCAACCATCCCCGTTTCCGCCTGGAGCATCTGCGTTACTCTGTCTTGGCTTTGGGAGATTCCTGTTACGATCGCTTTTGCCAATGTGGCAAAGACTACGATGAAGCGTTGGAGGCGCAGGGAGCCACTCGTTTTCATGCCCGAGTGGACTGCGACATTGATTACGATGACCCCTGCGATGCCTGGATTGAAGGCGTTTTCGCCACCCTTGCTGAGGAACGCCTGTTAGCAGCCTAACTCTTGATGGTTCCTTAATCATGGATTCCACTTCACACCATTCGCCACGCATTGCTTACAGCTTTCCGGCCCATACCTTTGATCTGCGTCGAGTGCGTCCAGAGTGGTGCTTTGAAGCCGATGGTGGTGCCGCACTGGCCATCCATCTAGATGGACAATGGACTGAATTTTTCAGGAATTTGCGGGAACTGGGGCTGGTGATGATCACCGCAGCCCATGGCCCCTTGAGTCTAGCTGTTGCCTGGGAGAATTCCATGTTTCAAAGTTACCCAGGGGGCGATGAATGGGTATGTGTGAAATCCGGGGCCGAGATCCGTCCCGCCGCGTTAGGTGGAGGAATGGCGGTGGTCGAAACCATGGGCGACCAGCAAGTGGCCAGTTTCCAATTTTTTGATCGTGGTGGTGGAGGATGCCTGAAGATCCTCGTCACCAATTGGTCCGATTACGAGGTCTTTGAAGACCTCGTCGCCCGCCACGCGAGTGGCCGACGGACCTATCCCTTTGGCCAGAAATCCGAAGTCCGAAAGGAGCAACCTGCACCTGATTCACAGACGGTGAGGCAGCTCTGGAAGGGCCTCTCGAGAAGCCTGCCTGACTCTACCTTTCCTGGCATGGAGGGCGTCTCCCGCCTCTCCGCGCTGGAGGCAGCAGGGCAGGATCTGGCCTGGCGCCTGCCGCGCAGGGTGGTGCGGCAGGCGCTACAATCCATGACCCTGGGCCAAGTGCCTCTGGGCGGAGTGGTGCGCAATGAGGCGGTGTTTCTCCCCAGCGGCTTTTTTCCCACGCACTGGGGTGAATGTGGCTGCGGCACCACCTTTTTTGGCGAGGCTTCTCAAATGACCCTGCGCGGTTGTGGCCACCGAGGCCAGACCTGGGCAACTCGTTTTGAATTGGGTGATGAGGAAGTCATCTGCATCGAGTTTTATGATGTACGCGGTGAATTTGCTGGCAGTGTAGGCTTAAGACCCGAAGCAGCCTCCTGGCATAGAGTCCAGTGGGCCGATGTGATCAAGGGATCCGGGATTGAACAGTAGTCATCCCTCTCTGAGTGATGCGAAAAGTGAGGCGTCCATGGATTCCCCATAAAGTATCATTTCTGGATCACCTTACTCAGAGAGTGATGGCCGCTGTATCCCAGACCACGCAGCACCTGCACTGTATTGCTGGCTTTATTGAGGGTGTAGTAGTGAATGCCTGAAACGCCTTGATCCAGGAGATCGGCACTCTGGGTAATGGCGTGATGGATGCCAACTTGGCGAAAGGATTCAGCATCGTCCCCTGCCCTCTGGAAACAACGAAGGAGGCGGGCGGGATAACGTGACCCTGCGGACAATTCCGCCATGCGTCGTAAACTGCTAAGCTGGGTCAAAGGCAGGATGCCAGCGAAGATGGGGGTAAGGATACCTGCTAGCTCACAACGGGCGCGGAAGTCATGGAAGTCATGATTGTCAAAAAAGACCTGAGTGCACAGATAGTCAGCCCCGGCATCCACCTTGGCTTTCAGGTAATCCATTTCGAGCATTCGGTTAGGCGTGCCTGGGTGACCTTCTGGAAAGCAGGCGACGCCGATGCCAAAGCCACGTGGGTCTGGATGAAGACCTAGTTCATTGAACTGACGGATGAATCGGACCAAGTCGGCAGCCGTTTTAAATTCGCCTTCCTGGGCCCCTTGCCCCGGCAGATCGCCCCGTAAGGCCAGTAGGTTACTAACGCCTGCTGCGGCATAGTTTTCTAAAAGCAGCCTGATCTGTGCCCGCGTGTGACCCACGCAGGTGAGATGGGGGATGGGGTCAAAAACATCCGACTGGCTGAGCTCTCCCACCAACGCCTGAGTGCGATCCCGGGTGCTGCCACCCGCACCATAGGTGACGCTAACGAAGTCAGGCCGCCAGACTGCAAGCTGCTGCAGGGAATCCTGCAACTCTTTCACGGATTCAGGGGTGCGAGGAGGAAAAAACTCAAACGACAACGTGGGACGTTTCGCAGCCAGAAGGATGTCTTTGATATGCATGGCGTTAGGCTTTCACAGGCTTATCGGCACGAAGCTGGCGTGCAGCCTCCACCATGTGAAGCAGAGAAGATTTCACTTCTACCCAACCTCGGGTCTTGAGGCCGCAGTCGGGATTGATCCACAACTGGGCACGAGGGATGACGGCCTCCGCCTTGTGCATGAGCGCTACCATTTCCTCCACACCGGGCACACGTGGGGAGTGGATGTCATACACACCTGGGCCGATCTCATTCGGATACTTGAAGTCCACAAAGGCCTCGAGCAATTCCATGTTCGACCGTGAGGTTTCGATGGTGATGACATCGGCATCCATGGCGGCGATCGATTCAATGATGTCATTGAATTCAGAATAGCACATATGTGTGTGGATCTGGGTATCATCACGCACCCCACTAGCGCAGAGGCGGAAGGCATTCACCGCCCAGTCCAAGTAGGTTGCCCAGTCACTGTGACGAAGGGGTAAGCCCTCACGGATGGCAGGCTCATCAATCTGGATGGCAGCGATGCCTGCGGTCTCCAGATCCAGGACCTCATCCCTTATGGCGAGGGCGATCTGGCGGGTGGTTTCAGAGCGAGGTTGGTCATCACGAACAAAGCTCCACTGAAGGATGGTGACAGGGCCAGTTAGCATGCCCTTCATGGGGCGTGGCGTCAGCGACTGAGCATACTGGGACCAGCGAACGGTCATGGGAACCGGACGGCTGACATCGCCAAAGATGATCGGGGGCTTCACATAACGGGAACCATAACTCTGCACCCAGCCGTTTTGCGTGAAGACAAAGCCGTCGAGCTGTTCGCCAAAGTATTCCACCATGTCATTGCGCTCAAATTCGCCATGGACGGGCATGTCGATGCCTATTTCATCCTGAAAGGATACGCAGTGCTGGATCTCATGTTGGAGAAAGACTTCGTAGGCCTCCGTGCTAAGTTCGCCCTTCTTCCACCGGGCACGCATGGCGCGGACCTCAGCAGTTTGTGGAAAGGAACCGATGGTGGTGGTGGGGAACTCCGGCAGCTTTAATTTTTTCCGCTGCAAGGGCTGCCGCTGAGCAAAAGGTGATACACGATCATAATCGCTGGCGTGCACACCTGCGAGACGGGTTTTCACTTCCACACGGTGAATGCGTGAGCTTTCACGACGAGCCTGAAGCGATTGCTGATTGCCCCAGAGCAAGCTTTGATCCGCAGTGCCTCGCAACAGACCACTGAGGGTGGCAACCTCCTCCAGTTTTTCATCAGCGAAGGACATCCAGCCTCTAAGCTCAGTATCGAGAGATGGCTCATTAACCAGGGTGATGGGAGAATGCTGAAGGGAGCAGGAGGGAGCAACCCAGAGTCTTTCAGAGCCGACCACCGCCTGGGCTTCTGCCAAGATTTTTAGGGAAGCAGAGAAATCATTTTTCCAAATGTTCCGCCCATCTACGACGCCGAGTGAGAGAATCTTGTCGCTAGGGAAGCCAGCCAACAGGGCATCAAGCTCCCCCACGCCACGGACGGCATCAAAATGCACTGCCTGGGCAGGCAAGGAGAGAAAGAGAGGAAGGTTTTCACGCAGCTCGCTGAAGTAACTGGTCACCAGTATTTTCAGGCCAGGAGCTGCCTGGGCCAAACGCTGCCAAGCAACCAAGACCGCGTCTCGTTGAGCCTCAGAGAGATCAAGACCAAAGATAGGTTCGTCAATTTGCACCCACTCAGCCCCCAGCCTTTGCAAACGCTGGAGGATCTGTTCATAGACATCCAAAAGCCCATCCAGGAGACTAAAGCGGTCGAAGTCAGGGTTCGTTGAGTCTTGAACTTTGCCTAACGAAAGGTAGGTCACAGGTCCAGGCAGCACCGGTTTGGACCGATAGCCTAAAGCCTTGGCTTCCTCAAATTCACGGAAGACTTTGTCCCCGACCAGCTTGAACTGGGTATTCGCACGAAATTCGGGAACAATGTAGTGGTAATTGGTATCAAACCACTTGGTCATCTCACAGGCAAAGACAGGCTGGTGGCTGCATCCATGATCACAGGCATCATGGGCCTCTCCACGGGAACCGCGGGCCATGAGAAAGAGGGTGTCCAGATCCATCTCCTCGCCTTTCCAGCCAAATCGCGGAGGAACGTTGCCGATGAGGCAGGAGAAATCCAGCGTCTGGTCGTAGAAGGTGAAATCATTGCAGGGAATGAGGTCCATACCTGCCGCCTGCTGAGTGGCCCAGTTCTGCTGACGCAGGCGGCGTCCTGTAGCCTCCAGGTCCTCACGAGTAAGACGTCCATGCCAGTAGGCTTCCGTAGCTTTTTTGAGTTCGCGTTGCTGCCCGATCCGTGGGTAGCCCAGATTGTGTGTGTAGATATCGCTCATGGCGACAAGACAACTATCGCCAGTTTCGATATAAACAATCCACAGAGTTTTGTGGATCATCATTCAAATTGCTTATAATGGAGAATGCTCGAAGTCCGCCATCTCCAGGCCCTCATCGCCCTTTCTGAAACGGGAAATTTGTCCAAAGCAGGTCGCCGTCTGCACTTGTCGCAGCCTGCATTATCGCACCAGATCAAAGCCGTAGAAGAGCATCTGGGAGTGGAATTATTTCAGCGGAAGAGCAGCCCGCTACGACTGAGCCCTGCGGGTGAACGTTTGTTAGGCACCGCCTATGAGGTGGTGAAAACCATGCAGCAATGTGAGCGAGATGTGGCCCGCATTGCGGAAGGGAAGGCTGGGCAACTGAGGATCGCAGTTGAGTGCCACTCATGCTTTGACTGGCTGATGCCTGCGATGGATAGCTTTCGCGAAGCTTGGCCGGAGGTGGAGATGGATCTGGTGTCTGGGTTCCAGCCCGACCCCACCGGGCTGCTGCTGGAAGATCAAGCGGATCTGGTCATCGTCTCCAAAGCGCCACCTCGCAAAGATGTGGTCTATCAACCGCTGTTTCGTTATGAAGTCTTAGCCTTGATCGCGCGGAAACACCCACTTTGCAGGAAGACCTTTCTCACAGCGCAGGACTTTGCCAAAGAGACGCTCATCACCTACCCGATTCCGGATGATCGCATCGACATCATTCGGGAAGTTTTGGGGCCCGTGGGGGTGAATCCCGTACGGCGCACCGCCATGCTGACGGTGGCCATTTTACAACTGGTGGCCAGCCACCGGGGCATCGCCGCCATGCCAGGGTGGGCTGTGCAGCCCTACCTAGAAAAAGGCTATGTCGAATATCGTCCTGTACGTAAACAGGGCCTGTTTGCTAACCTCCATGCAGCGACGACGCGCAGCCTTTCCCAAACGGCCTACATGAAGGAATTCATGAATATCATGAAACGGGTGAGTTTTGATTCCCTAAAACGCATCCGTCCAGTCGGGGAAGAGGACTGATTTCCTGCAACTTTTCCACGTATAAAGATCATGATGCCATTAGTCTTATCATGATGAACTTGCCTGCGGATCCATCGTCTCATCCATCTGCTCGCGCCGCAACGCAGCAGGCGGGACATTTTTATACTACCCGGTGGACACAGGTGGTACGGGCGAAGGAATCCTCCCATGAAGGACGCGAAGCGCTGAGAAACCTATGCGACATCTACTACGCACCGGTGATGGCCTACCTGCGTCGGGAGCTGCGGGATCTGGATGCGGCCCAAGAAATGGCCCATGAATTTTTTGCCTACATGCTGCGGGGTGAGGCTATCCGCACCGCAGAACAAGTGCGTGGTCGCTTTCGATCCTACCTCCTGGGTGCGGTAAAACATTTTCTCCTTCGCCAGTATGAACTGGAGCAGCGACTGAAACGTGGGGCGGGGGTGAAACCGCTCTCCATGGATGAAGAGGCGGAGGGGAATGCGGCACTCAGCCTGCGGGATGAAGATCAACTTTCACCCGATGCAGCGTTTGATCGGCAATGGGCTTTGACCGTGCTGGAGCGCGCCTTGAAGTCATTAAAACTGGCGTGTGAAGAGGAAGACCGAGGAGAGCTTTTTGAAAAACTCACTCCCTGGTTAACTGGAAATTCTGATCATGGAGATCAGGCGACATTGGCTGAAAGTCTGGGTATGAACTTGAACTCGCTAAAATCAGCGGTGCATCGCCTGAAACAGAGCTTTCGCATCAAGGTGCGTGAGGAAGTGGCCTCCACGCTGGAAGACGGGGCCG
This sequence comes from Prosthecobacter dejongeii, assembly GCF_014203045.1. Lineage (NCBI taxonomy): Bacteria > Pseudomonadati > Verrucomicrobiota > Verrucomicrobiia > Verrucomicrobiales > Verrucomicrobiaceae > Prosthecobacter > Prosthecobacter dejongeii. The sequence continues at coordinate 149,938 of NZ_JACHIF010000001.1, forward strand.
ACGTGGAAGAGGAGATGCGTGTGCTTTTCGCGGCCTTGAGAAGTCGTTGAGAATTTTTGCAACTGTTGTCCTCGAACCCGTCATGCATTGGTATGAGCGAATCTACCCCTTCTTTCCGTCCGTGTCCTAAATGTGGTGAACCCATGACTGAGAGCACCAGTCATGACCTATGCCCCGTCTGCCTCATGGGGGTGGCCATGAACTGGACACAAGCGACCCAACCTGTATCGCCCCCCCAGAAGCTGCTGACGCCGGAGGAACTGGCACCCCACTTTCCACAACTCGAGGTGCTGGAACTCATCGGGCGGGGCGGCATGGGCGTGGTGTATAAGGCGAAACAAAAGAGCCTGGACCGTTTTGTCGCTCTCAAGCTTCTCTCACCGGATACTGAGAAAGATCACGCCTTTGCTCAACGCTTTGCCACGGAAGCGCGGGCGCTGGCCCAGATGGTTCATCAAAACATCGTCACGGTGTATGACTTCGGGGAAAGCGGTGGTTTTTACTACCTGCTGATGGAGTACGTGGATGGAGTCAACCTCCGACAGGCGATGCAAGCAGGGCGTATCACGCCTGAGCAAGCGCTGACCATCGTCCCACCGGTCTGCGAAGCGCTGCAATATGCGCATGAGAGAGGGATTGTGCACCGTGATATCAAGCCTGAAAATCTCCTCCTAAACAAACAGGGACAGATCAAAATAGCCGACTTTGGCATCGCTAAAATGGTGGGGCATGCCGAGCCAAATGAAGAGGCCAATAGTCATCCCCAGGAAGGCCACACCACCTTTGTCGGCGGAACTCCGCCTTACATGGCCCCTGAACAAAAAGAGCGAGCAGCCCCAGATCACAGAGCAGACATTTATTCACTAGGGGTGGTGCTGTATGAGCTGCTCACAGGAGAACTTCCCACGGCCAGCCTGCAACTGCCGTCTGAACGTATCCAGGTGGATGTGCGCCTGGATGAGATCGTATTACGGGCTCTGGAAAAATCCCCCGAATTGCGATTTCAAACGGCAGCCGATTTCCGCACGCAACTGGCCACGATCCATCACGCTCCCCAATCTGCTTCGCCACCACTCAAAAGATCTAGCCACAAAGCCAGCACTCTACAAGTCGCCACCCTATCGGTGATTGGTACCTTGATCGTCCTTTTCAGCCTCATCCTGGTCAGCCGGTTTTTTTATTCAAAATCTGGTCGCACACCTAACAGCAAGTATCGTCTAGCCGATGTGCGTGGATCGACCGATATGACTAGAGGCATCATTGAGCCTACTCGCATCCCTCTCCAGTGGCATGCCGAAGGTGGCTTTCGACGTGTGGGAAGCTACAAACCGATCCTTCTCAAGACGACCCCAAATAAACCTGATCACGTCAGCCGCACTCCAGACAATTTGATCCGCCCTTTCTATGCAGAGGTAAAGCTAGGCTCGAAGACTTTGTCCAAATTCAACACCCTCACTTTTTTAGTGGACCGGGCCGTGGGGAAAACAGAGACCCGCGTGATACTGGACAGCAATGGGAATGGTGACCTCACCGATGACAGCCCCGCTGAATTGGAGCATGTGGGCCGTCTCAAAGACGGTAGTTTCAGCTTAAGTGGCACAGGCTGGGCGAGTCTTCCTTATGAGGGAGAATCGTCTCGAGTGAGTGTGCGTTTCCACACAATACCTCAGTCTCTGGATAGCGAGAACCCTCCTACCGTGGTTTATTCCCTGGATGGTTATGCCGAGGGTAAAATCCAAGGCCCTAGAGGAATCTGGCTGCCCATTGTTTTGAGAGATTCAGATGGAGATGGGGACTTTAGCACAGGGCCCTCCATTCATGTGGATACGGATGCAGATGGCGAATACCGACGCACGGGAAAGTTCTTTGGCGATGCGAGGGCCTTTCAGATCAATCAGGTTAAATTTCTCATCTCGGATATTCCACCCTCTGGAACGGCCATGGTTCAAGCTGCCCATATCGGGACTCAAGAACCTTTGATTGATCACTCTATCGCCCCCAAGAAAACACCTTCACCGACCACGCCAAAGACAGGTCTTATAGGCGCAAAAATTCTGCCTGGAGAAGTGGCCCCCACATTCACTGCCACCACGATGAATCATGGCGCAGTGGAGATGCCAAAGAGTTACAAAGGCAAGATTCTGCTACTGGACTTTTGGGCCACTTGGTGTGGCCCATGCATCCGGGAATTGCCAAATGTCTCCGCTGCTTATGAAAAGTATCATGATCAGGGACTGGAGGTTTTGAGCATCAGCTTAGATACAGAAAAGAGTCTCGACAATCTCCCTGCGATACTTACCAAACATCGCATGGTGTGGCCCCAAGTGTGTGATGCGGCCAAATTTGATTCAGCCCTGGTAAAACTATATGGCATCCGTGGCATCCCTGCCACCGTGCTGATAGATGGGGATAGCGGTAAGATCTTAGCTACGGATCTTCGCGGGACTTCACTTGATACCAAGATCGCCGAAGTTATGGCAAAACGAAATCCATAAAAGATCATACAGCCGATGGCAGTCGGACCTCAAAGCAGGTGCCTTCCCCAGAAGCACTTCGCAGGGTGATGCTGCCCCCATGATTCTCCACGATAGCTTTGGCGATCGCCAAGCCCAGGCCCGAATGCCCTGAAGTGCCGGTGCGGGCCTGGTCCGCACGATAAAAACGCTCAAACACATGCGCCTGATGTTCTTCAGCGATTCCCGGCCCATCATCCTTCACCCAGAAGACAGCTTGCTCAGCTTCGATGAAACATGACAGCGTCACATTACCTCCATGTTGCAGGGCATTTGCGATGAGATTGGTGGCTAAAAGGGACAGGGTTTCTGCATCGACTCGGCACATCGTTGGAGTGAGAGCAGTCTCAATATGGAAACCTCGCTCACGAGCGAGTGGAGCAAGGTGATTAGCAGCCTCTTTCAGCACAAAAGAAAGGTCACATGAAGCATGTACGCTTACGGCAGCAGGAGGGTTCTCTTGACGGGCAAGCAAAAGCAGCGACTCCACCAAACGCCGCATGCGCTGGGCCGTCGCCTCACAGGTTTCCAGAGCTTCACGATATTCTTCCGTTGAGCGATCACGTTTGAGCAGACGATGGGTTTCTGAGAGCAGAATGGTGATGGGGGTGCGTAACTCATGAGAAGCATCTGCCGTGAACTGGCGCTGACGCTCAAAGGCCGCATGCAGTCGCTCGAAGGTCTGGTTCAGCACTTCACTCAGTTCCCCCAACTCCGTATCCATCTCACGGATGTCAATTCTCTCCTCTAGATTCCCCTCCGCGATGCGTGCGGCCGTTTGGCTAATGGTGCGAATGGGGCGTATGGCACGACCTGAAAGCCACCAACCGCCGATCAAACCCAATAACCAAACGCCAAGACCAATGGATAAATGCAACCAAGCCATGCTGTGCATCTCATGCAACTCAGGGGTGATATCCCGCCCCACCACGACCTTTAGCCCATGAACCGAACTACGCAGAGTTTCACGGCGAGAGCCGATGCTGCGAGTCTCCTCTACCAAATCCGCAGATGGCAAAGGCAGAAAAACCAGATCTGTTGGAGCATTCTCGGACTGAAGAATGATTTGATCATTCCGATCTCGAACACTGAAGTAGGCATACCCAGGCTGAGTGCCGCTGTACTGCGTCAGGATGGTTTCTGGCAACTGCACAGGCTGGCTGACGAGACGACGGATAAAGTCGGCAGGCGCAAACAAAGGACGAGGGGTAGGCTCCTCCCCAGGAGCAGAGGATTCAGGACGGTTTTGCACCGCGTCTAGCATGGAGCGCACAAGATTGCGCTCCATCTGGCTAAGTTCTTTATCCAATCTCTGCATTTGGTTATCACGCGCCAAGCGGTAAGCGGGGGCCGTGGACCCCGCTACGACGAGAAGCAGCAACAGTCCGTGCCAGGCCTGCAACCGCCAGCGCAGAGAGTGGAAAAAAATCTTCATGCGATGCAGTAGCCGTGACCTCGGCGTGTGGTGATGATGTCCGCGCCTAGCTTCTTGCGCAAATTCGAAACATGCACGTCCAGGAGGTTTGACAGCGTGCTATCTTCTTCATCGAAAAGGTGTTCGTAGAGAGTGGTGCGAGTGACCACCTGCCCGCGGTGTAGAGCTAGATACTCCAGCAACGCATACTCGCGCGCTGTTAGTGGCACCTCCTGGCCTGAGAGTTTCACGAGACGAAATGCTGTGTCCAGCGACAGAGGGCCGATCTCCAACACGGGGTGAGTTTGACCTGCTGCCCGCCGAATAAGAGCCCGCAGACGAGCCAGCAGTTCCTCAATATCGAAAGGTTTGGTGAGGTAATCGTCGGCGCCTTGATCCAAGCCCTTTACGCGGTCTTGAATGGTATCTTTGGCCGTTAGCATCAGCACTGGAGTTTTACAGGTGGGGCGCAGCCGAGCGAGAACTTCCCAGCCATTCATATGCGGCATCATCACATCCAGCACGATGGCATCATAATTTTCATCCAAGGCTTTGGTTAGGCCTTCCACACCATCCAGTGCGGTATCCACCGCATAATTTTCCTCCCGCAAATTCGCCGCTAGGCTACGGAGGAGATGCGGATCATCTTCGATGACGAGGATTCTCATGGTGGCGATTATTCGTGGCGCAGAGCTTCGATGGGATCAAGCTTGGCCGCACGACGGGCGGGGGTAAAGCCGAACAACACCCCCACAGCGGTGGAGAAGAAAAAGGCCACCAGATTGATCTGGGGATCAAAAACAAACGTCACCTGGATGAGCTGGGCCAGGCCAAAGCATAATGCAAAAGCTGTAAGGATGCCGACGAGACCACCGATGGAGGAAAGCGTGATGGCCTCCACTAGAAACTGTAGCAGCACCTCTCTGGCCCGCGCTCCGATGGCCAGACGAATGCCAATCTCCCGGGTGCGCTCCGTCACGGAGACCAGCATGATGTTCATGATGCCGATGCCTCCCACCAGCAAGCTCACTCCGGCCACAGCAGCGAGGAGGGTAGTCATCATGCGAGTGGAGGCACTCAATGTCTCCGCGATCTGGCGAGTATCGAAGACATTAAAATTGTCCTCTTGGTTAGGCTGCAAATTACGGCGCTGACGCATCAGGGAAGAAATGTCCTCAATGAGGACTTCGCTGTTCGAGCCATCCTCCGCTGAAATGGTGATCTGGCTGACTTCACGTGCAGAGGTTTTGCCCGTTAGACGCCGCTGTAAGGTAGTGAGGGGGACGATGATGGTATCATCTTGATCGCCCATGCCGGACTGACCTTTGCTAGCCAGCACCCCGATAATCTCACAGGAAGCTTTACCAAGACGAATCTTCATCCCAACAGGGTTTTGATTGCCGAAAAGATTCGTCTTTACCGTATGCCCGATGACACAGACAGCTTTACCAGCTTTGAAATCTGCATCGTTGAAAAGGCGACCATCCTCAAGTGTCCATTTATTGATGTAAAAGTAGGGCGGAGTTGTCCCTGTGACGGAAGTCATGCGCGCATTTTGCAGATAAACCGTGCTCATAGAGGAGCTGCTCACAGGGGCAATCGCTGCGATGTTAGGCACTTGATCCTCGATGGCTTGCACATCTTTTTGGGTAAATTGAGGCACCCCAGCGGAGGCAGATCTGGGGCCGAAACCCATTCCTGGGCGCAACACCAGAAGGTTACTCCCCAAATTGGAAATTTGATTTTTCACTGCCTGCGTCGTGGCCTGCCCCAGTGTGACCATGGTGATGACGGCAGCCACCCCGATGATGACACCTAACACAGTCAGAAACGCCCGCATGAGATTGCGACGGATTTCGCGCAGGGCGATGGAGAAGGCATTCCAGAGCATGGTGGTGAGGTTAAGGTTTCGTGCGGATGTCAGACTCGATGAGGCCATCTTTGACCCTCACGATTCGTTTGGCATGTGTGGCCACTTCATCCTCATGGGTCACCATGAGCACGGTGATGCCCCGGTCTTCATTCAGCCGCGTCAGCAACTCCATGATTTCATCGGTGGTGCGAGTATCGAGATTCCCCGTTGGCTCATCGGCAAACAAGGTGCTGGGACGGGTGACGATGGCACGGGCGATGGCGACACGCTGCTGCTGACCGCCGGAAAGCTCTGCCGGGGTGTTGCGCATTTTGTTAGGCAGTCCCACGGAAACTAGCGCCTCTTGAGCACGCTCACGCCGCTCTTTTTTAGACAGTCCACGATAGACGAGTGGCAGCTCCACATTTTCCAAGGAACTGGTGCGGGCCAGAAGATTAAACCCCTGAAAAATGAAACCTAGAGCATGACGCCGCAGCAGAGAACGTTGATCCGCATTCAGGCGCTCTACGGCAATATCCTGATAAAGGTAGTTGCCCGATGTGGGGGTATCTAGGCAGCCCAGAAGATTCATCAAAGTGGACTTGCCAGAGCCACTGGGGCCCATGACAGCCACAAATTCACCTTTATTGATTTGCAGATCTACCCCTCGCAGTGCTTGGAAGGCTGCATCTCCTTGACCATAAGTTTTGGTCAAACGTCGTAACTGAATCAGGCTAGTATCAGAGGCACTCATGGAGTTACTGCATTAGCACGCGTGATAACGGCGAGATCTTCAACCACACCTTCACCTGTGATTTCAGTGTGACGCCCGTCAGTGAGCCCGGTCTTCACCGTGAGCGGCTGAGGCCGCCCATCTTTGAGGATCCAGATACGAGCCTGACCTGGAACTTTTTTGGCGACAGTCTCTTCATTTTTGGAACTACCTGGCCCACCGCTTCCACTGGATCTGCGGGTGGGCCGAGGAATAAGACTTTGCACAAAAGATTTCTTCGCTTCGCCCCCCTTGGGACTGCCTGAAGATGATTCGGGACTGAAACGCAAGGCAGCATTGGAAACGACGAGCACTCCCTGACTCTCAGCCACATTCACATCGGCTGTGGCTGTCATGCCCGGTCGCAAACTTAAGTCCGTATTGGCCACTTCCAGTTCGACCTCATAAGTGACCACATTGTCTGTCACGGCAGAGCCAAAGGCGACCTTGGTAACGGTAGCGTTATAGGATCTGTCCGGCCAAGCATCCACCGTAAAGCTAGCTTTTTGGCCTTTAGCCACCCGTCCGATATCGGCCTCAGCGACGGCGACTTTCAGCTTCATGTGCTCCAGGTTCTCGGCGATGACAAAGAGCTCAGGAGCAGTGAAGCTGGCGGCCACAGTTTGACCAGGCTCCAGACTCCGAGTGAGAACGATGCCCTCAATGGGCGAGCGTAAGATCGCATTTTGCTGGTCGCTTTCATTCGCTCTTAGCTCCGCCTCTGACTGCTCCACCGCAGCTTTAGCACTGGCCAGATCTGCCTGTGCACGTGCCACGGCAGCGTTAGCCGTAACCATGTCTGCTTTCGACGGCGTTCTACCTCCACTGAGTTTGTGCAATTCTTGGAGACGTGCGAGAGTTGCCTCATTCTCTTTCAGGGTGGCCTCCACCTGCTTGACTTTGGCTTTGGCAGAATTGACTGCTGCTCGGCTGCTGTCGGTATCCTGGTCCAAACGGCGGATGGTGATCTTCGCTAGAGGCTGGTCTTTTTTCACTCGATCATTGGTGTCCACATAGACCTCATCGGTGGTTCCAGAAAGGACACTGCCAATGGTCACTTCATTGGTCGGTTCGAGATTGCCAGTGGCAGTGATGGTGAGGCCGATGTCCCCACGTGCAAGCGGTTCCGTCACGTAGAGAGGAGGTGGTGCGGCAGGCTCGTGGGTCTTGGTCCAAATAAAATAGGCTGCATACGCAAGGGCCGCAGATCCGAGGATCCAGGCCATCCAGCCTAACCAACTGCGCTTTTTCTGACTGCCGATCAGCTCGCTTAAATCAACGGGGGTAGTGGCTGAATGTGATTCCATAATAAGAAGGTGATGAAATGAAGCTAACCCTAGGATGACCAGCCACCGCCGAGGGCCTTGTAGAGCTGAATATGAGCACTGGCGCGATCTCCCCGGGTGAGGGTTTGCTGCTCTTCCAGGCTCAAAAGTGTGCGTTGCGTATCCAGCACTTGCAGAAGATCAATCTGCCCAGCTTCATAGCTCTGTGCGGCCAGAGTGGCTGCCTCTCTGGCAGAGGTCACCGCGCCATCCAGAGTACGCAGCCGCTCGCTGCTGCGGCTGACGGCAATGAGGGCATTCTCCACTTCCGATAAGGCCTGTAACACCGTGGATTCATAAGCAATAAGCGCCTGTTTTTCCTGGGCACTCTGAATATGGATGGTCTGCCGGATGCGCCCTGCATTGAAGATGGGGGCCGACAGATTTCCCAACAGGCTAGCTGCGGCGACTTCAGGAGAGAGCAGACTGCCCGCCTTCAGGGCATCCACCCCCAGAGAGCCGCTGAGGGTTAAGTTGGGGTAACGTTCCTTTTCGGCGGATCTAGTCCGTGCCACCGCTGCCTCCACACCACGTTCCGCAGCCCGCACATCTGGCCGCTGGCGCAGGGTGTCTGCGGGAATACCCAGAGCCAAAACCGAAGCAGGCACAGGCACACGGCGGGGTGAAGATAGCAGGGCATTCAATGCGCCAGGGGTCTTGCCAGAAAGTAAGGCGAGGTGGTTTTGAGTCTGTTCGATTGTCTGCTTTAAGGTGGGCAGTGTGGCACGCGCCTGCTCCAGGGTGCTGGCGGCCTGCTGAGTTTCAAAGGAGGTGCTTTCACCTGCCTGCTCACGCCAGCGGGTGATCTGCACGGTATCCCCACGGGTAGATAGATTTCGTTGATACACTTCCAGTTGGGCCTGAGCGGTGCGGAGGTCCACATAAGCTTCTGCCACTTCGGCGGCGAGGGTCACCTGGGCAGCGTGATAGTTTTCAGTGGCTTGGGCGAGGTCTGAGGAAGCTGCTTTGACGTTCTGTCGTAGCTTGCCAAAAAGATCCACCTCCCAACTCATATCCACACTGGCACTGTAGCTTTCATTCGTGGAAAGGCCCGTCAGTTTGCTGTCGCTGCGTTCCCCACGGCCTGAAGTACCAGTCGTGATCGAGGGAAAAAGCGTGGATTTTTCCACCCCACGACGAGCCCTGGATTCGTCAATCCGGGCCAGTGCCGTTCGCACATCAGGACTGGATTGCAAAGCCTGGACGAGCAGTTGATTGAGGACAGGATCATTCAACCGCCGCCACCACTGCGTGAGGCCAGCGGTATCCAGCGGCACCACCCCCGATTTTTTTCCATTCCATACGGCAGGGATAGCCAAGTCACTCTCATGCCGTGAAACGGAACTACAGCCCCCAATCAGCATGGCTAGAGTCAATCCAGTCAGGCCAATGACGAGGCGGGAGGGGTTGGTGATTTTCATGAAACGGTGGGTCAGTGGTCTGCTCCCTCCCGCACATTCCCCAGCCAACCTTTAGAAAAGGTTAAGACACTCAAAAAAGTGCGAGAAAGATGCCTCCCCTTTTCTTGTCCGTGATTCAGGGAGCGAGAGTTCTTGATTTCCCAGCTCCCGTTAATCGAATCTCTGCATTAGATCGGCTCTATAAGCTCCTCTCAATAGCGACATAAAATAAGACACTAACCTTGATGTTTTAGTCATGGGCTTGGGGGCCCATTGGCATTAGGCAGCCGTAGGTTTCAGCAGAAGCATCACGTCAGCTTCACTCGAAGTCAAAAGCCGCAGAGGACTGGCATGGGGTACTTCCACCTGATCACCCGCCCGCAACTGATGCATACTGCCAGCAATGCGAGCACTGGCCTCTCCAAAGGTGAGGATGACAGTGGCATCCTCTGGAAAGCAAGCCTCAAAGCACAGGCAGCCAGCTTTCAGACCTAACAGGTGCGCCTGCACACAATCGTTTTGGAACAGGCAGCGGTGGGCGTGGTCGCCGAAATCAAGGGTCCGTCTCATGCGCCGGACATCGCGCTTTCTGGCGCTGCATGCTGTGGTGCAAATGCCCGGCTTTGACGGTGAAATGAGGCCCTTTTTTTAAAACACCATGTCCAGGCCCCACGCGACAAATAGACCGGTGATACCCACCAGTGTCTCCGTCACCGTCCAGGTACGGAGCGTCTGGCCCACGGTCATGCCGAGCGTCTCTTTCACGATCCAAAAACCGGCATCGTTGAGATGCGAAAGAAAGAGAGAACCGCAACCGATGCCGACGACGACAAGCTCAGGGTTCACATTCGGGTTGCCGATGACCAAGGGAGCCACCAAACCGCTAGCCGCCGTGATGGCTACCGTGGCCGACCCAGTCGCCACACGCACGAGGGCGGCACAGACCCAGCCAAAAACAAGCGGAGGCAGATGTGCTGCCGAGGCCATTTGGCCGATGGCGTCCGCCGCACCGCAATCCCTGAGAACGCGGTTAAAACCACCCCCACCACCGACGACAAGCAAGGTCATGCCCACGGCTGCGATGGCTTTTTCTCCAATCTTGAGCGCCTCGGTCTTGCTGAAACGAAAGACAATGCCAGCAAAGATCACCGAGATTCCAAGAGCCAAGGTGGGATTGCCAATCACTGTGGTGACACCTCTCACGGGGTGATCCTTAGCAAAGAAAAGCTCGGCAATCGTCTGGCTGAGCAGCAGTAAGATGGGCAGAGCCAAAACGGCGCTGGTGATGAAGAGGGAAGGCTTTTCACGAGCTGCCAAAATAGGGTTCACAGGAGGCGGCTCAGGAGTTTCCACATGCACATGCTTCACAGCCCAGCGCGCAAAGATAGGCCCCGAGATGGCGGCCACAGGGACGGCGGCGAGTAAGACCCAGAGGAGAACCTTGCCAAGATCTGCGCCCAGGGCATCCAGCGCCACGACGGGGCCAGGATGCGGAGGCATAACACCATGCATGATGGACAGCACTGCCAGCATGGGGATGGCCAGCTTTAAAAAGGGCTCCTTGGTCTCACGAGCTAAGGTCACCAGGATAGGCACCAGCATCACCAACCCCACCGCAAACCACGTGGTGAGGCCGATGCAAAGGGCGAGCACCATGAGGCACCAGTGGACACGTTTGGGACCAAACAGGCGGATCAGCTCCTTCGCCAACACTTCTGCACCACCTGAGGCCGCCAGGAGGCCACCCAGGATGGTCCCTAGACCAAGAACACCAGCGATGCCACCCAGGGTGGCACCCATGCCGTCCTGAAAGGAGGCCATCGCTTTGGCCGGTCCCATGCCGGAACCCAGACCGATCACCAACCCCGCCATGAGCAGAGCCAGGAAGGCATTCATGCGCAGCCATGCGATGAGGACAATGAGCACCGCAACGGCGCCCGCAGAGAGATACAGCAGGTGGATGGATTCAGGAGTCACAGCGAAAAAAGACAGAAAGACAGAAACGCGCCAGATGGTCAATCCTTCAGCACGTTTTCCTCATTCATGCAGGCCCGCACCTGAGTCAATCGCGCCCGCAAGCTGCTGCCTGCCGAGTTATCCTCCAGCAAAGATTCGTCCAAAACCAAGGTGGTGAGCCAGTGACGTGGGGCCTCCTGCTCCGTGGCCCCGAGTGCATCCCACCAGGCACGCATGGCGACGTTTTCATGCAGGACATGACCGACCAAACGCGTGATGCCAAGACTGCCCGCATGCTCCCAAAGCACAGCCAGCAACAAAGTAGCCACGCCACGTCCCTGGAATTCATCGGCCACGGTGAAGGAAACTTCGGCCGCGGTGGCGTCTTCTTTTAATCTCCAAAAAGAGGCCCCTCCCACGCCGGGAATGTCATCGCGGGTCTGGTGTCGGGCCACCCAGGCGACATGGTCTTTCTGATCGGGAGAGCAGATCTCCTCGATAAGGCGGGGATTCAGTTCACGAACGCGTGTCCAAAAACGAAAGTAACGAGACTCTGGTGAAAGACGACGAAAGGCCTCGGTGATGAAATCACGATCCTCTGGCCGGATGGAACGCACACACAGAGGTGTGCCATCCGACAGGGAAAAGCTGAGTTCGCGTTCGGGGTCAAAGGCCATGCATCATCCTGTCCCACAGGAAGGGATTTCACAAGATGATGCAAGACAGGATAGCTACTTACCAGACGCCCATTTCACGGCATTCGTCAGCAGTATCTGGAAGGCCTCCATGTCATGAACACGTTGGTCATGCCCCAGCGCAATGCCCACCACTTTTGCCGACGCATGCTGGGTGATCCAGATGCTGGGATGTGGTTTGTTGAATTTATTGCTGGGGCTGGTCTCTGCCAGCACTTCAATGGCCGCGGTGCCTGCGGGAATTTTCTCGGGCTCCGCATTCATGTAATACAGCTCGTCCTCCACCGTGAAGCTGGCAGGTACGCCTTCCATGATGGGGTGTTCCTTGACCGTCTTCACCTCGAAGGGATGAATCTTGTCATGGCCCCGGGAGCCACCTCCGACGATCTGGGCATTTAGCTCAGGCCAGCCAGTGAACCCGTACCAGGTGCCAGGATGGAGCATGATGATCCCCTTCCCTGCGGCGGCGAAGTCCATGAGAGCTTTGCGATAAGCCGCAGTATCAAAGAACTTCCGATTCACACTGATGACGGCCACGTCCGCCTGGGCCAGCTCGCTGGCGGCCTGATCACGATCTTCCGTGTAGTGAACGCTGAACCCGGCAGTCTTCAACGTGGCCACATCCGTGCTGCCGAAGAAGGTGGCAAAGTTGTGTGAGGAGCCACCGCCAATGACCAGCACCTTAGTCTTGCCCGCTTCCCACTGCGGAGGAGTGGCAGGGACGAGAGGACCATCACCTTTACCGCCTTCTTTGGGTTCCACTTGAGCGTTGTCTTTACGGCCAGCCGAGGCATTCGCAGGCGCGAGGCCTTTGCCCTCGATGTCTGCCGTAATGGCGACGATGACCGGCGCGGTGGGATTGCGTTCGGGGCTTTCCAGGAGGAGCGTTTTGGCCACGCCTCTTTTGGTGAGGTCCATGGAGATCAAACGCATCTGCTGACCTTGCGTGATGCCTTCCACAAAGTTTGATCCCGGCACTTCCACATTGCGGACATAGTCTGAAAAATGAACGCCATTGAGAAAGGTGAATTCCTCTTTCTCACCACTGTCGTAAAGCACCGTGGCTTTGAGCACAGGCACCTCATTCTTCACCGCAGGGAAACCCCACCCAGCAATGCCACTGAGCAACTGGAGGCGTTTGGTTGCGACATGAATGGGCACCTCCACCTTGGCTGGGAACGTCGCACTCTGGCTTTTCGGCGGGCCACCTTTCAGCACGATGAGGTTCGCCCCCGTGGCGCTTTTTGCCGCATCCTGGATGAAGAAAGGCACCCGATTCACCTGCACATTGCCCAGCTTCGCCAAACGCACCTGACCCTGATTGGCCGCAGGCCCTGCAAAGACCCCTTCGCGGCTGTCGGCGGTGTAAGCCTCAGCGAGATTTAATATGCGATAGTGCTTGGACGCATCGCCACAGATGAAGGCGAGGATGTCACGCAAAGCTTCCGGCCCCAGAGCATCCAGCCCCTCTGGCATCAAGCTGCGGCGGGTGTTTTCGCGCTTATCAATGTCTGCCTTGGCGACCTCGCGTTTGCCCACCTGCGTGGCCAGCGTGACGGTGGCGGTGTTTTCGCTGGTGATCACGCCTTGCAGGGCCTCACCCTTTTTGGTGGTGATGTTAAAAGCCCAGAAGCTGGGGTCCACTTCACGGTTCGGATCCACGATGTGGACCAGCAGTTCCGCGGGGCCATGAGCACCCATGCCATCTAGCGGCGGACCCACGGCCACGCCGATGTCTCCCAGCTTGTGACACACCGCGCAGGCGGCGCTGAAGAGCATCTTGCCATTCACGACATTGCCTGGCTTTTCCACCTCAGGGATCAGCTTGGCGATGATGGCATCCTTCGCGGCGTTGTTGATCTTGAAGAGGTCGTTCGCGCGTTTGGCGATCTGTTTGTTCGGATGCGAGCGCAGCCGTGCGACATCGCCGGGGGCGAAAATTGCGCGGTCGATGCTGCCGACCTTCACGGCATCGAGGAGCGCTCCGGTGGCCTCCGGGCGCTTCACGAGCTGATCAAACAACTCCGAGCGAAGCTCATTTGGGACCGTTTCATACGCCTTTACGAGCGTGATGGCGACTTCGCCTCCGCTGAGTTCTCCGAGTTGCTGAATGATCTGACGTTTGCCGTTCACATCACCATCAGGATCGTTCATAACCACTGAAACCGCAGAGATGGCTTGAGGATCAATCTCCAATGCAGGAATCAACTGCTTGGCCAAAGACTGCCGGGTGCCATGTGAAACGGATGTATCCTTTACCTGTGCCACGATGGACGAGATGCGTTGCTTCACCATCTGGCCCAACGATCCGTTTTTGTCCCACTTGCCAATGAGAGGCAAAACAGCACCAGCCACATCCACGCTAGAACCGGTGAGAAGCTTCTTCAAAGCCTCCCTGAGTGCTGGAGACATCGCGGGAGCTTCATTCATGCTTATGGCAATGCCGCGGAGGATGGCGTTCTTCACCGGATCGGCCTTCGCATCGGCGTTGGCACAGGCGGTGATGAGTTTTTCGGCATTCGCGGGCAGCGCGGCGGGAAGAAGGGCGCTGACGAAATTGGAAAGCGACTCCGGAGACGAGGAAGACAGCGCAGCGGCGATGACTTCTGCGGGTTTGTCGGCTGCGGCGGCGATCAGGGCGCTGCGAGTCCAGTCATCTTGAGCAGCGGCGAAGTCCTGAATGATCTTGTCGGCATTTGCAGCTTGTTTGGCGGCTTCGTAGGCCCGCAGGGCTTGGCTGCCTTGAGCACCTTTGGACTCAGGCTTGTTCCGATAAGCCGTGGCGGCAGGCGCTTTAGCCTCCTTGTGCTGCACCTTCCAGATGCGTCCGTAATAATGGTCGCGGTCTGGACGGACGGCGGCATTGGCGGGGCCGTGCGTGGGGCCACGGGTGTCATTGTGAATGATGGCTTGGTTGCAGAAGTCCACCACGTAGAGCGCACCATCCGGACCGACACGGACCTCGATGGGGCGGAACCAAAGGTTGCTGCTGCGGATGAACTCGGTCTGCTCGCGACCAGGCTCGCGCTTGGCCTTATAGGTAACGCCATCTGGCTCCACCATGAAGTGGCTGACGATGTTCAGAGTGGGTTCGGTGGTGAAGTAGCCGTAGTTCCATTTCTGCGGCCAGGCACCACCTTCATAGATGGCGCAGCCTGCGGCAGCGGTGTAACTGCCCACCTGGTCAATCTGCACATAGGCCTGCTGCTCCCAGTGCATGGCGGGATAAGTGGGCTCCTTCGGCAGCATGGCATTCGTGCCGACAACGCCGGGCAACTTGCCCTTGGCCAAAACGTACTCAGGCAGCACCACATGGATGAAGTGATTGCCACTGGTGGGCTGGGTGTAAAAAACTTGGCCATCGGTGGTGATGTCGAGTCCCCAAGTATTGCCGCCGCGTGAGGCGTATTGCTCAATGGCGCTGCCGTCCGGCTTGAAGCGTACCACGCCAGCACCGATGGGGCCAAAGCCTTTGCTGCCATCGCCTGACTTCGCATCTTCCGTGCTGGAATAACCATGAGTGGCGTACACCCATCCGTCCATGCCCCAGCGCATGTTGTTGATCACGGCATGGGTGTCGCGATTGCCCAGGTTGGTATAAATCTTCGTGCGTTTATCGGCCTTGTCATCCCCATCCGTGTCTTCAAAAAACCAGATGTCTGGGGCGGCACAGACGATGATGCCATTCTTATAAAACACGCTGCTGGTGGCCAGTTCGATCTTGTCGGCAAAGACGGTCTTTTTGTCCATCACACCATCGCCATCGCTATCTGAAAGGATGGATACACGATCAAGCGGTTCACGCTCGTATTGGCCGGGCTTGATGGAGCCGGAGTCCTTCCAGGCATCCACATTCGCCTGACGCAGACCATTGGGATACTCCGGTGTCTCCACCACCCACAGACGGCCTTTTTCATCCCAGTCAATGTTCATGGGTTTATTGATCAGCGGCTCAGCGGCGACCAGGGTGAGATCAAATTCAGGATGTATCTCGAGCTGCTTTGGCATCTCCTGCGGGCGTGGCACACCGCCTTCGGCGTAACGCAGGGCATCGCCCAACTCATCGGGCTTGCAGAATTCATCCACGTTCTCCCTTTTCCCGGCCCAGGCGATGCCGCGCAGGATGGCGGCCTTGATGCCGACATGGGAAAAGTTTTTGTACCAGTGGCCGGGGATGCAGGTGAAGGCACGGTAGGTCGTCGTAGAAGCGGTGCCCTCGCCGCTTGTCTGAGATGTAGAAGCGGCGCCCCCGCCGCTTTTTTCAGAAGGTTCCCCATCGCCAACACCAGCTGAAGCGACGAGAGAGTCGCTTCTACGCTCGTAAGTCCACATCTGCGGCTGGATGTCGTAGATGTTCACAGCCTTCTTTTTCGCGACAGCCTCGGCAGCGCGTTGCTGGGCTTCCTTGTTGCCTTTGCCGCCCGTGTCTGCGGCTTTAGGGGTGTAGGCGGCGGCGAGGATCTTGGCCTCGGGCAGCATGTCCATGTCATAATAGATCTCGTCATCCAGATCGAAGTTCGAGATGTCCTTCGTGATCGGGTTTTCGTGATCCGTGAAGTAGAGGCTCATCGGAGCCTCCAGCCACTTCGTGCGGCTGAAGTTCCAGGACCCGCCGATGATCGTCTTAAACCAATCGTGATCGCGAGAAACCGCCGCCGCATGGATGACCACGAGGCCACCACCTCGCTTCAGGAATTCCATGAGGTTCTTGCGCTCCTCGCCGATTTTGATGTTTCCAGCCTCCTGGGCGTGGAGGATGAGCACGTCCGTCTTGTCTAGTTGCTCCTTGGTGGGAAATTCCAGGCCGCCATCCGCCTTCGCTCCGCGCTCGTTCAGCAGGGGCACCCAATCTTTGAGGAATTGAGGGAAATCATGGGCCCCAGGTGCATGGGACTTTTTGCCCGCGCGGATAAAAACCCGCAACGGCTCAGCCGCAGAGGCAATCTGCGAAAGGCTGAAGGACGAAAGAAAGGCGGCAGCCAGGATGAGACGCTTCATGGTGGTGGGAAGGATGCTAGGTGATATCAACGGCCCGAGGGAAGCCTATTCTAACCACGGGGGACTATCGGGAATGCACATGGCGGAAAGCGCCCCCAGGTGACATTTCGATTGCCAAGGTGCCCAGGCTAAAGAGAATCGATGCACGTCGTTTTTCCCGACCCCATCCCCAAACCAAACCCGAAACTACGAATTCCTATGGGCAGACCCGTCACTCTCTTCACCGGCCAGTGGGCCGACCTCTCCTTTGACACCATGCTGCAGAAGGCCAAGGCCTTTGGTTACGACGGTGTCGAGCTCGCCTGCTGGGGCGACCATTTCGAAGTCGCCAAAGCGGATCAGGCCTACTGCGATGCCAAACGCGCTGCACTGAAAGCCGCAGGCCTCCAGTGCCATGCCATCTCCACCCACCTCGTGGGCCAGGCCGTGTGCGACAATATTGACCCTCGCCATGCCCAGATCCTGCCTCCCCACATCTATGGAGATGGCGAACCAGAAGGCGTGCGCCAGCGTGCCGCAGAAGAGATCATCAAAACCGCCCATGCTGCCAAGCGCTTTGGCGTGAATGTAGTGAATGGTTTCACTGGCAGCTCCATCTGGCATCTGGTCTATTCTTTCCCACCGAATCTGCCAGGCCAGATTGACGCCGGTTACGCTGACTTTGCGAAACGCTGGATCCCCATCTTCGACGAATTCCAGAAGCTGGGCGTGCGCTTCGCCCTCGAAGTCCACCCAACGGAAATCGCCTTCGACATCGCCAGTGCTGAGCGCGCCCTCCAGGCTGTGGATTACCACCCCGCCTTCGGTTTCAACTACGACCCAAGCCACTTTGGCTACCAGGGCGTGGACTATGTGAAGTTCCTCTATAAATTCAGCGATCGCATCTATCACGTGCACATGAAGGACGTGGCCTGGAACCTGGGCGTGGACGCCGGGGTCTTCGGCGGTCATGTGGACTTCCACAAGCCTAGCCGCTACTGGGACTTCAAGTCCGTGGGCCGTGGCAACATCAACTTCGAGAAAATCATCCGTGCGCTGAATGACATCAGCTACGGTGGCCCTCTCAGCGTGGAGTGGGAAGACGGCGCGATGGACCGTGAGTTCGGAGCCACCGAATCCGCCGCCTTCGTGAAGAAACTCGACTTCCCGCCTTCGAAGATCATCTTCGACGCTCAGTTCGCCGAGAATAGCAAGTAAGCAGCACAAACTTTGAGCCTGTTCAGGAAGTGCCCCAAGCCTTACTGGACAGGCTTTTTAGTGATCTGAAACCGTGAAGACCGCACGGGCCGTGAAGGTGGCCGCACTACGCTCTCCAACCACCTTCCCCTGCATGTCGGAGACTTCCACCGTAAGTCCTTTCACACCTCGTTTGGCTGCCTTCCGCAAATCATTTTCAGGAAAGGATTTAAAGACCTCGTTCTGCGCAAAGGCGAGATTTTCAGCATCCGTAAACTGCACGGGACTGGCCACGGCCAGAATGATCTCAGTGCCGTAAGGACTCCCCATGCGGAAGCGAAAGCTGTCGCCCGTACCAGGCAGAGTCACCGATTTCCCCCCAGGGATGAAGTTCTGTTTTTGCCCGGCATTCGGGAAGATTTGGGTGATCTTTTTATCGGCACTGAAGTGATACAGCCTCACAAAAACGCCTTCGGTGGCTCTGAGCGTCACGGTCATCAGATCCCCCTTCACGTAGTGAGCCTTGTCCGTGCTCAGGGTGAGTTTACCGCCCTCGCTCAGGGACACTTGGCCGATGTTGCCCCCAGCCTTGGAGGCACCACTGGTCAACTCCGTGTAAGCAATGGGCGTGAAGTCGAGTTGCTGATAGCTCAAGGCACTGACAACGGCACGAAATTGATCCATAAATCCCGCGCGTGGAAAGCCGAGCCCGGTTTCCAACTGGGTGGCGATGCTCTCCAGGTCAGTATCCCGCGTATCCTTCAGGCGCGCAATAAAGCTGAGGTCTTCTTCGCCGAATTCAGCAGCAAGAGTCTCCAGCTTGATGTCCGCCTTGAAGCGTTTGTAAAGACGCTCAACGGGATCCAGCGGCTGGTCGTAACCAGGAGTAGCGGTAGCCAGGGCTTTTTTGAAACGCTCTTCGTCCTGCTTCACCACTTCATGCAGTTTGGCCTGGGGCACATACAGATCCTCCACCATACGCTGCTCGGCGCGGTCCAGCCCAGCCTTGAGGGCTACGGGGCCCACCTCATCTTTGAATTCTTCGAGGGGCTTATCCAGGGTGTACTTCATACCTGATTCGTGGCAGGCCATGCAGGAGATGCCGTTGATGATGGCTCCGTCCCGGCGCTTTCTATCCTGTACGATCTCGGTCGGCGCACGGTCCAGCTTTGTGCCTTTGGCAGTGCTGAGGTAATAGGCTTGAAGGCCATTGCGCAGGTTCCAGATGATCTCACCCCCATCGTGGGCAAATTCACGGTCCTGGTTAGGCGTCAAACCTGCACCCACAGGGCCCAGCGGGCTGCGAAAGAGATCGTGCTGGCCATGCAGATCCAAGGGGCTGAAGTCGTAACTTTTCCAGTAAGCACCTGGGTAGCGGCCTAACTCATGACGCTCAATCATGCGATTCCCCTGGCTGACACCACTCTCACGAAATCCCGCACGAATGGCACGCTTGTGCGTGAGATTCCCCACCACGTCCACACCCAATTGTTTTTCCAGATCGCGATCATTGTCAGGCAGATGCAACAGTTGGTTATACAAAGGCGGCTGGCTGGCAGCGAAGGTGAACCAGTCTGCCCGCACCCAAGCTGCGGCACTGTGGGTAGCGTCTTGGATTTCCTGCTCCCGCCGGGCATCCAGCCCCCGAAGAGCATAAGGATAACCGGCCACCACATGCTGCTCCCACTCCTTCGGAGTCCAGCCATAATCACGCAGGTCAAACCGATAGATCGTCTTGCCTTCATCGATCGCACTGGGCACGTGGATCTGTCCCTCGTGACTGAGGCTATTGAGAAGCTTGCTAATCGCCGCACGATAGGTCTCCATCTGCTTCGCATCCTCCACAGGCTGGCCCAGGGCATCGCGCAGATTTGCCAGATTGGTCAGGGTCAGGTATCGGACAAAAGGTTGCGTGGATTCTGGAAGTTTCACGACATCTGCAGCGATGATGCGCACCTCCTCTGCCATGGGGATGAAACGACGAACAGGGGCTGCGGCGGCAGCCGATGGCGAGGCCTCCATTACAGGCGCCGAAGTCTCAGTCTTAGCCGCAGTGGGCCCGCCAGCGCTCCAAGTTTTCAGCAGCGTGACTTCCTCCGCCGTCAGGGGTGGCAGGTACGCTGCGTCACCAGGCTGGCCTTTGCTCTTGGGCATGCGCCCCTTCACCGTATCAGCACGTTGCACTCGATCTAGGATGCTTTTGACTTCATCTTCTGCCCCTTTGAGTTGGGTGAGATTGATGCCACCATGCAGCGCTGGCTCTTCATCACCATCGCTATGGCAGTCGGCACATTTTTGATCCAACAACTTCAAAACCTGAGTTTCATCCCCCCAGGCAGAGAGCACCATAAGCAGGGCCAGACTGTGTAAAAAGAGTTTCATGAAGTGAACAGATGGAAGGTTTCACGGAACACGCGGGCGGTTCGCGACGAAGCCGATTGCCCTATGGGCTGAGCTAAGATGTTTTTCCAATCAAAAAATCAATCTCAATGAGGAACAGTGACCAAGCTGGCACCATTCAATGATCCAAGCTTTCAGTTAGGCACGCCCTCTCAATCAAATGCCAGTTCCGTTCTAAAAACCTGCTTTTCCCTTGCCGATCGGCCATCATCATAAGACCAGAAATGCATTCTACTCCGTGTTATCGCTTGATCTCACCCGAGATTCTTGGCCCTTTCCATCCAATGAAAACGTGGCTTTTCTCTGTCCTGGCTTTTGGTCTCATCTGCCTCTCGGCCCAGGCAGGAGACATTGTGGCGCTTTGCATCGGCAATGACGCCTACGTGAACCCAGAGGATCAACTGGATACCCCAGGAAAAGATGCCGAGCTGATGTTCGCCACCCTTCGCAACGTCCCCGGTGTGTTGCCTGAAGACATCGTCTTGCTGAAGGATGCGCGGCGGAACCAGATGAGTCTGGCCCTGCGTCAGTTCCGCTCACGCGCTGCGGGTGCCAAACTGGCTCTTGTTTTTTACTCTGGCCATGGCGTGGAAGACACCCCCACAGGTTATGATCGTGCGGAGACTTTCCTGCTGCCAGTGGATGCCAACATCACGAATGTGGATGACCTCCCGGACAATGCCATTCCGCTGCGCGATGTGCTGAGCGCTTTGGAAGGCACCCGTGGGGCTGCACGTGCTGTCATTCTAGACTGCTGCCGCAGTGGTGCCCCGGCGGCGACCAAGGCCCTGGCAGGCTCCACCAAAAATCTAGGTGGTTTAGATGAAAATGTGAAACGTGCTCTGGGTGGTGCCATTTTGCCGGACGGCACCCTCATCGCCTTCGCTGCGAGCCCCGGGCGCAAAGCCGCCGCTTTTCTCCAGGAAAGCGATACGAACAGCCCCTTCACTCGTTTTTTGACCGATCAAATGCGCACGCAGGGAGCGGACCTTTTTTCCATTGTCAATGCCGCCAGCCGCATCACCAAACAGCGCACGGAAATGCGCCAAGTACCCCATGTGGAACTGCGCGGGGATGCCTCCCTCATTACAGACTTCATCATCCCTGCCGCTCAGCCAGTGCTAGCGCGTCTGCCCACGCCCCCAGTCCTGACACCTCCCAGCGCGCCGATGCATGAGACCGAGGAGCAGCGTGCGGCACGTGAAGGCCGTGAGCTGGTGCAGCGAATGATCGCCTTTCGTCAAGCCCAGGCCGCACTTAAGACCAGCCCGACTAAAACCAGTCCTCATTCTCAACTCGACGCGCTCAAAATCACCACCCCACTCACCGCCACCCAAGAGAGCCCTTTTACCAACAGCCTGGGCATGAAATACGTGCCCGTCATCACTTACATGGGCAACAAACGCTTGCTTTTCAGCGTCTGGGAAACCCGGCGACAGGACTATGATGCGTATAAAAATCGCGACGCGGGTGAGACCTGGAAAAAGCTCCAGCTAGAGGATGATGAGCGGCTGCACCCAGCCTCCAGCATCAGTTGGGAGGAGGCCACAGCCTTTTGTCTCTGGCTAACCCAAACGGAGCGTCAGGCAGGCCGCATCCGCCCCGATGATGAGTATCGCCTGCCTACGGATCAAGAGTGGAGCTACGCCGTCGGCATTGCCGATCTCGAACCTGGCCAGGCTACCCCCGAGGTGAAAGATGGCCTGCTGGATGACCTTTATCCCTGGGGCAAAGAATTTCCACCTCCCGCCAACAGTGGCAACTACGCCGATGTCAAAGCCCAGGCCAAAGGCAGCGGCTACGAGTACTTAACGGAATACAACGATGGCTTTGCCCTCACCTCGCCCGTAGGCACCTACCCGTCAAATGCCTTTGGCCTTTACGACATGGGCGGCAATGTCTGGGAATGGTGTCAGGACTGGTACAGCGCCAAGCAAGATACCCGGGTGCTGCGCGGTGGCAGTTGGTATGACTCCGCTCCCGTTTACCTGCGATCGGCATCCCGCTTCCCAGTCGCCCCTACTTTCAGCCATGACTACAATGGCTTTCGGTGCGTGCTATCGGTAGGGGGAAAGTGAATCAGGGGAACAGGTCTCATGTTGAGATTCTACTGGCCTAACCAAAAACACGTCTATCCATCACCGCATCCGCACCACCAGCACTCGCCGATCCTGCTGCAGCTCAGATTCCGCCGCGCTGTCTGGAAACCTTGCCACTTCCTCTCCCAAACCGATGGCAACCAAGGTCTGCATGGGCACGCCTTCAGCAGCGAGCAAGGCCTGGATGCGTGCCGCCCGGCGTTCACTCAGTTGTTGATTGGCTTTTGCATCACCCTCCGCACTTGTGTGCCCCTGGATGCTGAAGCTTGCTTTTCCATCCGCTGAGATTTCCTGAATGATCGCCGCTAGTTTGCGCACATTGGCACGGGAAACTTCATCCAAGAGTTGATCCGAATTCACCACAAAAAGGATGGGCAATGGCATGAACGTGTGCTCCTCCGTGCTGCCATCCGTGCGGTGGATCACTTCCACGTCCACCTCGACATTTAGCCCCTTCGTTGCCCGGCGTTCATGCGTGCGCTTGACCACCGGGGCCACACTCTTCACCGGGTTGCGCGCTGGCTTCGCCGAAAGGCTTTGACGTGCCAGCGTCTCGTCCAGCGGTGCAGCGGTCTGTCCTGAAGCCAGGGGCACCAGCAAAACAAAAGCCGCAAAGAAACCCAACCAGAGAGAGCAGTTCATGGCCATTGATTAACCCACTTTCAGGAAAAACAACTGCCAAGGCAGAAGTCCGCAACTCCATCCCAGCCCGCACGAGTCACGCCAATGAATGTACCTCTCTCCTTGTTGAATTGAGGCTCAATTTTTGGTTAATTTCCGTTCTTCAGACTCGCAATGGCAGCCACCATGACCCGTGCGAAAATGTAGTTTTGCAGAGGGCGTTTACGCAGGGATTCCACTTGTTGCGCCCAGGCCTGTTCCAGGTCGGCTGTGGCGGCGGGAGTGAGGACCGAGACAGCCTCGGTGAGTTTGACCGTCATCGCATCAATGTCGCGGCGGATTTGTATGTCATCTAGTCCCCCGGCAAAACGACGTTTAAAATCAAGCGCCATCTTTTGAGCCGCCGTTTTATCTCCGCGATTCAGCAGAGAAAGCAGCCGCGCATACTCTTCATACGAGACTGAATTCCGCCGTTGACTAAGGGATGAATATTTAACGGCTTCGTTCCACTTTTGCAACGCCACACAGGCGAGCGAAAGTTTGTAAGTGTCGAAGTTATACTTGGGATTTTTTTTCGCCCAATCATCCTGCCGTTGCATGGCCAAGGCCACACTAGCAGCCGCTTCGATAGGCTGATTGAGGGCCATTTGGCAAGCTGCCAAATCGAGCAAAGACTCAATGACATACCCTTTAAAGTCAGCCGCCTCAGCACGCTTTTGATTATTCACAAACAACTTCGCCGCTTGGGGATAGTTACGAAGGCCAAATTCAGCCGCGCCAAGGGCTTTGTAAAATGCATACGGGATACGGGCATCACCGCCTTCTGAAGGAAGATATGGAAACACTTCCGCAAGCGTCGCTTTGGCCGCCGCGAAGTCGCCCTTCTCAGCTTGGCTTTCGGCCAGATCGGTGCCGATCTCCAAGAGCTTGGCCTTGTCCTGCCCAAAGTGAGTTTTGACGGTTGTATAAGCCTGGGCGTGCCAATCGGCAGCCCGATTAAAGCTCAAAGCGTAACCGCGCAGCTTGCCAATTTCATTGCAGGCGTAGGTCACCTGCTCAGACACTTCGCCATAAATGTTACCCACATTGTAGAGAGCATATTGCTCTTGAGCATCCGCCATGGATTCCTGCTTTGCTAACAAAAGTGAGCGAGTGAAATGAGCGGAACGCAGCGCAAAGTCTGTGAGCTTGCTGCGGAGAAAAGGACGAAACACACCAGCGACCTGCGTGCGCACACCCGTGCCTAAATGCCGCCCACCTAGATACCAGCCCCCTGCTCGCTGACGAGACAGAACCACAAAACCAACCCCTTTCTCCGGCAATTTCACACCAAGTCCTCGAGGATAAAAAGCGAAGCCTTCGTTAGTCGCAAAAGGCGCACCACTCTCATCTAGCACCTCCATTTTGGCGGCATGGAGACGCATCTTCTTCCAAAACGGGTGATCTTTGAAGGTGGCCTCTAAAGCAGCATCAGCGGCTGTGGCCGGCAACTTCACCCCCACCTGACTACCAGGAATATCGAATTCACTGATCTCAGACATGTTCGCGATCACAAAACTTCGGAGATCGTCTGAAAAGGCAAAGAGGACCACCCCCCGATTAAAACCCACCCTGATTATGCCCGGCTCTGGATGGGTAACGTTCTTGAGCGTGTTGGTGACTTTTCCGTCGAGACCTAGAATCTCAATTTTTTCCGCTCCAAAACGAAGTCTGGGGTAGCTGGTGAACGAGCACTCCCACTCCACATTGTTAAGGGCTGCCAAAAAGCTTTCGGTGCTTTGAAACGCGGAGTTGGACGACTGACCTTGAGCGGCCACCAAAGATACGAGCCAAAATGTCGTGATCACCATTGGGAGGATCAAAGAAAAAAATGGAAGTCTCATTGGTTAGGCCAAGGCTGCTGGATTAATCCGTCAACGTAAAGATTCTGATGCATTTACGTCAACTCTTAAACTTTAATACTCCCTGCCGCATCTGACCTCACCGCTCGTTTGACCTGTCCGCCGCCTCTGCTACAGGGTAACGATGGTCCCACGCAAGTTTGTCGCCCACCCCTTCGCCTATCACCAGGAACTCGATGTCCGCATTGATAACCTGACCAATGAGGGCAGCGGTGTCGCACGCGTGGATGGCTGGGTGGTCTTTGTCCCTTTTGCCCTGCCTGGGGAGCTGGTGCGCTGCCGCATCTACAGGAATCACAAGAACTACAGCAATGCAGACCTGGTGGAAGTGCTGGAGCCTTCCAGTGAACGCGTGACTGCCCCCTGCCCTCTTTTTGGCACTTGCGGTGGCTGCCAGTATCAGCACCTCGATTACCCGAAACAGATCGAATGGAAACGACGCCAGGTGGAGGAATTGCTGAAGCACATGGCAAAGATCGAGCACCCCGTCCTGCCCGTCATCGCCTCTCCCAAGCAATACGAATACCGCTCCAAAATCACCCCCCATTTTCACAGACCTAAGGCGGGAGAAATCGGAGCCATCGGCTTTCTGCGGGTGGGTACACGCAATGCGATGGTGGATGTGGAGCAGTGCCCCATCGCCATGCCCCAGCTAAATGAACAGCTCACCGTCGTCCGGGCGGAAGCTCGGGCAAATCAGGAGGCTTTTAAAAACGGAGCCACTTTACTGATGAGAGCCGCCGTGAATGGCGTGCTGACGAAGGCCGACCAAATCGCCATTGAGCAAGTGGGCGAGGTCAAATTCGAATTCCAAGCGGGCGATTTCTTCCAAAACAATCCGTTCATCCTAGCTGACTTCGTTGGTTATGCGGTGGATGAAGCCAAGGCGGCAGGTGCTCAATATCTGGTGGATGCTTACTGCGGCAGCGGCCTTTTTGGCATCAGCGCCGCTCGTCATTTCCAAGAAGTCATCGGCGTGGAGCTTTCCGAGAGCGCCGTCCGCAAAGCCTCGCACAATGCAGAAATCAATGGCCTCACGAACTGCCGATTTCTAGCCGCCGATGCCCGTGAGATCTTCAAAGAAGTCCCCCATGCAGGCAAAGACACAGTGGTCATCATTGATCCCCCACGAGCGGGCTGCAGCGAGGAATTTTTGCAGCAGCTCTTTGCCTTTGATCCCAAGCGTGTGGTTTACATCTCGTGCAATCCCGCCACTCAGATGCGTGACCTCGTCCTTTTTCATGAGGCTGGTTTTAAACTAGAAAAGGTGCAGCCGTTTGATCTCTTCCCCCAGACCAAACACCTGGAGTGCGTAATGACGCTGAGCCGTTGATTATTGAGGAGCTAACGCCGCAACAATGACGCGTACGTTGTGAGCCAGCATGGTCTCAAAGGTATGGGCGTGTGCTGACGTGCCATCGGCAACGAGCGGCTCCCCCGTCTTCACCCCAGTACTGCGGACGATCTCCGTTAGCACTTTGGGATTCGCCTGATCCTCAGGGAAGACCGCTTTGATCTTGTTATCACGGATGGCCTGAATGGTCTGGGCAATATACTGAGCCGAGATGTCGTCGCTGCGGCCAATGCCCAGCATGGGGATGGTCTTAAACCCGTACTCTTTGCAAAAGTAACCAAATGCCGCGTGAGCTGTCACCAGTTTCCGATCTCCGCGCGGGATGCGTGAGATCTCTTTCTGCGCCCAGCTTTTGAGCTGCATGAATTTCTCCCCCGCTGCTTTAGCTCCAGCTTCGTAGGCCCCCTCATTCACCGGATCTAGCTGGCTCAGTTCACCAGCGACGATGCGGGCCGCACGCTTCATATTTTCCGCGCTGTGCCACCAGTGTGGGTCCACACTGCTTTTGGCATGAGCCGGGCAGCAGACGAAGATTTCATTCTTAGGGTCTAACAAAAGGGAAGGAATGAGCCGCCCCACTTCTACGATCTTCACACCACTGCCTACGCTGTCACGGAGCTTGTCCAAATAGGTTTCCAGATGCTTGCCACAGGCGAGAATCACTGGCGCACCTTTCATGGAGGCGATATCCCTGGCCGAAGGCTCAAAGTGATGCACATCCCCACCAGCTTTCATGATCTCAACAACCTCAACATGGGAACCACCGACTTGACGGGCAACATCTGCCAGGATGGGGTGCAGCGTAGCCACCTTCACCGCCGCCGGGGCGCTGAGGCTAAAAGCCAAGAGAGAAAGAAGGGGAATGAAAAATTTCATGACAGTGAAAAGGACAAGACACCTTGCCACCAAGGTGCCCTGAAAGAAACGATTCTTAACGCAAAATTGTTGCCAAAGATCAGCGCACCTCGGGACCACCCCAGGCGAAGCTCACCTGAGCCCAAACTGCGTGATCTGTGCCCCGTTCATTGGAGTTGTCATAGTTGTATTGCAGGCGGAAGCGAAGCGTGCGTGCATCGTTCGCATACCAAGTGATGCCAGGGCTGACTCGAAAACGAGAATCCTGCGCCGTGTCTGCATTCCCCGCCACGTATTCCCCACGCAGGCCTAGCTCCAAGTTATTTGGCAGGCCGTAGAGCAGACTCAAGTAAGCGCCAAAGTCTTGTTGAGTCTCCGGATTGCGTCCTTCCACAAGTTCATCCTCGACCTTGTAACGATTGAACATGGCCTCCGAGCGAACCCGAAAGTAGCGGCCTCCAGGATCAAAGCCATTTTCACGCCATTGATACTCCGCATGCACACCATAGATGCTCGTGCGGTAACCGGAGACGTTATCCGCCCATGCCCCCGAGATGCCACCGCGGAACTGATTAAAGTCATTGTAGTTGTAAACGTTCGTCCAGTTGGCCACCAGCATGAATTCATCTTCACCGAAGAAGGCTTCCTCAGCCGCATAGCGTGCTTCTCCCTCTTCTTCATGCTCATGACCATGGTCATCTTCTGCTTGCGGTGCCACCCCCAGAGCGACATCAAATTGAGAAGTCCACGGCAGTGGCGCTAACCAGGTGATCTCCGCCCCAATCGTCGTCATCGAGTCTTCGCCCAAGATCCGGGTATTCACCAAATACTGATCAATCCAGTCAAACCCGTGAGGATGGTACGTATTCTGAATGCCGAAACGATTGTAAACTCGGCCCCCGCGCACCTCGAAGCCGCCAGGGAGATTTTTAAACTTCCAGAAAACTTCTTCAAAGATCGGGTCAATCCGCCCACCAGTCACTGCCGCTGCATACGTGATGAAAAATTCATTGTACTCATCCAATCGCCCAGAAAGAGAAAACTCGATATTCTGAAACGTCACCGCGTCTCTTTCCTCGGGGTCGTGATGCCCGGCACGCAGCTCTTCTTGTTCCGTCGAAGCGGTTCCAAAAGCTGTATCCAAGTGCATGTGGGGGAAAATCTTCCCTGCCAGACTCACATCCAGGCCCGTCAACCAATCAGCCTTACCGTCCATCGGCAATACCACGGGCGCAGACATGGCGCTGAAAGTGGAGTACTCATATTTTTGCCGCTGCTGGGATTCAAATTGGGCGGATGTCTGAGCCCAGGCCGAACCTGAAATCAAAAAACCAGCGGCCAAAACTGTAGAAAGAAAAGGAGCAACGGGAGGATGCATGGAGGTCAATAAAGCAATGAACTTGCATTAACATCAAGTCGTTTTCACAACTTTTTTGCATTTGAATACGCCACAATAAAACCCACTCCTGACTCAAGAGTGGGTTACGCTGCTACAAAAAATTTAAAGGAAGCTCGCTTAAGCTGTCAATTTTGCCGTGATACTCGCCACATGCTTCCCCTGAAAGCGGGCTAGAGAGAGCTCTTTCTCGCTTGGCTGGCGAGAGCCATCGGCTCCAGCAATGGTCCCTGCTCCATAGGGACTACCGCCACGGACTTCACTGATGTCTGTCAGCTCAGGCGCAGAATAAGGCAGGCCCACATAAATCATGCCGTGATGTAAAAGAGTAGGAATCGTGGTGAGGATGGTGGATTCATTGCCGCCGCCCGTGCCAGTGCTGGTAAAGACGCTTCCCACTTTACCAATGAGGGCTCCTTTCATCCAAAGACCGCCGGTTTGATCCAGGAAATTGCGCATCTGGGCCGCCATGTTTCCAAAGCGGGTCGGAGTGCCAAAGATGATGGCATCGTATTCAGCCAGTTCAGCTGGCGTGGCCACGGGGGCATTTTGATCCAGCTTTGCTCCTGCTTTTGCGGCCACGTCAGGTGGCATGGTTTCAGGGACGCGCTTCAGAGTGACTTCGACACCCTGCACCGCACGGGCACCTTCAGCGATGGCATTGGCCATGTTTTCAATGTGACCGTAAGTGGAATAATAGAGAACAAGGAGCTTGGACATGATGTTTTAAAGTTTAAGTGACTTCGACAACACAACGATCCCTGGATGTACCCAGAATGCTAATACCCAACCGTCAGTCTCAGCCCTACTTTTAGGCATAACCATCTCCAGTCATAGCAGCGCTAATAGATTTAAATTTAACCCAATCTGCATCCAGTCCACCTTCCATTGTCGCACAAGAACCACCTTCTGCGGGCTTTTCATTTGCAGATGTGAGCACCCGGCGTCTGGTCCTGAAAGTGCTATCCATTCGCGACGCCTATGCCCATCACACGCATCTACCTCATCCGCCACGGAGCCACCATCCTGACCGCCGAGGACCGCTTTGCCGGCGCTACCAATGTGCCGCTTTCCGATGAAGGCCGCCATCAAGCCACCACGCTTTCCCAACGCCTGGCTCCTTTAAACATCGCCGCCGTTTATGCCTCTCCCCTGGACCGCACCCTGGAGACGGCCCGCATTTTAGCTGGACCGCACCATCTGGAAGTAAATCCTCGTGATGGGCTCAAGGAAATTTCCCACGGACATTGGGAACAAATGACTCGCCACGAAGTCGAAGTACAGTTCCCCCAAGAAGCCGCCGCCTGGGATGAAGATCCATACACCTTCGCCCCTGAAGGGGGTGAAAGCGGCCTCGCCGTCACGGCGCGCGCTCTGCCTGCACTGCTCGATATCGTGCGCCATCACGAGGGACAATCCGTGATCGTGGTCTCACACAAGGCCACCATCCGCCTCCTGCTGAGCTCCCTCCTCGGCTTTGATCCGCGCCGCTACCGGGACAATCTCGATCAAGATCCAGCGGCCCTCAATATCGTGGATTTTAAAGATCCCGTACGGGCTCGCCTAATGCTGTTTAATGACACCTCCCATTATGCAGAAGGCAGCCTCAATAAACCTGAATCTGCCGAGGCTCGTCTTTCCAAGTGGTGGACGCATTGAGACACACCTAACTAATTTTCATTCATCATGAATATCGCCATTGGCTCCGACCACGCCGGCTATCGCTATAAGCAAGCCATCATCTCTCACCTGGAAAAGTCTGGGCATCTCGTGACGGATTTCGGCACGCACTCGGAAGAGTCCACAGACTACCCCAAATTCATACGCCCAGTGGCGGAAGCCGTGGCCGCCGGAAAGTATGAACGCGGCATCGTCCTCGGAGGTTCCGGGAATGGCGAAGCCATCGCGGCCAACCGCGTCAAGGGCATCCGCTGCGGTCTGTGCTGGAACCTGGAATCCGCCCGCCTGACTCGGCAGCACAATGACGCCAACGTGCTCTCCCTGGGCGAACGCATGATGGATCTGGAGATGGCTTTGCAAATTGTGGATCTTTTCCTGAACACTCCTTTTGAGGGAGGCCGCCATCTGGCGCGCATCCAGCAACTGGACACCTGAGCCGCCTATGAACGATGACCTGCTGCGTGAAACGGAGCACTTTCTTCATGAGCAGATTCCCCTCACTCGCGCCATGGGGGTAAAGGTGGAAAGTTACGATGGCGGAACGCTGGTGATCACCGCACCGCTGGAGCCCAATCACAACCACCTCGGAACCGCTTTCGGCGGCAGCCTTAGCGCCATCGCCACTCTGACGGGATACAGCTTGCTATGGTTGATGTTAGGTGATCGCACAGCCCACATCGTCATCCGCGAAAGCACCATCCGTTATCGGCGGCCCGTGCGTGGGCTTATTCGTGCCTTCTGCCAGCCACCCGATGGTGCCACAATCCGTGAATTTAAAAAGCTGTTTGCTGAGGCAGGCAAAGCACGCCTGAATCTCCAAGTCACCATCCAGGAAGAAGGGCAAATTTGCGTAGAATTCAGCGGCGAATTTGTGGCGATAAAATAAGGTTTTTTCGCTTTTTTTGACTATGCCTAACTAACTCAAAAAAACATTTCAGCACACAAACAGTGTAGAAAGGAGATAGGCAAATGAATCGGAACTCCCCACTTATTTCTTCATTTTCTCACGAATCATTTTGGCTAAATACTGAGCCGTTTCATCGCCAATGACGTGATAGCCCGCCAAGTTCGGGTGACGGTCGCCGAACCAACCTGGCAGTTTACCAAAATGCGCATCCAATTGATTGTCCATCACCAGTACTTTGGGTGGATTTTCAGCCACAAAAGGTTTGACCAATTCATGATATTGAACTGGGATATTCTTCAGTTCATAGCGCCTGTAATTCAGCATGTTAGGCCCTTCTTTCAGCGCCTGCGCATACCTGGGATAAATGTCAAAAAGCGGTAACCTGTGCTGTAAAGCCACTTTCCGATTCAGGGTGTTAATCTCGTTACACTTTTGCGAATCCATGTAAGGAATGACCGTCATGATCACAAGTTGCGCGTTCGGATGATCCTGGCGCATCCGGCTGATCAGTTCGGCATAGTCTTGGGTAAAGTTTCCCGCAAAGTTCTCGCGCCGGGCATAGTCGTTGATGCCATACCGGATGAAGATGTAATCTACTCCTGGAAGTTTCGCCATCTGCTTATCATAGCGTCCCGAATCCAGCAGCCTGCGGACGTATTCACCACTCAGGCCAAGATTGATCACGTTGCATGGTGGCAGGTCTTTTTCAGCCGCCAATAAAACACGAATCACTTCTTCCAAATGAGGCCCTTTAGGACTGAGTTTGCGCGGGATGCTTCCCTCCGTCGTGCTGTCCCCGACCAACAGCACTTGCAGCTTCCCCTCATGCTCCGCCTTTGCCGAGACAAAAGAAAAAAATAGTCCCAACAAAGCCACACCTAACATGGAGTATGTTTTCATGATGGATAAACTTTAAGCTCAGATCTTCCAAGCATCGCGCATCGGTCGCATCAGCAAGGCATTGGCCTCATCATTCCCCGTGAAGGCTTCGGCTTTCGGATCAAATTTCAGCCCTTTTTGCAGCTTGGCCGATATAGCACCTAGATGGCAAATCGTGGCCGCACGCTGAGCGATTTCTGCCGGGGCTGCTGTGCGTTCTCGAGAAATCACAGCATCAATGAAATTGCGGTGGTGATGCTTGGAGACATACAGGCGTGTATCGCCTTCCTTCATCTTGATGCGCAAAATGTCGATAGAGCTGGCCTTCAGTGTCTCAGCTTCCGTGAATACCCAGCCTTCACTACCGATGAATTTAGTGCCGTAGGTGGCCGCATCTTTAGTGCTGAACATCGAGAGCTTTAGCCCATTAGCGTAACCATATTCGATGCGGTACTCCTCCGGCGCATCGTAGAGCCCCTGCGCTCTGCGTTTCACCTCCATCGCCTCCACCTCAGTCGGTGTAGTGTCATCCATGCCCGCGCCCCACTGGGCTACATCCACAAAATGTGCGCCCCAGTCTGTGATGTATCCTGGCGCATACTCGTCAATCCAGCGGAAGTTAAAATGACAACGCGCTTCGGTATAAGGCCGCTCAGGAGCACTCCCCAGCCACATGGCATAATCCAGATGTGGCGGCACCTCCTGCGGACCTTCCAACCCGGTGTAACCGCCACGGATGGCAAAAGTCCCAGGCACACCCACCTGGATCTCTTTGAGTTCACCGATGTAGCCATTGCGCACCAGTTCACAGGCCATGCGTACTTTAAGGCCGGACCGTCTCCAAGTACCACATTGCAGCACCCGTTTGTTTTCCGCCACCGCCCGGCAGATGGCCCGCCCTTCGGCAATGCTAGCTCCCAAAGGTTTTTCAGAAAACAGGTCCTTCCCCGCCTTTGCGGCCTCAATCGCCACATTCGCATGCCAGTGGTCAGGCGTGGCATTCATCACCGCATCCACATCCTGGCGCGCCAGCACTTTGCGGTAGTCCTTATAGCAATCTGCAGGTGTCAGCTTGGCTAGGTTCATCGCTCGTTCGCGGTGCTTGCCATCCACATCGCAGATGGCCACCACCTGCACTCGTTCATCTGCCAAGAAGGCTTTCAGGTTAGCCGTCCCCTGCCCGCCCACTCCGATGCAGGCCAGACGGATCTTGGAATTGGGCGACACTGCACCCGCACGACCTAAAACAGCAGCAGGCAGGATCAGAGGCGCAGCACTTTTCAGAAACTGGCGGCGAGAAAAAGAATGGTGATCTGACATTCATTCAAAACGGAAATAGAAGGTTCCATTCATCACCTCTTTGTGACCAACTTTGGAACTGCTATGCTGTAATGGCTTGGCTAATTTCGGGCGGATCATAAGAATGTCTGACAACTGATTTGGAAGCCTCTATAAGCCATTGAATCAATGCCTACTGACCACCGCGACTGGTACGACACCCCGCTTTATTACGACATCATCTTCGATGCCGATACCCCGCGCGAAGCCACCTTTCTGGAAACCGTGTGGACCATCTTTGGTGAAAAGAGCCGCACCCGCCGCCTGCTGGAACCTGCCTGTGGCAGCGGCAGACTGGTCATCGAAATGGCCCGGCGCGGCTGGGACGTCTCCGGGTTTGATGGCAATCAGCGTATGCTCGATTTTGCCCTGGAGCGGCTAAAAAAAGAAGGTCTCAAAGCCCGACTATGGCCCGACTGGATGCAGAGTTTTAAAGCTCCAAAAAATGACCATTACGACCTCGCTCATTGCCTTGTCAGCACTTTTAAATACCTACATTCCGAGGCAGATGCTCTCGCCTGCTTGCAAAGAACCTGTGCCGCTTTAAAACCCGGAGGCATCTTCGTCTTAGGCCTGCACCTCAGCGACTACACCACCGCCAAAGAGGAACACGAACGCTGGAAGGCTAGGCGGGAAGACATCGAAGTGGTCTGCAATACCCATACCTGGCCACCCGACCGTAAAACTCGCCTCGAAGCCATGCGCACCCGGCTTAAAATCAGCCATCAGGGCCGCCGCCACATCCAGGAGACCCACTGGCAGTTCCGTACCTACGATGCCCGCCAGATGAAGGCGCTACTGTCCCAAGTGCCCGAGCTGGAACTCCAATTGTGCTACGACTTCACCTATGAAATCGAGACCCCGCGCAAACTGGACGACAGCTACCCCGACATCGTGCTCGTCCTAAAGCGGCGATGAATTAAATTTCTCTCAACCGTGAAATAGTTCGTTAAATCGGCCCGGCTTCAGGAAAAAAATCTTGAGAGCCCGCCATGTCGCCTGCCGAAATCGAAGAACACCAACGTTTCTTGCGCAGCTTAACAGCGCATGAGCCCGCAGTGCGTGCGTATGTTCGTCGGCTGGTGCCCTCCCGAGCCGATGCCGATGATGTCATGCAGGAAGTAGCCATCGTGCTTTGGGAAAAATTCAGCGAATTCCAAGAAGGATCCGAGTTTCGCCCCTGGGCTTTTGGCATCGCCCGTTTTAAAGTCCTCTCCTGGCTGCGCGACAAAGGCCGTGACCGCCTCGTCCTCAGCGAAGAAGTGGTGGACCTCATCGCAGAAGAAACTGCCCAGGATGAAACCCGGCTGGAGCGCCAGCGTCGTGCCCTAGAAACCTGCACTCAAAAACTGGAGCCCGAACAGAAACAGCTCCTCATGCAGGCTTATCAACCGCAGGCGCGGATTCAGCAGGTAGCCGCCATTAGCGGGCGTTCCGTCACGGGTTTTTATCAGTGGCTGCATCGGCTCCGCCGCTTGCTGGCCGACTGTGTTCAGCGTGAACTGGCCAAGGAGGATGCGTCATGAAGCTGGATGAACAAATTCAGCACTACTTGGATGGTCTAGCCACTGCCGAAGAGGTGCAGCAGCTCCAAAACATCTTGCTCACCCAGCCTGATTCACGACGCCTGTTTGCGGATCTAGCCAATCTAGACGCTGCCCTGGCCGAACAAGCAGCAGGTTGGGAATCACCAGTCCCAGCAAACTCTGCCAAGTCTCTACGGACACCCATTTCACATCTTGGGTTAGCTGCCGCCGCAGCCCTCGCACTCATCATCACTGGAACATGGTGGTTGCACAGCAGCAGAGCTGTCCATGCCACCGTGGCTCGTGGCATCGGTAGCAGAGTCTTTTCTGAAGGCATGCAAATTCAAAGTGCTGATTACAAAATGCAGGCAGGTACGGTGGAGTTCATCACTGCGCGTGGGGCGAAGGTAGTCATCGAAGCCCCGGCAAGTTTCCGCTTTGAAAATGACCAGCGGCTGCGACTGGAACGTGGCCGTGTGGCAGCAGATGTGCCGCCCTCGGCAAAGGGTTTTACCGTCGTCACTCCGACAGGCCAGGCTGTGGACCTGGGCACTCAGTTCGGCGTGGATGTGCCCCAACATGGCCAGGCTGAAATCCACGTCTTCAAAGGAGAGGTCATCGCTCAATCTACC
Source organism: Prosthecobacter dejongeii (assembly GCF_014203045.1). NCBI lineage: Bacteria > Pseudomonadati > Verrucomicrobiota > Verrucomicrobiia > Verrucomicrobiales > Verrucomicrobiaceae > Prosthecobacter > Prosthecobacter dejongeii. Next base: position 185,627 of record NZ_JACHIF010000001.1, read on the forward strand.
AAAGGCGGCAAACGCCAGAGCCTGAAAGATGGCCAGGCCTACTCCCTAGAGTCCGGCGCCGGAGCCGCACGCGAGATTCGCTCCGCAGCCTTCATCCAGCCCGATGAAATGCCCGCCCTCCAGGCAGCTCTAACCTCTGGCCAGCGGGCGCGCTCAGATGCCGCCATGGCCGCTCTGCGACGAGACCCGGCCCTGATCACCCTACTGGATTTTGAAAATTCTAAATTGCCCCCGGGCACCTTTCGCATGACCCAAGGCCGCTGGCCCGGATCACATGCCCCCGAATTCGTCAATGTGGGCGACCACATGAAACTCAATGCAGGGGCTGACCGCTCCTGGCCCCGACTCACCCTCGCCGCCTGGGTACGGCTAGATCGGCTGGAAGCCCTCTACCAGTCCCTTTATCACACGGATGGCTGGGATGATGACAAACGTGGTCAAGTCCACTGGATCATCAAAAAGGACGCCACCATGAGGCTCGCTCTTAAACGCAATACTTTGCTTCCAGGCTCATCGGAGAAAGAAGGTTTCCCAGATTCAGCCACTCCAGTCCTGCCAGAGAAAGGGCGATGGGTTCACCTGGCCGTGACCTACGATGCTGATGCCAAACGCATCCGCTTTTACCTCAATGGACAGCTAGACAAAGAATGCCTCCAGGCTACCGCCCACCCTGCTTTGTTAGGGCCTGCACAAATCGGTAACTGGAACTCCCAAGACCGCAAACTGAGTGGTCGCGTTGACGAACTCATTTTGTTAGGCCGAACCATGACCGACGATGAAATTCGAGCGCTCTTTGACGCCGGCAATCCCTACCGCTAAAGATGAAGCCTCCCCTTCTTGCCTGGACCATCCTGACTGCCAACCTCATCGCCGGCCCCGTGGACTTTGTCCGTGAGGTGCGCCCGATTCTAGAAAAACACTGCTATTCCTGCCATGGACCAGACAAGCAGAAATCCGGCTTGCGTCTGGATATCAAGGCCGATGCTCTCCACGGTGGAGATGCCCATGCACCTAACATTGTATCTGGCAAAGCCGCACAGAGCCCACTCATCCAGTTCATCTCCACGGATGACGAGGACACTCAAATGCCGCCGAAAGGCGAAAGACTGTCCAAGCTTGAAGTAGATCTCCTCACCCGCTGGATCAATGAAGGAGCCACGTGGCCCGACGGTGTGGACACCGCCAAGACCGTGGACAAACGCGACCACTGGGCCTTCAAACCGTTGCCGCCTCAGCAAGGCAGCCTGGATTCCTTTATCGCGACCAAGCTTGCCGAAAAAGGTCTTCACCTATCTCCAGAAGCGGATCGCCGCACCCTCATCCGTCGTCTTCACCTCATTCTGCATGGACTACCCCCAACGCCTGAAGAAGTCGAAGCCTTCGTCGCAGACAACGATTCCAAGGCTTATGAAAAACAGGTGGACCGCCTGCTCGCCTCTCCGCGTTATGGCGAACGTTGGGCGCGCCATTGGCTGGATGTGATTGCCTTTGGGGAAACCCACGGTTTTGAAGTGAATACCCCACGCCCCAATGCCTGGCCCTATCGCGATTATGTGATCCAGGCTTTCAATGAAGACACTCCCTACCCTCAGTTCATCCTAGAACAGCTCGCCGGAGATACAGTGGGCAAAGATGCCGCCACTGGTTTCATCGTTGCCAATGCCGCCCTGCTCCCCGGTCAGATCGGCAAAGATGAAGAGTCCAAAGCCAAAGCCCGACAGGATGAACTCAATGACATGGTCAGCGTCACCGGTGGCGCTTTTCTTGGCCTCACCCTGCACTGCGCCCGCTGCCATGATCACAAATTCGATCCTGTATCGCAAGCGGACTACTACGGCCTGCAAGCCATCTTTTCAGGCGTCCGTCATGGGGAGCGTCCGCTGAAGTCAGCCGAGACACGAAAGTATGAGGAAGAAAACGCCACGCTGCTGCCACGTCTAGCCAAAGCGACTCATCGGCTGATCCAATTCGAGCCTGTCAGCTCAGCTCTTCAGGTTATGAGCCTGACGAGCAACGATGCTCAACAGCCTCTAAGGCCGCCAGTTCACACTCACAGAAACATAGATCGTTTCAATCCGATTCCAACTCAAAAACTGCGCTTCACCGTCCTGGCCACTTCCGAGAACAACCGCTACGAACCCTGCCTGGATGAACTAGAAATCTACAACACCGCTGGGCAAAACATCGCTCTCGCTGGACAAGGGGCCAAGGTCACTGCCTCACCCAGTTGGGACAGTGGCAAACATCGCCTCATTCATCTCAACGACGGCCAGTATGGCAATGACCGCAGTTGGATCAGCAAGACGAAAGGCGCAGGCTGGGTACAAGTAGAATTTCCCAAGGCCGAAAGCATCGAAGCCATCGTCTGGGGACGGGACCGATTGGATGAATTCAGCGACCGATTGCCCATCCAATATCGTGTCGAAATCTCCAACGCCGGGGGCACTTGGCAGCTCGTTGCATCTTCTCAAGATCGCCTACCTTATCCCGGTCCCAAGGCCCGCCTGTCCCAACCCGAGCCGCAGGATGCCAGCAAGGTGTCTGCTTGGCATGAAGCCCGAGGCGAAGTGAGTGCACTGGAGAGCAAACTCAACACCGCCAAGACAGGCCCGATGGTCTATGCAGGCCGGTTTGAACCTGCGCCCCCCTCGTTCCGCCTGAATCGGGGCGATGTTACCCAGCCGAAGGAAGAAGTCTCGCCCGGCGCTGTCTCCGCACTCGGCGCTCCCCTGAATCTGGACAAAAACGCGCCCGAGCAAAAACGTCGCATCGCCCTTGCCAAATGGCTTGCGGATCCTGCCAATCCCCTTCCTGCTCGTGTGCTGGTGAATCGCCTGTGGCAACACCATTTCGGCGAAGGCCTCGTCAACACGCCTAACGACTTTGGCCGCAATGGAGCTCTGCCCACGCACCCAGAACTGCTTTCCTGGCTAGCCTCCGAATTCATCCACAGCGGCTGGAGCATCAAGCACATGCAAAAACTGATCGTCATGAGCCAGACATGGAGACAGAGCAGTGCACCACACCAAGATGGCCTAACGGCAGATGCTCAAACTCAGCTTCTCTGGCGTTTCCCACCTCGCCGCCTGGAGGCGGAGGCCCTGCGAGATGCCATGCTCACCGTCGCAGGCACCTTGGATCTCAAGATGGGTGGCCCTGGTTACAGCGCCTTTGCACCTAACAACAACTACGTCCGCGTGTATGATCCTAAGGCCGAATTCGGCCCCGCCGACTGGCGACGCATGATCTACATGACCAAAGTCCGCGTGGCCCAGGACTCCACCTTTGGCAGCTTTGATTGTCCCGATGCGGGCCAATCCCAGCCCAAGCGCCCCCGCTCCACCACCGCCATTCAGGCCCTTAGCCTTTTCAACAGCAGCTTTGTCAATCAGCAAGCAGAGATCCTCGCCACCCGGTTGCAAGGCGATGCAGGCAAAACACCCGCCCAACAGATTCAGCGTGCCTTTGCCCTCACGACTCAGCGCCAGCCCTCTACCGATGAAGTCCGCGTGTGTGAATCCCTCATTCGAGACCACGGCCTGCCAGCCCTCTGCCGCGTGCTGCTGAATGCCAACGAATTTCTCTTTGTGCCATGACTCCCCCACTCTCCACCAACGGTTTGGGCCTGCTGAATCGTCGCAACTTTCTCTCCAGCGCAGCCGGCCTAGGCCTAGCCACCCTGCTAGGCGAAAATAACTCCTTGGCCAGCACGAGGCCCATCCATCCGGCCATTGATCCCTCCAATCCACTTGGCGCACGCAGCACTCACTTTGCGCCCAAGGCAAAGCGCGTGCTCATCCTCTTCTGTTCAGGCGCCGTCAGCCACCTGGATTCATGGGATTGGAAACCGGAACTGCTGCGCATGGACGGCAAGCCCATGCCGGGTGCTAAAGAAAACTTCCTCACCTTCCAGGGCGAGAACGGAAACCTGGTTAGGCCTCTCTATGACTTCAAACCCCGTGGCCAGACTGGAAAAATGGTGTCTGACCTCTTCCCCCATCTCGCCTCAATGACGGATGACCTCACCTTCATCCACTCCATGACGGCCAAGTCCAACACCCATGGTCCAGCGGAAAACCAGATGAGCACGGGCTTCATCTTCGATGGTTTTCCCAGCCTCGGCTCATGGGTCAGCTACGCCCTCGGATCTGAGGCAGAAAACCTGCCCGCCTACGTCGCCATTCCCGATCCACGCGGTGTCCCCCAGGCAGGCGTGAACAACTGGGGCAACGGCTTTCTTCCTGCCCTTTTCCAGGGCACTGCCTTCAATTCCAGCCGCCCCATCTATAACCTCGCCCGGCCCGAGAAAGTCTCCGCCGCCAGCGACCTCGCCGCCCGCGATGTTCTAAAATTCCTCAATGAAAAGCACCTGGAAAAATTCCCTGGTGATACAGAACTCGCCGCCCGCATCGCCAGTTACGAACTCGCCGCCAAGATGCAACTCTCTGTACCTGAAGTGAGTGATCTTTCCAAAGAACCCACCAGCACTTTAAAAGCTTATGGCGTGGACGATCCCAATCCCGTCAAAAGTGGCTTTGCCAAAAACTGCCTCCTCGCACGCCGCCTGCTCGAGCGCGGAGTTCGCTGTGTGAAACTTTACAATGGTGCCTATGCCATGGGCGAAGGCATCGGCAACTGGGACGGTCACCGAAAGCTGAAGGAGCAGTATGACAAACACGCGCCCATCTTTGACCAGCCTGCTGCCGCCCTGATCCGCGACCTCCGCCAACGCGGCCTATTAGAGGACACCCTCGTCGTCTGGTGCACCGAATTTGGCCGCATGCCAACCTTTCAAAAAGGCGCAAGTGGCCGCGACCACAATCCACAGGGCTTCACCGTCTGGATGACAGGCGCGGGGGTAAAACCCGGCGTCAGCTATGGAGCCACAGACGAACTTGGCCACAAAGCCGTTGATAAAATCACCACCATTTACGATTTTCACGCCACCATCCTGCACCTCCTCGGTCTAGATCACGAACGCCTCAGCTACTACCACAACGGCATTGACCGCCGCCTCACCGACGTCCACGGCCATGTGATCAAAGCCGTGCTCACCTAACAAATAATAACTCCGCTCTCGTATCTCGATCCTAGTTACAGCCACATCCGCCCCCGCCGATTCCCCCGCCGCCAAAACTTCCTTCACGAGAAAAATAAGCGTGCTGTGTCATCGTCAGCAGCAGCGGATCCAATCCTGGATCCATGAGTGGATCTGCAAAATGTTTCCGTTCATACGGCAACACCCGGACAAAGTGCTGACTGCAACTGCAAAGAGTGGAACCAACGAGAACTAAGAGGAGCATTTTCATGACAGGTGGATAGGTATTCAGGGGGTGCCGCGGACCTGATGCTGGATAAAATTGGAGGTAGCTATTTGGCCTTGCTCATTCTGCAGGCAGGCTTCCACGCCTGGGGCTGACTCGGCAAAGACCATGCCCTCACGCCAACCCAGAACGAAGATGGAGGTGGCATAGATTCCTGCCACGACGCAACTGGATGCAAGCACGGTCACCGCCCTTAACCCGTGCCTCACGGGCCATCCCGTACGAGGATCTAAGATGTGGCCATAGCGCTCCCCCTCGTGCTCAAATCTTCGGGCATAGTCACCGCTCGCACACACCGCATACCCAGAGACAGCTAGCCCGCCGAGGCAATTCTCCGGGCGCACACCATCTTGGATACCGACATGCCAGAAAGGATGCTGACCATTACCTCCTAGAGCGAAGATGTCACGACCAAGGTCCACCAGAATATCGAGAATGCCATGCCTCTTCGCGATAGCGATGACCTGATCCACCGCATGTTCTTTCCCAAATCCCCCAAAGTCTAGGCCCATACCTTCACGCGGAAGAAAGATTCCTCCTGGGCGACGCTGAACATCCTGCCAGCGAGATAAGTCTCGTGCTTTTTCAACATCCGTTTTTGCAGGCATACTCTCACGGGCTTTTTTCCAATCCCACACCCGCAGCAGAGGCAGCATCGCAGGATCAAGGATACCATTCGTGAGGCGATACATCGCCTCTGCCAAGTCGAGGATTTGATCCATTTCCGCATCCGTCTCGACCCAAGATTTACCAGCAGCAGCATTGATCCGGGAGACTAGTGAATCTGGCCTAAAGTGGGAAAACTTAGCTTCGAAGGCTTGGATCCAGCCGAGCGCTTCCGCAACGAATTGCAGAGCTATTTGATCCGACGACTGCCGAAACAGTAAGGCGCAGTTTGTCCCTAGGGCTTTGAATTCCACACGCCGCACTCCATGGGCATCAGGCGGTAACGGGGGACTGGGTAAAAACGTGCGCATGGCCTAAAGTTCAAAACTGCACCGTCACCCCCAAGGTCCAGATGTTCGCCTTCGGGTAAGCAGCAGCAGGTGCGCGCTCACTCGCAGCTCCGGTTCCCCTCATTGCATAGTGCTCATAGGTCAGAGATAGGGCCACATTTTCACTCAGTTGGCAGCGCCCCTTCACGCCCAGACTGAGACTGCTCAAGGATGAAAGCCGATAGTCAGCCGAGTAATGGGGACCACGCCCCATGGGATATTCCTGTGGTCTATTCACACCGCTCACCTCGTCCAGCGTGTTGTAAAAAAAATCCGCCGCCGTCTGCTGGTAATGGCGGAAGAATGGGGTGATCTGAAATTTGTTTCCCAACTTCTGCCGCCATTCGATCTGCAGGCTGTGCGAAAGGACGCCATAGTCGTCATAAGAGATCCGGCTCACGGCATCCAGGGACGCTTGAAAGCGTGTTAAATAGCGAGTGGCCTGCAGCTGGAAAACACCGCGCAGACGACTGTCGGGTCGGTTTTCACGATACAGAATATCCACCGGAATGTCCGTGATGACACCACCCACCGGCAGCGTAAAGATGTCGGTTCGCTGGATGCTCTTATAGGAGTCGTTCAGATAACCTTCGGCATACCCCACCGTCATATTTGCCGTGAGAATGGTTTTTTTGTCCAGCAATTGGCTGAGACCGATGAAGGCATCATAGCTGGTTTTATCCTGTTCTTCGAGCCCCACCACACTCACAAGATCACTCACATAGTTGAGCCCTAAACTGAGCGTGGTATTCTTTTTATTGAACTCCCACTTGTCGCTCAAGGCGATGCCCCGAGACAGATAGTCAGACTCGTCACTTTGCGAGATTTCTAACTCGATCCTGTGATCGCCGACCTGCTGAGAAAGCGCCACCAGCACACCATTTCGCACATCCTCCAAATCCGCCAAAAACGGCTGGAGACTCCCCGGTTGCGCCCCTGTTGGGGAGGCCCCTGAAATGGCATCGCGCAGCAATTGAAAACGCAAGCTCGTGTCCGGAGTGAATTCTACCTCTCCTCGGAAATACCACGACTCCACCTGAATGCGTCCGTCGGATTCATCATACAACTGATAGCTCGTGTCTGAGCGAAACCCCTCCGCAGCGGACAGCGATAAAGTCGGCAGCAGGAGCGGCAGAGCCGACACTGAAGCTAAAGGGGGCGGCAAAAAACGCGACATGAGATAGCGGAGCTCTAGAGATCAGCGGGCTGGCTCACCACGAACCTGAATCAGTTCCACCCGACCCGAGAGAATGGCGGTGCGATTGGCCGCTTGTCCGGCAGTCGGCAACTGCGGTAACAAGAAGCTTCCCTCAGCCCTGAGGTCTCCATCGGAACCGCGAATCACTTGCCCCTTAAAAGCCACTTTATTGCGGGTAAACGTCCCATCGACCAAGCTAAATTGACCGCTCAGCGCCCCTGTAGCCGGATTCAAATTCAGTGAGACCCGACCCGCATTCTCCAATGCAGGAGGCAGCAAGAATTTCCGCGTTTCCGCCCAGACCACATCCAGGTCTGGATTGGTCAAAGACGTGTGGATTTCCCCTTCAGAAAAATGCAGACTTACCACACCCGTTTCGGGCAGTCCCAGCACCACATGTCCACGGCTTGCAGGGGCTAAGTAGGCCCCTTCGACCTCCACATTCACAGGTCCGAACCCTCCCGGATAAGCCAGCTCATTCACCGCAGGTTTCCGCCAAGTCAGATCGCCACGAATGACATTGCCAAAAAAAGGCACCTGCGGCTCTTCGGTAAGATTCATCTCCCCCTGAAGAGAACCGCCGCCACGGTAAAGTCCCGTGTATAACCAGAACTGGCCCTGCGAACCAAGAAAAGCAGCCGAGGAAAAAGCCTGCCCATCAGCCGTCCGGCCCAAGACAGTCAAGCCACCATTCGATCCCACGATCATGGTCAAAAATCCTGTCCCTTGGGGCAGCGTGACCACTCCATGATCGCCGACATCAGCCAGTCGGAGAGCTGCCGAATAATAACCTGCCAGTGACTCCGCAGGCCGGAAAGTGGCGTGGTACCTTGCCCTCCAGCCATTCACCCCCGCTGTGCCTAGCACACCCGTCATCTCACCGGTCTCGGCATTCAGAGAAAGCTGCAAGTCTAGGCCCCCAACCTTAGCCGAGATCTGAGGTGCGGCAGCTTCCAGCCGACCTTTGACTGAATACGCCACTGCCCCGGCACGAGCAGCCCCGCTTGAGGAGGTCGTAGAAGCCCTGAGCGTGTATGAGCCATTCGAAGTCGTCGTCAGAGAAACAAAACCACCGAGCCCTCGATTGCTAGCCGCATCCCGCTGGATCAATCCACCAAAAGTGCCCACCAATCCTTGGCTTAGAGCCTTTACCACCAAAGGAAAGCTGACAGGCGGGCTACTGCTACCACCACGAGCAGCCCGAACCTGCACCTGGAAGACGCCGGAAACCTCAGGCCGTCCTGAAATACGCCCCGTCACCGCATCTGCACGCAGACCTCTCGGCAGGCCCGTGAGGGTGAAGCGACTCGGCTCTCCGACAGCCGTCACCGTGTGAGAATAAGTGGCTCCCACAGTCGCGGCAGGGAAAACCGCATCCACAACCTCAGGCGGGGCTGGCTGCACGGTAATCTGGGCTGTCCGGGAATTCACCGTCGCCAAATCACTGCTTACCCTTACCCAATAGTTCGTTGTCGTTTCTAGGGCTGGAGTCGTGAAGGTATTTTCATCCCCACCCACAGGCAGCGATTCATCCCCGCTCACCCCCTCATACCATTGGTAGCTCAAAGCCTCACTGCCACTGGCTTGGATTGCCAACGTCACTGACTGGCCAAACGCCACCGTTCGTGAAGTCGGCTGGACCGTGATGCTCACTCCAGCTTGGCCTGTGATGGAGACCGTAAAATTCCGGCCAAATCGGTCGGGGCCATGCGTCGCTACCAACCGGATCGGAAACGTTCCAGACTCCAAAGGTTTCCCTACCAACGCAGCGATACCTTCCCCGCTGTTGTAGGTGAGCTCCATGCCTGGCACCTCCCCACTTTCAAGCTCCCACCCGAGCGGTGGTGTCGGCGTGCCGGTGATCTGGAAAATGGCCGTTAGATCTCCCCCTACTCGCCCCGTAACGGTGGAGGCACCTCGGCTCGGTGCGAGTTGCACCAGAGTCGTCGCTCCAGCGACTCGATCATAAGCTCCCAGCCCGGCCACCACCGTGATCGCGGTCCGGAGACTCCCAGATGAAGCCAGTGTGGAAATCAAATTCACCTCTGGCAGCAGCACCTGCGCCGCAGGTGTCCGCTGAAACAGCAGCAAAAGAGAGCTAGCACGGTTTAAAAAAAGCCGGGATTTTTGGACAACCGAACTGCGAAATAGAATGCTGCAGACTCCGGCTTTTCCACGGTTAGAGCCATGCTTCAGACTGGGAGCAGCGAGACAGCGTAAAAAAAAATGTATGGCGCTCATATCCGCCATGTGAGGAGGCCCTTGTTTTTTATTCCCAAGGAAAATCATCGGCCATGAGGCGAGTAAACAAGCACATGAGCGCCATGATTCACCTCTGGACATCTCGCACCGCATCATCTCAAATACGCATCGCATGATTCGGACCGCCACCCTCACCGCCGCCCTGGCCTGCCTTTGCAGCGGGACGCACCTCCTCGCTCAGGACACCCCACCTCCGGCTGCCCCTGCTGCTGCCACGGCGGAGAAAGCTGCCTTTGAATTTAAGGATGGCGACCGCCTCGTCCTCATCGGCAACACCGTCATTGAGCGCGAGCAACGCTATGCGACCCTTGAGCCACGCCTCGCCCTGGCCCTTGGCGAAACCAAGGTGACGATCCGCAATCTCGCCTGGAGTGGGGATACTGTTTACGGCCACGCCCGCTCCTACTTCGGCCCCCCAGAAGAGGGGCTCGAACGCATGGCCAAGCACCTGGAACTGCTGAAGCCCACCGTCGTCCTGCTTTGTTACGGCTCTGAAATGGCCTTCGAAGGCCTTAGTGACCTCCCCCGTTTCCTCACAGGCTACCGCAATCTCCTCGCCCTCATCCGCAAGCAGGCTCCAGGCGTCCGCATCATCATCGCCACACCACCGCCTCTGGAAAATCTGCCGCCACCGATGCCTGACCTGACGGATGCCAACAAAAACCTGTCCAGCTTCCGTGATGCCCTGCGCAAGTTCGCCGGCTCCCAAAACACCTATTTTGTGGACTGGTTCGAGCTCATGGGCGGCATGCCCAAATCTGGTCAGACCGCCAAGCCCCTTACCGAAAACGGCGTCCACTACACCCGCGAAGGCTATCAGAAGCTCAGCACCAAGCTTGTCCAAGGTCTCGGCCTTACCCCACCGCAGATCTCCGAAGCTGAACTCGCCAGCATCCAGAAAGAAGTCCTGAAAAAAGACGAACTCTTCTTCAACCGCTGGCGCCCCCAGAACGAGACCTACCTCTTCGGCTTCCGCAAACACGAGCAGGGCCAGAACGCCAAAGAAATCCCCATGTTTGACCCCCTGATCGACCAGGCCGACGCCAAGATCCAGGAACTCAAAGCCGGGCTCCTCTCCAGCAAAAAAACGCTGTAATCAGCCCCTGCTTGGCATTCCAGCCAAGCCGAGGAAGGTGAGATGCCAGCACATTAGCCACCACTGGAGGCAAAACGAGCCTGCACGCATGGAGAGCCCAGAAGGGCGGGAATTCAGCTCTTGTCGCATATTAGGCCCGTCTTTCCCCTTGCGATTCCCCGATCTCCCCCGATTATGGCGGCCCTTTTGTCCGGTGGCCCTCTGGCCGCGCGGGACATCAGCCCGACGCAGCCCTCAGGAGTGGGAGGCCGTGTTCGGTTATCAACAGAACACTCCTAACCCGAAAAACATACATGAGCGCAGCTACTCTCGCGGAGATGATCGCAGGATCCTTCCGTGAACTCTCCGAAGGATCCATCGTTAAAGGCCGGATCCTCGAAATCAAACCGCAGATCGTCCTCGTGGACATCGGTTACAAATCCGAAGGCGCCATCCCCGCCAACGAGTTTGAAGATGAAGACATCCAGGTCGGCGACGAAGTCGAAGTCCTCCTCGAACGTCTCGAAAACGATGAAGGCATGGTCGTCCTCTCGAAGGAAAAGGCCGCCTACAAACAGAACTGGGAAAAAATCGCCTCCGTGTTCCGCGATGGCGGACTCGTCAAAGGCAAGGTCAAATCCGTCGTCAAAGGTGGCCTCATGGTCAACGTCGGCGTCGAAGCCTTTCTCCCAGGCAGCCAGATCGACATCATCCCGCCGAAGGATCTCAACGAGTACGTCGGCAAGGTGTTCGAATTCAAGATCGTCAAGATCAACGACGACCGCAAAAACATCGTCCTTTCTCGCCGCGAAGTTATCGAAGCCGAGCGCGCCGAACAGCGTCAGAAGTTCCTCGATTCCGTCAACCCTGGCGACAAAGTCGTCGGCGTGGTCAAGAACATCACCGACTTCGGTGTGTTTGTGGACCTCAATGGCATGGACGGTCTCCTCCACATCACAGATATGTCGTGGGGCCGCCTGAACCATCCTACCGAAATGGTGGGCATCGGTCAGCGCCTGGACGTCGTCATCCTGGAAGTGAACCGCGAAAAAGAGCGCGTCTCCCTGGGCCTCAAGCAGCTCCAGAACAATCCTTGGGAAAACATCGAAGCCCGTTACCCTGTTGGCCAGACCGTTCGCGGCAAGGTCACCAAGCTCGTCGCTTACGGGGCCTTCTGCGAAGTGGAAGAAGGCGTCGAAGGCCTTGTTCACGTCTCCGAACTCTCCTGGACCAAGCGCATCGCTCGTCCTTCCGACGTCCTTCAGGTCGGTCAGGAAATCGAAGCTCGCGTCCTTGGCATCAACAAGGAAGAGCGCAAGATCAGCCTTGGCGTCCGTCAGCTCGAAACCAATCCTTGGGACGATATCGACGTTCGTTACCCAATTGGCACCACGATGACCCGTCCGGTCCGCAACCTCACCGCTTACGGTGCGTTCGTGGAACTGGAAGAAGGCATCGACGGCATGATCCACGTGTCCGATCTCTCCTGGACACGCAAGGTCAACCATCCTTCCGAAATGCTCAAGAAGGGCCAGGAAGTGGAAGCCACCGTGCTCGGTATCGACAAGGCCAACCAACGCATCAGCCTCGGCATGAAGCAGCTTGAGACCGACCCATGGTCCGAAATCGACGGCCGCTTCAAAGTCGGCGACGTCGTCAAGGGCAAGGTCGCCAAGATCGCCTCCTTCGGCGCTTTCGTGGAACTCGAAGGCGACATCGACGGTCTGGTTCACATCTCCCAGCTCAGCGAAGATCATGTGGCCAAGGTCAAGGACGTCATCAACGTCGGCGACGAAGTCGAAGCTCGCGTCATCAAGGTGGACAAAGTGGAGCGCCGCGTCGGCCTCTCCATCAAGGCCATGAACTACAGCGAAGCCGAAATCCAGAAGGAAAGCCAGGCTTTCGAAGCCCTCCGCCCAAGCACCGACCTCGTCGGTCTCGAGCAGGCCTTCAAGTTCGCCACCGAAGACTGGCGCCCAGGGCAGTAATCGCCCCCGGCAACAGCCTCAAAAAAATCACGGAGGGACGTCACAAGACGTCCCTCTTTTTTTGTATCTGCAAACCAACCCCGCTGCTCGCGAAGTGTCGCTCCATTACCTTGTACGACAAGCCCACCGCTCCCAGCCCCAAAGGGGCGGCACAACAAAGCCCAGGGCAACGCCCTGGGTAAATACGAACAATACTCCTATGGAATCAAAAGCCCTGTAAGGGCGAGGCATCTCTTTCCCCCTGGCTCAAACAAGGCTCCACACCACCCTTGTAAAAACACACGGGCAAGACCCACTGCCCATCTTCCGTAAATTCTGCTTCCCAATGCGTCCTCTCTTTCGCCTCATCCCCGCTCTCTTCCTTCTAACGCTCAGCGCCCACGCAGCGGAGCCCACCAATGCCACGGAGGCAGCCGCACAAAAAGCCGCAGCCGAGAAAAAGGCCGCCGACCAAAAGATCACCGCTGAGAAGTTCGCTGCGTGGAAGGCCACGCTCTCCCCCGAACAACAGGCCTGGGAAACCGTTCTGGAGCAAAACCTCGGCATGGGCTTTTACCTGCCCATTTACCAGGCTGAAAAGCTGGCCGGCAAAGTCACCGCCTGGGATTACGTGAAGGACGATCCCAAGCTGCCGCGCGTGCTACTCATCGGCGATTCCATCTCCCGGGGCTACACCCTGGCCACCCGCAAGGCCCTGGCTGGTGTGGCCAATCTCCACCGTGCTCCGGAAAACTGCGGCCCCACCGCCAATGGCTTGAAAAAGCTCCCCGTCTGGCTCGGCACAGGCAAGTGGGACATCATCCATTTCAATTTCGGCATCCATGATCGCAAAACCCCGCTAGCGGATTACGAACAGCGTTTGGACAGCCTCGCCACCCAGCTCAAGGCCACCGGAGCCAAAGTCCTCTGGGCCAGCACCACCCCCGTCGCTGAAGGCGGCATGAAGGACGCCACGAATGCCGACCTCATCGCCCGCAACGAAGTCGCCGCCCGCGTGATGCAAAAACACGGCATCGCCATCAACGATCTCTACGCCTGGATCGAGCCCGACCTCGCCAAATTCCAAAATCCCAAAGACGTCCATTTCAGCGGCCCCGGTTATGACCGTCTGGCCGAACAAGTAGCCGCAGCCATCGCCAAAATCATTCCCACCCTCACCTCCGTCAACACCGCCATCCTGCCCATGAGCAAGCTGGAAAAAGACGGCTACGGTTGGGAGGAGCGCCACGCGGAAATCCTCAAGATCAAAGACACCGTCAACCCTGAAATCGTCCTCATTGGCGACTCCATCACCCATTTCTGGGGTGGCCTGCCGGATGGAGCTAAAATGGGCAACCGGGGGACCGAAACTTGGCAGTCCCTCTTCGGCAGCCGCCGTGTGCTCAATCTCGGCTTCGGCTGGGACCGCACTCAAAACGTCTTGAAGCGCATCCAGTTAGGCGAACTCGACGGCCTCAAGCCCAAGGCCATCGTCATCCACATCGGTACCAATAATTTGGCCAAGACCGTGAACGCCCGCGACAACACCCCGGCCGAAATCGCCGAAGCCATCGGCCTCATCATCGAAAAAGCCCAGGCCAAGTGCCCCGGTGCCCAGGTCATCCTCATGGCCATCTTTCCTCGCGGCAAAACCGCTGCCGACCCGAAACGCGCCATTTTGGCAAACATCAATCAGCGCCTCGCTCCTCTAGGCCAAAAACCCGGCGTCACCTTCCTCGATATCACCGCCAAATGGCTGGAGCCAGATGGCTCCATCTCCAAAGACATCATGCCAGATGCGCTGCATCCCAACCAGAAAGGTTACGCAGTCTGGGCCGAGGCCTTGAAGCCAGTGCTGCCAAATTAAGCCATCACGGGATGCACATCGGTTAGGGAAGCAAGTCCATCAAGACTTCTTTCTAGTCCACTTAAGGGGATCTTCAAAAATTCCCCAAGGAGTTGAAAATGAGGAGTTAGCCTACCCACAGCCTAACAAAAATGGGGATTGACGTCATTCCTCACTTTTTGTTAAAACAGGGAGTTCTGGGTGGCTCTTACGCGGATTCACCTCACATCAACCCTTTCTCCCTGAATCATGCGTCGTGCTCCCCTTTGGATAACTTTGAAGGCTTTGGTGCTCGCTCAAATGCTCCCTCTGTCCTCACCGCTGCACGCAGCGACGGACTACAATGGAGACGGTATCTGCGATGTCTGGCAGCAGCTTTACAATGCCTGGAGCCTCCCCTCAGCCGAGGACTCGGATGGAGATGGCAGCAGCAATATCGAAGAAAGCATCGCAGGGACTGATCCCCGAAACCCCGCCGATTCCCTGCGTATCGCTCAGGCGGATTTGGTCGGGAATGAGGTGTTGCTGGAGCTGCCTTCTGCCAAGGGCAAACGCTACCAACTTCTTAGCAGTGATGCCCCTCACGGCCCCACTTGGGTGATCGAGGGCACAGCCCTCATCGGCACAGGTTCAGCGCTCCAGTTCACCACGCCAAAGGGCAGCGAAACACAGCGCAAATTTTACCGGGTGGAAACGACGGACCAGGACACGGATGATGACGGCATCAATGACTGGGCAGAGGCCCAAACGGGCACAGATCCCGCTCTCGGCACCAGTCCGGGCAATGCCTCTGGCGGCACCGCTTCCGATGCCGATGTGCTTGCCAGCCTCTTTTCCCTCACCACCACCACGGTCCCCAGCGCCACCGGTGTCCAGGAGAAAGAAGGTCTCACCTCCCGCATTCGCCTTAACCGCCCAGCGGATAAAAGCGCCATGCGACTCACCCTTGCGTATGCCAGCAGTGGCAATCCTACGCCTGCCCGTGGCAGCGCCAGCCCAGGTGACTTTACCCTCACGGTGGATCAGCCCTCCGGCCAGATCACCGGAACCGCGACCGGCAGCCTCACCCTCCCCGCAGGGGTCAGCCAGATGGATATCATCGTCCATCCCGTCTTGGACAATGCCCCCGAGGTCCCAGAACTCCTGACGCTGAACATCATCCGCCCCGGCTCCGGCCCCACCACACCGCCTCTCAATGGCACGGCCCTCATCCGCGATGCAGACCCGACCAATGAGGACAACCGCACTCTCTTCGTGGCTTACCTTGGCAAAGAAGCAGGCGTCAGCACCACCGCCACAGGCATCGCCACCGCCTTGGTCCAGGGAGACAATGACGAGGCCCAGATCAACCTCACCTTCAGCAACCTGACCTCCCCCCAAAACACCGCCTACCTGCGCGTGGACAGCGACCTAGAGATCATCAACATCGGCCTCGGCCAGGTCACGGGCAAGCAGTGGCAAATCCGCGCCGCCCAGACGAAGTTCACGGACCAAGCCATGCTCACCGCCCTCCATGCAGGGCAACTCTACATCAGCATCACCACAGCGGATAACCCCACCGGCGAAATCCGCGGTTATTTCAATAAGACTACTGGATCGACCTCTTTTGCTTACAATCCCAATCTTCACGACAGTCCGCAGCCAGGTAGCCAGAACTGGATGAATCCCACGGGAGAGGCCCTGGAACGTGATATTTGGCGTTTCCTAGACCAGTGCACCTATGGCGGAACGGACGCCCTGTATCAGGAAGTCCTGGCCAAGGTCAACACGGCAATTGCCAATGGTGGCACCTATCTGGATGGCTATCGCTCCTGGCTGAACGATCAGATGAATCCGTCCATCACACCATCTGCAAGCTTGCTGCAATTGGTGTATGCTGCGGATAACGAAGAGTTTGTTCTGCGTGGGAACAAGCCTCTCTGGTCAGGCAACGATCCTCAGTTTGCCGGTGAATCCTACACAGTCAGTTATGACAGCACATATGGCACACCGACCATTTCGACCACCGCCAACGGCACCTACAACAACAACCATCCCTTTCACAACAATCGCCGCCGTGAGCAATGGACTCTGGCGATGCAAGCAAAGGCTCAGGTGCGTCAACGCATGGCACAGGCTCTAAGTGAGATTGTCGTTATCTCTGAAATGGACACCACCGTGGAGAGCAAGCACTACGGGGCCGCTGCTTATTGGGACATGCTGGCTGAAAATGCTTTTGGCCAATACCGTACCATTCTGGAGAACGTGACTTACAGCCCGATGATGGGCGTCTATCTCAGTCATCTGAGAAACCGCGCCGAATATGTGGCCAGCGGTGTGAATTTCTTTCCAGATGAAAACTATGCCCGTGAGATCATGCAGCTTTTTAGCATCGGTCTGGTCCTGCGGCATCCCGATGGCAGCTTGGTTCTGGGACAAGATGGCCTCCCTGTGCCCACCTATGATAACACAGACATCGCCGAACTGGCCCGTGTGATGACCGGGCTGTGCCATGGTGCCAGACACGCCACAGCTTCCATCCAACGCTTTAACGGCCTTCATTTTACCGCATCGTCGCCGCAAGTGTCTCCGACCATTCAGATTCAGGGAGTCGATTACACCAGTTTCACTGAAGGAGGTGGCGACTCCTGGTGGCAGGCTCCGTGGATCTATCCCATGAAGGTGCTAGGTCGCGTCAATACCATCACGGCCAGCAACCGCCCCTTTCATGACTTTGGCACTAAGACCCTTCTGCACAATTACAGCGGCGGCACTGTTCTCACAGGAATCACAGATGCACAGTTGAACGCCCTCACCCCAGCTCAGAGCCATGCCCGAGCTGAACAGGAACTGACTGCTGCTCATAATCTGCTCGCCGGAAACCCGGCTTCCGGCACCTACAGCGGCCATCAAAATACTCCAGTAAATATCTCCCGCTGGCTCATTCAGCGCTTCACCACCTCCAA
The DNA here is from genome assembly GCF_014203045.1 of Prosthecobacter dejongeii. Taxonomy (NCBI): domain Bacteria; kingdom Pseudomonadati; phylum Verrucomicrobiota; class Verrucomicrobiia; order Verrucomicrobiales; family Verrucomicrobiaceae; genus Prosthecobacter; species Prosthecobacter dejongeii. The sequence continues at coordinate 203,239 of NZ_JACHIF010000001.1, forward strand.
TCCGAGCGCTGGTTACCTTTACCGTGTCAGTCAGATCTATCGCAGTTCCAATGGGAACTTGGGGGAAGTCTTGAAAGCCATTCTTCTCGATTATGAAGCCCGCAGTCTAGAACTTGCGGACACATCCATCTCTCATGGCCGGATGAAGGAGCCCCTGGTTCATTTCATGTCAATCATGCGGGGGTTGAAAGCCTATACAGGCCTGCCAGTCACCGCGCTCAAAGATATTTCGTTGCCCTTCAGTGTCACCGACAGCCCAAAGAACACCCCGCTAGATTTAGCTCAGGTGAATGCCTATGTGGCCAATGCCACTCGGTTCCGCTTTGATGATTCCACCAATGCACTCGGCCAGTCGCCTTTGCGGGCACCGAGTGTTTTTAACTGGTTCCTGCCCGATTATGTTGTGCCCGGACCGATGGCTGAGGCCGGAGTTTTCGCTCCAGAACTACAGATCGCATCCGAGACCAATTTGGTGAACCGCATCAATCGGCTTTGGACTTACACTTGGATGAGTCTTCCAGGGATGACGGCTCAGCCAGGAAGTGACACGGGCATCGCGGATATACCCCATGTGACCACGAACGCAGCTGTCCAGGCTAAGGTCGCTGTAGGGACAGCTCCCACAGCCGCAGGCAACTTTGCTACCTCCCGAACACTCACCTTCACTCCATCGAATTACAGCACGCCTCAGACAGTTTACGTAGCTGCCGTCGATGACAGTCAGCGAGAAGGCGCACATTCGACCACGTTGCAACATACAGCCACCAGCACGGATGCAGGTTACAATAACCCGGCTCTGCCTCCTATCAATGTCACCATCAATGACAATGAAGGCAGTTCAGGATCCGTCATCATCGAACAGAGTGACGGCATCACCATTGTTGCAGAGAATTCGATCACGGACACTTACACCGTCAAGCTAGGCAGCGCGCCATCTTCACCAGTGACGATCACGGCCAATGGTAATGCTCACCTGAATCTTTCGCCTGCCAAGCTGACGTTCACCAATGCAAACTGGAACACGCCACAAACGGTCACCGCAGCGGCTATTGATGACACCTACAGCGGTGAATTGATTCACCTGGGATTCATCGGTCACGCAGTCAACAGCGCTGATGCGAATTACAATGGTATCTCCGCGCCGAGTTTCACGGCCTTCATAGGTGACAATGACCAGGCTAGTAGCAATGGGGTCACTGTGCGCCATACCGAAGCCAACACGATGGTCACCGAAGGCGGTGCCAGCGATCAGTTTGTCGTGGCTTTGAATCGCCAGCCGACAACCGCCAATGGAGGAATTGTCACGGTATCAATCAGCTCAAATGCCAGGGTCACCCGCACTCCAGCCACTTTGACCTTCAACAGGGATACTAGCTGGTGGATTCCGCAGGTCGTGACCGTACAGGCTGTGAATGATACTGTCGCCAATGGCACTGCCAGTTTCAATCTGACTTTGACCTCTTCCGGTGGCGGCTACACCCAATCCACCACGGCCGCCATTGTGGTGAACGATGATGATGGCGCTACTGCCGGAGGCATCATCCTTGCGGAATCTGGCGGCAATACGACCATCTCTGAGAACGCTGCTTTTTCGACAGCTTCAAACGATAGCTACACGATCCGGCTTTCCAGCCAGCCGACCCAGAACGTAAGTGTGGTGATCACTCCGCAGCGACACATCTGGCCGATGTCCAACCATGCAAAGCTGATGGGTTATTTCACCTCGGACACCCCCAGTAGCACGAGCAACAGCCAGAAAGACCGTGTGATCTTTGATTATACGGATCTCATGACCCTGTATAATACCACCTTCACGGCCAATGGGGGACTGGGGGCAGATGATCCAGCGAATGTGAATGCCCATTTGGCAGCTACACTGGCGGTAGTGAACAAACTGGATCTGATGTGGTGTGGAGGTCAGATGAAGGCCCAGTGGCCAACGGCCCTGACGACGGCAGATCTGAATAACACCCTCCTAGTAAACCCGCGAAAGTCAATCGTCGCCAGCCTTCTCTATGCCTACAACACGAGCCGGGGAAGCACTGGAAATGCTTCTGCCTATGCGGGCGATGTTCGGGATCGTTGCCGTGTCGCGGCTTATCTGATCAGCATTTCACCTGCCGCGTTTACAATGAAGTAAGCACTTCGATTTTCAGGCTTCAGCCCACTCTTGCCAGCCCTCAAGTTATGAATCTTCACCTCCGCAAAACGCTGGACCGCAGCAAACCCAATCGTCGTGACTTCATGGTCCAAACCGGCTGTGCAGGATTGGGCATCACCAGCGCAGTCAATACACTGGCGCATCTACAGCTCATGGGGACAGCCGCCGCCCAAAATGCAGGTGATGACTACAAAGCCCTTGTGTGCATTTTCCTCAATGGCGGCATGGATACCAATAACCTGCTCATCCCCGTTGCAGGAACCGCCAGAACGCACTACGAAACCGGGCGAGGCATTCCTCAGTACATTGATCCGACCAAGGGTGGTGTAGCCATCCCGATGGAAGACATCACCACGGCAGGCAGCCAGATCAATCCGCTCAATGCGGTCACCGAGTATGAGCCTTCTGTAGGCTATCTGGGAGCTGACGCCAACGGCAACCGTCTGGCTGTGCATCCTGGTGCCATGCACATCAAAACGATGTTCGATGCGGAAGATCTGGCCTTTATCACCAACGTCGGAGTTCTGACCCAACCGAATGTGACGAGGGCGAATTTTAGCTCTTTGCCGGCCTCACAAAAGCCCCCGCAACTATTCTCCCACTCAGATCAGCAAACCCAATGGCAGTCGTCCATCCCAGACCGGCCGTTTAAAAATGGATGGGGAGGACGAGTGGCAGACATCCTAGATGGCATTCACAATACGGATCCGGAAGCTCTGTCAATGATGGTCTCGATCAATGGCTTTAACAGCTTTCAGGTAGGAACGACCCAGCAGCCGTATGTGATGAGCGCATCCGGGGTGACATCCTATTCAGCAACCTGGTCCGGAGGTTCTCCGAGCACTCCTTATGGCAGTGCTTTGCAGACCGCATTTACCAGCAAGAAGCCGTTCACCGCTGAATATGATCCGTTCAAATTTCCCACCACAGCCAACTCACCCTACCAGAACACCAGTCCTGGCTGGCGTCTCGCGGCTCTGGAGCAGTTACTGGGAATGAGCCACGCAAGTCTCTTTGATGAAGGCTACATCAACGTAGCCAAAAATGCGCGTGTCACCGAGGGACTCATCGGCGGAGCATTGAATCTCACCGCCAATGGAGTAACCACCACACTGGACACTCATTTCGACAACGCTTTCGCTGGCAGTGGTATCAATGGACTCACCAATGGGTTTGCCCAGCAGATGCGCATGGTAGCGCGCTTGATCGTAGGCAATTCGGTGCTGAACAACAAACGTCAGATTTTCTTTGTACAGCTCGGTGGTTGGGATACCCACACCTCCCAGATTCCAGTTTCCAACGGTGTCGCTAGGACGGATCAAAGCTACTACAGCCTGATGCTGCAACTTTCCTGTGCGATGAAAGGATTCCGCGACAGTCTTCAAGCGGCAGGGCTTTGGAATAATGTCACCTCGTTTACGGCGTCTGATTTCACCCGCACCTTTACGCCTAACAAAACAGATTCCACCGGCGGATCCGACCATGGATGGGGCGGGCACATGATGGTCATGGGTGGTGCGGTAAGGGGCAAACGAATCTACGGGACTTTCCCCAACCTCACCGTCAATGGTGGCATCGATGTGCAAGGCAACCGAGGACGTTGGATACCCACCAGTTCCGTTGATCAATATGCAGCGGTACTAGCGCGTTGGTTTGGCGTGGATACCTCCCAACTCGGGACTGTTTTCCCTAACCTGTCGCGATTCATCAATCCGTTTACACCAGCCGGGAAACTCGACTTTATGGAATAACAGTGTTTGAATTGCTTTTGCTTTTCCAATGCCAACCCTCCCCAATCGCCCTGGTCCGTATGTACTCATCCTGCTGTTCGTCATTCTTGGCGTGCTGACGTGGTGGATGCAGAAGGTGCTGACAGATCCGGCGATTCAGCAAGCGGTCCGTGAAAGTAAAGCGGAGAGGGAGAAAAGAACGCCTCAGCCTGTAGTCCCATTGCCACCTCCAGCGACTCCGGCATCGGTGCCGCAAAACCAGCCCGTCGACCCCGTGATCAACAGCCTCCATCAAGAGATGATCCAGCCAAAGACGGTGCCGGAGCGAGAAATGGAGATCCTGCAAGAGCTCATTAACCTCAATCAACGGGCACGTCCAGGTGAGGCCCTGGGAGACAATGGTGATATTACCCTCGCTTTGGTAGGAAAGGCCCCTCAAGGTATTTGGCTCCCCCGCCAGTCCCCTCGTATCCGAGATGGGCAGCTTCTTGACCGCTGGGGTACGGCCTACTGGTTTCACCCGAATTCAAGCAACCAGATCGAGATTCGATCCGCCGGCCCTGACAAGAACCTCTTCACCTCCGACGACCTCATCCTTAACGGCAGCCCCGCCGGCTTCGGCGCGACTCCTTCTGACGCGGCGCCTTGAGTGCGGTCTTTTCGGGACACTGCGTCACTTCACGATCAAATAAAAAGGCCATGCGACTCACATCACATGGCCTTTTGTTTTGAAAAGTCGAACGAATCAGTAACTGCGGGCAAAGACCACGCGCTTCTGGCTCGGTTTACCCGTCAGGAAGCACTTCCCTTCTTCAGCAAACTCATCGCTCAGTGGCACACAGCGGATGGTGACTTTCATCTCTTTGGCGATCTTGTCTTCCTCCTCATTGCTGCCAGCCCAGTGCATGAGAGCAAAGCCACCTGGGCCACTCTCTGCAAAGAACGCCTGAAACTCTTCCAGCGTCTCCATCTTCTTCATGTTCGCATCGCGCATCTCCGTGGCGCGGGCCAGTAGAGCGTCCTGGATCTCCTGAAGTTTCTCAGTCACGTCACGCAGGAAGTCTTCCTTACCGACAATCTCCTTCGCCTTTGGTCCCTGGTCGCGACGGCACACCGCCACGCTGCGGCTGGTGATGTCACGCGGCCCCATTTCGACACGCAGCGGCACGCCTTTTTTGATCCATTCCCAGTTCTTCGCGCCGCCTTGCAGGTCACGCTTATCCACGTGCACACGCAGCGGCTCGCCGCCAAAGGTTTGCGTGCGCAGGGTCTTTGCCAGCGCCTCACAGGCATCGATGACTTCCTGGCGGGTATCAGGCTTTGGCGTCACGGGAAGGATGACAATCTGATATGGAGCCACACGGGGTGGCATGATGACACCATCGTCATCGCCATGCGCCATGATCAGTGTGCCAATGAGGCGAGTGCTCATGCCCCAGCTCGTGGTGTGAGCAAACTGGCGTGTGTTGTCACGGCCCAGGAACTGGATGTTCGCTGCCTTGGCAAAGTTCTGCCCCAGGTAATGTGAAGTACCGGCCTGGATGGCTTTCTTATCCTGCACCATGGCTTCCACCGTGAAGGTATTCACCGCGCCAGGGAAACGCTCATTCTCCGTCTTCTCCCCAGGGATGACGGGAATGGCCAGATGATTGCGCAGGAAGTCGGCATACACCTTGTGCATCAGTTTGGTCTCTTCCATCGCTTCCTCATGAGTCTCGTGGGCCGTGTGGCCTTCCTGCCAAAGGAATTCCGCCGTGCGCAGAAACAGGCGCGGACGCATTTCCCAGCGCATGACGTTGGCCCACTGATTGATCAGCAAAGGCAGGTCACGGTAACTCTGCACCCAGCGGGCAAAGGCCGCCCCGATGATGGTCTCCGAAGTCGGGCGGATGACAAAAGGCTCTTCCAATTTGCCCGTGGGAATCATCTTGGTCGTTCCGTCGGGCTGCTTCTGGGCTTCCAGACGATGATGCGTCACCACAGCGCATTCCGTGGCAAAACCTTCGGCGTGTTGCGCTTCTTTCTCCAGATAGCTCAGCGGAATCAGCAAAGGAAAGTAGGCATTCACGTGCCCGGTTTCTTTAAACTTCACGTCGAGCTGCTTCTGGATGTTTTCCCACAGCCCATAGCCCCACGGCTTGATGACCATGCAACCGCGCACCTCCGAGTTTTCCGCCATGTCGGCGGCACGGACAACTTGCTGATACCACTCAGGAAAATCTTTCTCTCGGGTTGGGGAAATAGCGGGGGCTTGGCTCATGATCGGACGCGCATAGTAAGACCATTCGACGAACGGTCAATCAGGGCGTGCAGGCAAGCCACCAAAGCTCCCCCGTCCTCACGCCCACGCCTGACGCAACAGTCGCAGAAAGTTACCCGACATCACGTTTTCAATGTCCGCCTGCGTGTAACCGCGCTTCGCCAGCATCTCTGGGATGCGCACCAAGTCTGCAATCGTGTCCAGATCCTCCGGCGTCTGTTCGATGCCATAGCCACCATCCAAATCCGTGCCGATGCCGGAGTGCAGCGCATTCCCCGCCAACTGGCAAACGTGGTCAATGTGGTCACAGATGACCTCCAGCTTCAGCCCGGCGCTCTGCGGCGTGGTTTTCCCGCGCACCCAGCCCGGCACCATCATCCACGCATCCAGCGCCGCCCCCAGCACGGCCCCTCGGTCAATCAGCGCCTTGATCTGGTCGTCACTAAACTGCCGCACATCCGGCACCAGCGCACGGCAGTTGCTATGGCTCGCCCAGATCGTCCCTTGGAAAAGATCCAGCGCCTGCCAGAAGCACCCGTCCGAAAGATGCGTCACGTCCAGGATCATCCCCAGGCGATCCATTTCCTGGATCAGTTCCTTGCCACCTGCGGGCAGCCCGCCCACTTGATCATGCCCCAGGGCATAACGGCACACCCCATAGTGCGCAGGCCCCATGGCCCGCAGCCCCTGTTCCCAATGCCGCTCCAGATGCCCCACGCTGCGGATGCTGTCTGCCCCCTCCAGGCTCAGGATGTAGCCGATCGGCTTGCTTTCATTCGGCTGCCCATTCGTCCAGAGATCAATCATCGCCTCCAGTCCGCGCAGATCCGTGATCTGTCGCATCTGGCCATCCTCTTCCATCGCACGGTACCAGGCCAGTTGCCCCTGCGTCTGCGCATACGCCTGTTCAGGCGACATCCAGTTCGCCATCGGCCGCGCCCCCACCATGCAGCCAGCCAACTGCGTGGCCACACATAGGCCCATCTCCGTCTGGCGCATTTCAGGAAATGCCGTGGTCCCCAGCTCCCGCCCCTTCAAGTCCGTCATCCCCTTTTCCCGACGGCGAATCTCATGCACAGGCAGGCGGAGATCACGATTGTATTCCAGGGCATTGAGACTGAGGTCGAGGTGAGCGTCAAAGGTGAGCATGAGAGAGAAATAAACGTGAGCTAGGCGTGCCTTTATGCGCGCAGAAAGCATGCCGTTCCATATTGTCGGAACGCTCCCGCATTGACCTACGTCCACTCCTGCGAATGGTTCCCCTCCCCTAACCATGCTGACTTCCCTCACCGATCTCCCCCTGAAAAAACAAGCCGGTGAACGCGTCACCGTCCTCACCGCTTATGATTACCCCACCGCCCGCTTGCTGGATGAAGCCGGCGTGGACCTCCTGCTGGTGGGAGATTCCCTGGGCATGGTCGTTCTGGGGCTGCCAGATACCACCGGAGTCACCCTGGACATGATGCGCCACCACACCGCCGCCGTGCGCCGGGGCGTCAAACGCGTGCCAGTCATCTCCGATCTGCCTTTTCACACCTACGATACCCCTGAACAAGCCCTGGCCAGCGCCCGCCTGCTCATGGAGGCCGGGGCCGATGCCGTGAAGCTGGAAGGCGGTGTCGCCTTCATCCCCCAGGTGCGTGCCATCGTCGAGGCTGGCATCCCCTTCGTCGGCCACATCGGCATGCTGCCGCAGAGCGTCGTCATCGAAGGTGGGTACAAGAAAAAGGGTAAAACCCCTGCACAGGCCGAACAACTCATCGCCGATGCCCTCGCCCTCGATGCCGCCGGTGCCTGCGCCATGGTGCTGGAAAGCGTCGTCGCTGAAGTGGCTGCTGAAATCACCCGTCAGGTCAAAGCCACCACCATTGGCATTGGCGCGGGCCCAGACACGGACGCGCAAGTCCTCGTCACCCCCGACCTCATCGGCAGCTTCCCCTGGTTCCGCCCCCCCTTCGCCAAAGCCCGCGCCGACGTCGCCAGCGAAATCCAGCGCGCCGTGAAGGAGTGGATGACCGATGTCACAGCAAAGCCAGCCCTTTAATCCAGTGCTCAGTCACTGAAAACTGAACACCGGGTGCCGAACACAGGACCACCTCACTTCCCGTGAGCTTCCTTATAGTGCTCCGCCAGTAGGTCGCGGCCAAAGTCGCCGTCAAAGCTGCGCAGCACACTATGAGGGTGGTTGGCATTGCCCTGCACATTGTCATACTCGATCAGGAAGGTCTTGCCCTGCACACGGTAGTAGTGCGGCTCGCCGCGTTCCTTGCCGCCTGCCCAGGCGAAATAAACTGGGCCATTCTTTTCAATTTCAGCCCAGGTTTCTGCCGCGATCTCAGGGCGCAGGCGGGTCAGGTATTCATCAATGATCTCGCGCAGCTTCGCCTTCTGTGTTGCATTCAGGGCCGTATCGGCCAGGCCTTCAGGCTTCAGGGGGTCCACCTTCTTGGCAGCCTCGGTCAGCATTTCTTTGGGGGCCACGGCATCAAAAAGCGCGGTTTTGAACTGCGCCTCATCCAGAGACTTCACCAGCTCGCGGCCCAGGTCTTCTTCTTTACCCAGAACGCGCAGGCCTGTCAGGGGCCCCTGACGCAGTTCGCCGGGATTTGTCCCCATGAAGGAAGGCGTGGCGCGCAGGAGCTGGCCATCCTTGATCGTGAAATTCAGGGACATGTGGTGCCCCTCAATACGCCAGCCCCAGGTCCCTTTCGGGTCAGGCGTGCCGAAAATGCTGACGAAGTACTTTTCCGGGTCACGCTTCTCACGGGCCGCCGCGCGCTTAGATTCCTCTGCCCCTTCCATTTGAAAGAGCACTTCCTCCAGGGACATGATAGTCACCGCCTTCGCCGCACCACGGAATCCCAGCCCCGTATTCATCAAAGCATGGGCCAGCAGGCGCTGCTGCGGGGTCATCTCCTTCATGGGCAGCCCCTTGCGCTCACGCGGGATGAAGTGCCAGTTGATCCGCTCTTCATCCTCAAATTTGAAGGTCGCCTTAGCTTTCTGCTCCTCATTCAAAGACAGCAGAAACACATCCGCCACCTCCGCCATCTGGGCACCTGCCTCATGGGCCCGCCCTGAGGAAAGAGAAAAGAGAACGGCACAGGCGAGCGAGGCTAGGGATAAACGCAGCATAGGAGAGTGAGGAATGACAGACACGAACGCATCAGACAAGCCGACTTTGTCACTCATCCCATGCGGAACGCATCTTATTCCAAAAGAATTCGAGGGCAAACACCCGCGATGATTGACACTCGACGCCAAAATCCTCTACTTTGATTATTCTCAAAAAAATTCCGCGAATCCCCCCGCTGCATGTATTCAAACGAAGAGTATCTCCTGGAACTGCTCACCGAGTCAGGGCTGATTTCCGCCCCTGACCTCCAAAAAGCCAAGACAAGCAAGAAGCCTAACGAGAGCTTGTTGGATTGCTTGATCAAAACGGGGGTGGTAAGCGACGAACAGGTGGCGCAAACCGTGGCCGTGAACTCTGGCATGGAGTACATTGATCTTCACGGGTTCCCTGCCAATCCTGCGCTCAAGGGGCTGATCCCCATGGATGTAGCCAAGCGTTACAAGGTGGCTCCCATCGGCATGAACGGCAGTTCCATGCAAGTGGTCGTAGCAGACCCTTATGATTTTGAGACCCTGGACGCCCTGCCTCACGTCCTTCAGCCGGACATGGAGTTTTTCTGCTCCACCCCGGCCCTCATCCAGCTCCTCCAGACCAACATTTACGGAAATGACTTTGTCACCAATCCCCGCGATAAAGACGGCAGCAGCAATGAAGGGGATGCCCCCATCATCAAGTTGGTGACCAATATCCTGCTGGAAGCCTTCAAAAACCGCGCCTCAGACATTCACATTGAGCCGTTGGAAAAAGACGTTCGCGTCCGCCTCCGCATTGACGGTGTGCTCCATGATGTGGAGCACCACCCGAAACGCCTCCACTCCTCCATCATAGCCCGCATCAAAATCATGTGCGGGTCCATGAGCATTGATGAAAAGCGCATCCCTCAGGATGGCCGCATCACAATGGCTTTCAATGACAAGGAACTAGACATGCGTGTCTCCATCATCCCCACCAACAATGGTGAGAGCGTGGTCATGCGTGTGCTGGATAAAAGCAGTCTCCGCCTGGGTCTGGCAGATCTAGGTTTCCTCTCGGATGACCAAGACACCTTCGAAAAACTCATCACCCTGCCAGACGGCATCGTGCTGGTCACCGGACCTACGGGTTCTGGTAAAACGACGACACTTTACGCCTGTCTGAACTTCATCAACCGTCCTGACCGCAAGATCATCACCGTGGAAGACCCGGTGGAATATGAGCTGGCCGGGATCAATCAGGTGATGGTCCGCGAAGATGTGGGCATGAGCTTCGGAGCCGCCCTGAAAGCCATCCTCCGTCAGGCACCCAACATCATCATGATCGGGGAAATTCGAGATCTCGAAACTGCCTCCATCGCCATCAACGCCTCCCTCACGGGCCACTTGGTCTTCAGCACCTTGCATACTAACGACGCGCCGAGTTCCGTCGCCCGTCTGGCTGACATCGGCGTGAAGCCTTTCCTCATCGCCTCCGCCGTCCGTGGCATTCTCGCTCAGCGACTTGTCCGCAAACTCTGTGGCGAGTGTAAGCAACCCTCCGGCCTCAGCGAGCGCGAATTGCGCAACCTCGGCCTGGAAGCCAGCCAGCTTTTCAATGCCAACATCATGGGGCCAAAAGGCTGCAACAAGTGCCGCGGCTCCGGCTTCAAGGGCCGAATGGTCATCGCTGAAATCTTCAAGATTGACGACGAAGTCCGCAACATGGTGAACCAGCAGCTCACCACTCCCCAGATCCGCAAACGCGCTCGTGAGCTGGGCATGCGCACCCTCCGCGAAGACGGCGTCCGCAAGGTTCTCGCCGGCTTGACCACGGCTGAAGAAGTGATCGAGGCCACCATGGCAGACGCAGATTGATGCGGCTGAACCCTGCGACTTTTTAAAACTTAGCACGACTGATTCCCCCCTATGACACCCCAGAATGTGGTAGATATGCTCGAAGCCCGGGGCCTGATTGACAATGGCCAGGCTTACGACATTACCCAGGACGCCGTCCACAATGGCAAAGAAATCCTCCAGGTGGTTCTCGATTATGGCATCTTCACCAGTGAAGATGAATTTTGGGCCCTAGTGGCCGAAGAACTCGGCGCAGACCATTTTGATCTGACCGAGTTTGAGCCCCCTACCTCCGTGGTGGGACTCATCCCCGCCGGCATGGCCCGCCTCTACGGGGCCTTCCCCATCACGCTCGATGGCCGCGGCCTCCACGTCGCTTTTACAGATCCGCTCAATCCGCAGCTCGTTGAAGATCTGCGTTTCGGTCTCGATAAGATCATCGTCCCCGTCGTCGCGCGTCGCAGCCAGGTGCAGACGCTCATTGACAAACATTATGGCACGGGAGCTCCCAGCATTGATGACATCTTCGGCAATCTCAAAAACGCCGACAAAAACTCCCCAGAAATCGAGGCCAACTCCGCGCCCATCGTGAAGTTTGTGGACCTCGTGATGACCCAGGCCATCAAAGAGCGCGCTTCGGACATCCACTTTGAGCCGTTCGAGCACGAATTCAAAATCCGCTATCGCGTGGATGGTGCCCTGTATGAAATGGCCCCACCCCCGGTTCATCTGGCCACCAGCGTCATCTCCCGTATCAAGGTGATGTCGAACATGAACATCGCCGAGCGGCGCATCCCTCAGGACGGTCGTATCATGACCTCCGTCAATGGCAAGCCCGTGGACATGCGTGTCAGTTCCCTGCCCACTCAGCATGGCGAATCTGTAGTGCTTCGTGTCCTTGATCGCAGTTCCGTCAATCTGGACCTTGAGCAATTGGGCATGCCCACCCATCTCTTTGATTACATCACGGAGACGATCAATAAGCCCAACGGCATCTTCATCGTCACAGGCCCCACGGGTGCGGGCAAGACGACTACTTTGTACGCCTGCCTTCGCCGCATCAATACCATTGACACCAAGCTGCTCACCGCTGAAGACCCAGTGGAATATGAGCTGGATGGGGTCATGCAGGTGCCCGTCAACGATGCTGTCGGCCTGACCTTTGCCCGCGCCCTCCGCGCCTTCCTGCGTCAGGATCCAGACCGCATCATGGTGGGAGAAATGCGTGACAAGGAAACAGCTCAGATTGCCATCCAGGCCTCGCTCACAGGTCACTTAGTACTCAGCACTCTGCATACTAACGATGCTGCAGGTGCCGTCACACGTCTTGTGGACATGGGCGTCGAGCCCTTCCTAGTCGCCGCAACATTGGAGGGCGTCCTAGCCCAGCGTTTGCTCCGCACCGTCTGCAAAAACTGCCGTGTGGCTTACGAACCTAGCCTTTCCATCCTCAACCAACTCAATCTCAGCCAGTCAGATATCGGCGGAAAACAATTTTATACCGGCAACGGCTGCGAAAAATGCGGCGGCAGCGGCTACAAAGGGCGAAAAGGTCTCTACGAACTGCTTCATGTGAATGATCCCATTCGCGATCTCATCACCCAGCGAGCCCCCACCCTCGTGCTAAAACAAAAAGCCATCGAACTCGGCATGGCCACTCTCCGCGAAGACGGTCTTCGGAACATTTACGACGGAGAAACCACCATCGAAGAAGTGCTGAAATACACCTGATTCAAAGGCCAGAAACAGCTCATAGTCGTTTCTGCCAGCATTTATTTGTTCGACATTCTCCCTCTTGACCCGGTAATCTCAAAAACGCCCCCGAACCCCCGTAGCGCCCATTTTCTATGCCGAAGTTCCACTACATCGCCCTCGATCAAAACGGTCAAGAAGTCGCCGGTGAACTCGATGCCTCCAGCGAAGCCGAGGCCATCAATCTCCTCCGCCAGAGCCAGCTTTACCCCACACAAGTCGCCCAAGAGGGCAAAGGCGACGCCGCCGTCAAAAAGCGCGCCAAAACCACCGCTGCCCCGAAGGGCAAAGGCAAAGCTGTCAAAGCTGGAGCCAATGCCAAGATCAAAGCGAAGGTGCTGATGATTTTCACCCGTCAGCTTGCTACGCTGATTGATTCTGGCCTCCCTCTTCTGCGCGGACTCACCGTGCTGGCCCGTCAGGAGCCAAACCCCGTGATGAAGAGCACCGTTTCCACCATCGCAGAAAACGTGCAGACCGGCAGCACCTTCTCCGAAACGCTCTCCCAATACCCGAAGATCTTTAACAAGCTCTACATCAACATGGTGAAAGCCGGGGAGCTGGGCGGGGTGCTCGAAGTCGTTCTCAACCGTCTCGCGGAATACCAAGAGAAGGCCCAGAAACTGAAGAACAAAGTCGTCGCTGCGATGGTTTACCCCATCATCGTGATGATCATCGCCGTCGTCATCATGGTCTTCCTCATGTTGGTCATCGTGCCTCGCTTCGAAAAAATCTTCGAAGACATGCTCGGTTCTGCGGACAAGCTCCCTCAGCTAACTAAAATCGTCATCGGCTTCAGTCGCTGGATGGGTGACAATTTCCCTTACCTCGTCGCTGGTGTTGTCGTCATCACCGTTGCCTGGAAGCTCTATGCAGCCACCGTCGGCGGTCGTCGTGTCATTGACGGACTCAAACTCAAAATCCCCCTGTTTGGTGACGTTCAGCGGAAAACAGCCATCTCCCGTTTCAGCCGCACCCTCGGCACCCTCGTCACTTCCGGTGTTCCCATCCTTCAGGCTCTCAACATCACCCGGGAAACCGCTGGTAACGTCGTCGTTTCAGACGCCATCACCAAGGTGCATGATGCCGTCAAAGAAGGTGAATCCATGGTGGCCCCGCTGGAGTCTAGCAACGTCTTCCCTCCGATGGTTATCTCCATGGTAGACGTGGGTGAAGAAACCGGCCAGCTCCCAGAAATGCTCCTCAAAATCGCTGACGTGTACGAAGATGAAGTGGACAATGCCGTCTCGGCCCTCACCTCCATGCTTGAGCCTCTCATGATCGTCATGCTCGCTGTGGTCGTCGGTGTCATCGTGATGGCCCTCTTCCTCCCACTCATCGAGGTGATCAAAGGCCTCAGCGGTGGAGCCTAGTTCCTCTCCTTCAACCCAGCCCCCCCAACCTATGAAAAGTCATCCCCGGAAACTAGTCCCGGCAGGCTTTACTGTGATCGAACTTCTCGTCGTCATCACGATCATCGCCCTGCTCTTCGCCCTCACCATCGGCGGCTTCACCTATGCTCAAAAATCCGCTGCACGCAGCCGGACCACAGCAGCGATGAGCGCCATGAAGAGTGCCCTTGAGCGGTATAGCCAAGAATTTGGCGAGTATCCCGCTCCTCAAAACCCTGGCGACACCATCGCCATTGGCGACAAAACCTACGAGGTGGGTGCAGCAGCCATGCTGTATCAGGCCCTCAGTGGAGATGGTTACGACAACATCCTCCTCGCTCAGACTCCGACCAACGGCGGCACCGCCTCCTCGGACGGATCTTTGGAAGAGGCTGAATCGAAAAACGTCATGCTCACCGACATGCCTAGAGAGTTCTTCATCAACCGTGATGGACGATACTTCATGACCGATGGCTTTGGACGCCCTTTCCAATATGTAAAAGGTGCGCCTCAAGTCGCTGGTGAACAACCCACTACCATCAACTCCACCTACGACCTTTGGTCTTACGGAGACGATGAAGAAAACACCAGCGCCCGCTCCATTGACACCGTCTCCCCAGGCACTGTCAAAGACGCTAGCCAGCGCTGGATCAAAAATTGGTAGTCCCTAACTCCGCCCGCTGTGTCGGCAAAGGGCGATAAAAAATCTCATCTTTTCAGTTGAGAAACTTGCGGGGTGGCCGACTATTACCACCCCGACCCAAGGCGTTTGCGCGCGTGGCGGAATTGGTAGACGCGCTAGATTCAGGTTCTAGTGAGTAACATCGTGGAGGTTCGAGTCCTCTCGCGCGCACCACCTCAACAACTTGTTGGGGTGCCTTTCAAATGCAGGACGCTGGTTATGTTAAAAAAGCCTTCGCAGGCATTGCCCGGCGTTACATGCTGGCCAATCACGTGCTCAGTCTCGGCATTGATGTACTCTGGCGACAAAAGACCGCCCGCTTCGTCGCCGCAGCTCACCCGAAGCTCATCCTAGATCTAGCCACCGGCAGTGGCGACCTAGCCCGCGAAGTCCAAAAGCACTGCCCCCAAGCAAAGGTGTTGGGGGCAGATTTTTCCCTGCCCATGATGAGGGAAGCCCAGGCTCACCAGTTCCACCAGCTCGTCGCCGCAGATGGTACCCAATTACCTTTCCAAAACGGCGCTTTTGATGCACTCACCGTGGCCTTTGGCCTTCGTAATATGGCCTCTTGGCCAGGAGCTCTGGGTGAGATGAGCCGCGTGCTACAGGCCCAGGGTCGGCTATACGTCCTGGATTTCTCCCTCCCCACCCTCCCCATCGTTCGCCCACTTTACCTCTTTTATCTCAAAAAGATCATGCCCAGGATCGCTGGCTGGATCACTGGAGAACGCGCCGCCTACGAATACTTGTGCAGCTCGGTCGAGCGCTTTCCTTCCGGCGCAGCCATGGAACAAATGATCCGCGAAGCGGGCTTTCAAGCCGTCAGCTCCCACCGCCTTTCCTTTGGCATCGCCTCCCTCTACATCGGCTCCAAAACAGCGTGAGCCGGGACGGGTGCTGATTGCTATTTTTACAATACCAGCCAAGCCCCATCACCGCTTTTCAGAAAAGGTTGTTGGCAACCCCCGAGTGCCATCCTTAGCCGTTCATCAATCCCGCAGCGTCCTGGCTCGATTCGTGTAGAACGTCATTTGCAGGCTGAGGCTTTCGCGCGGCCCTACTGGGATGGCCACAAGGGCCACGGGGATTTTATATTCAAAATCTACTCGTGCGGGGAAGTCGCGATCAAACGCCATCAGCGGGCCACGAAATAGAAGATCTGGCCATTCCGAATAGGGGCCCGTGAAGACCTCGTGCAGGTGCGTAACCTGCGTGCTCACGGGTGTCATGATAAAACCCGCTACCGGAGTGCCTGCCTCTTTCGCCAGAGACTCCATACGGGTAAAATCGTCACGCTTTACCGGAATCCAGGCGGTCGGAGTATCTGCATACCAAGCCACGAACCAAGGTGCATCGGAAAACAATAACTCGTTAGGCTCAATGAGACGACGCACCAGCGAGACGCGATCCGGCACATAAGGCGGCCAGTGAGGATAGATACGATTGCGCAGCGTGAGGCCTAACTTTACCTGAGCAGGCAGCACATTCAGCAGCGGCAGCGCCGTCAGCCCGAGAGCGAGAAAGGCGTAACCCCAGCGTGTCCACAAACCCTGGCCCGTGGGGTAAAGGCGTGCCCAAAGGATGGCTAACATAGCGCTCCCATAAATACTGAGACCTGGGATGAGAAGCGGGTAAAAGGCATTGTCATCTCGCTGCTCTCCCGGCAACCCCACAAAACCCATGGCCAGTGCTACACAGAGACATAATACCCCTAGGCTGAGCCGAAGTGTGGCCGCTTCCGTTCGGCGAAAGCGGTGCATCAGCGCCGCTACAAACGCCATCGCCGGTAGAACGTAGCCCAGATAAGTGGGTAGGCTGCCCAGTTGAGATTGCCAGTTTTGCAGCAGTTTTCTCAGCAAGTCGGCCACCTGCACAGGCGGCATGGTGAGGGCAAACTGACGCTGCAGCAGGCTCCCATCCAGGGACAAAAGGTGAGCTTGGAAAAGGGTCTTCGCCGCCCCGAGAGGGTCACCACAGCGCTGCTGAAGCCACCAGCCCCAGCCAGCCAGGGCGAGTGCTGGGAAAATGCCCACCAGGAGTGCCCCGCTTCGCCTTTGCGGTAGCCCCACCACCGTGGCCAGCACCAGGGCCAGAGCCAACCACACCGCCAACCAGTGAGTTAGCACCAACAACGCGGCCACCAGACCTAAAAGTAATAAGGACAGCGTGCTGGATTTGCCTTCCTGGGATGACACTGCCGCAGAAACCAGCAAGCGAAAAGCCACCGCCACCAGTGGCAGCAGCGTGGCCACAGGGCTGCCACTCACAGCCAGGTCCCACAGCGGTTCACAAACCAGCAGCGCCAGCACGGCCACCGCAGCCACCTTTTCATCAAAAAGCACGCGGGCGGCCCCGTGAGTCCACAGCAGCGTAAGCAGCAGCCCCACCACCCCATAACAGGCGATGACACGATCCAGCAAATAAATCGAACCCTGGCTGCGTGGCTCATACGCCAGATGATCCTGTAGGAGGCGAAAGGCTGGGGCCCAAAGCATGGGCTGCAGAGGCGGTTGCGTGATGTCCGCCATGCCTGCAGGGGAAGCCGGTGCCCTGGCCTCATTCAGCAGCGCCCAGGCATACGGACGGATCACCTTGGTCTGGAAAACATTTCCCCGCGCCAGTTCCCGGGCTACCTGCGCCTGCTCCATCCCCGCCGGACTACTGAGCCCCCGAAATGTGATGAACACATGCACCAGCGCCAAGCCAATGGCCAGCCCATAAAAAGCGAACCTGAACAGGGGATTCCGGGCGGTGCTCGGCGGTTGGAGGGACATGAATAAAAACGCTGCTTACTGTTTGCCCTGTTTCAGCAGGATGCAATGCCGCCCCTCCAACAAAAAAATCCCTGGGCCGCACGGGGCAGACCAGGGATCAGGGGAAAGACGACCAACGCCTCGGGATAAACCCAGGCAAAATCAGGCGTACGAAGACTCCACGCGGGAGGCCACGTCACGGTAGCCATAGTCCGCATTGTAGATCTCTTTCAGCGCTTCCAGGTATTGATCTTTCTTGCCCATCTTCTCACTGACCAGGGCCAGTTCGTAGAGCACTTCCTTCTTCGTATTGTCCATGATGGCCAGCTCCTTCGAGGCATCCAGAAACGCGCTCTGCGCCAGGTCGTTCATGTTCTTTTTCTCAAAGCAGCGGCCCAGAAGGAGCATCGCTTTGATACGGATGTTCGGGTTACTCTTCGCCTGCTGCAGTTCAGGAATGGCCTCCGTGAACATGCCAGAGTTGAAGAACGCCTGGCCGAGATCATAGCGTAGAGCCTTATCCGTCGGGTTACGCTCCACCCGTGCCTTCGCGTCATTGATCATCACCGAGGCACGCTGTTGCCGCACCTGGGCAAGCTGTGCACGCTTTTCTTCCACGTCCGGTGCATCTGGGTAGGCCTCAATGTGGGCCTGCATCTGCTGAATGTAGAGATCTTCGGCCTTGTCGCGGATGATTTCCGTACGGCGCTGTAGCGCTACGTCTCCAGGATTCAGCGTCAGGGCGTATTGGTAGAAGTCCAGTGCCGTGCTCGTCTGGTCCAGCTCTTCAAAGAGCTGCGCCATGCTCTTCACGTAGTTGATGTTAGTTTGGTCCTGGTTGTACAGCTCCGTGAAGTGAGCCAGAAGGGACTCTGTCTGCTCCTGCGTACGCCCCTGCTTGTTCAGCATTTCCAGCAGGTTCGCTTCCTTATTGTCCTTCTTGGCGCTGTTTGCATCAGTGCTATTCCAACCTTGGCCTTCGATGGAGGCACGCGCTGAGGCATCCTTCTCACCTTTGCCCGCGTGGAGGTCCTTCGGGTCCAGCTTCAAAATATCCGCATACACCTTGCTCGCCTCTTTCGGCTTGCCGTGCGCCATGTAATGCTCTGCCAGCGTGTGCATTACTTTCGTGTTCGTGGGCTGGCCTTTGCAGATGGTCTCCAGCGCAAAGGAGGCCAGATCGGCAAACTCCACCTTCAGCGCCAGATCATAAAGCTGCTGATTACCACTGACGCTGTAGGGGTCTTTCTGGAAAACATTTTCCTCCAGGTCCGCAATGGATTCCCAGGGATCTTTTTTCCCGCCGCCCTTAAACATACCACCGCCAAAGCTGAACTTCCGTCCGCTACCAGCGGCTTCCCCCTCAGCCAGACGCAACCATTTGCGGCCTTCGAGGAAGTAAGGGACTTCTTTGACGATCGGTAACAGGAGGCTGATGGCGTAGTCCCAGTTCTTTTGCTCAACGGACAACTGGCCTCTTTTCCAGAGATTCTGATGCTTGGGTTGCAGTTCGCTCGCGGTAACGATCATGATGCTATTGGCGTTTCGGGGGGTTAACAGGGGAGTCCTTAGTCTTGGGGTCATCCTTGCTGGAGACCAGAGTGGTCAGCGTCTGCCATTCCTCGCGCACCCCTTTGCTGAAGCCCTCCATGCTGAAACCGTGCTCAAAGAGCACCATCCAACAGAAAGTGGCTGCCAGAAAAGCAAGGAGCCAGAGAATTTTTGAAAACAGACGCATGTCCCGGGAAAAATGAAGATTACAAAGAAACTGCCTCACCCGTCCAGCACGGAGTTTGGTTTTAAAAAACTGCCCTCCAACCTAGCACGGCTCGCGGGTGCAGACTCCGTACCCTTTCTACCCCCAAATGGCTGCTTGGTTGCACAACCCAGCCACCAAAAAGACAACGATGCTGGCAGGCGCAGATGCCCCTGCAAACAAACTTAGAAAAGCCCCTTCGGAGACTCTTTTCCTTTCATCCAGCATCAGTCTAAGAAAGAACAAATGTATTCACAGATGCCCTCGCTGACGATGATATCGAAACCCGACTTTGCAGGCACATCAAAAAACTCGCCACCCGTGTAACCCGCCTTTTCAGCGCTTCCGTCCAACTTCACCTCGCAGGTTCCTGCCACAATTTCCATTCGCTCAGCCTTATCAGTGCCGAAATGGTAAGTACCAGGGTAAATCAGGCCCAGAGTCTTCTTGCTGCCATCGGCAAACAAGAGGCTGTGACTGACGACCTTACCGTCAAAATAGACATTGGCTTTGGTAACAGCAGTGACATTGGAGAATTCAGCAGGGATCGCGGACATAAGTCTCCCAGAATGCCCAGCCTTGGTCCAGGCTCAAGCCCCAGCTTGCGCATTTCTACAGGCCCCCCCGCTTTACGCCTGTTGGCGCTTTAACTTAGGTTTGAAAGGCTCCGTCAGCGCCGTCTCAAAATCATAACCCCCGGAAAAATCCTCCAGGCTATCCCCCTCATTTTTACCGAAGTAGCTCGTTTCGATGAGGTTATAAACGATGTTTCCCACATCTTCCCCTTGGTTCAGCCCCCACTCACTCAAGATGGTGAAAGCCATCGGACCATACTCAGCCAAGGCGTGCTGTCTCACCCCCTCGAGCACTTCCTGTCCGGTGACATGCTGGTCTTCTTGCCCCTCACGGAAATGCTTCACCGCGACATGTAGAGCATCTCGCACAAACTCATAAGCATGAGGATGATAACGAGGATCTTTCTCTACTGCCTGATGAATGGCATAATGGAAGGGGAGGTCAGACATACCTGAGATACGTGCATCAGTTGCTAAGCCCCAAAAAGGAAACGAACAACTCGAAATCAAACGCAAAAGGCTTGGGAGGTGATCTTCCTCCCAAGCCATCATTGCTAAAAACTAGAAATCACTGCCAGCCGTGCGCATCACGCACCTTGATCATGGCCTCAAGGATCTTGTTCCAAGTATCTGCCTTTTCCAGCATGGCGTTCGGGAACATACACCCGTCCCAGCAGATGTGCTGGATGCCACGGCTCTGGGCATCTTTCAGCCAGTAACCCGCAGCTTTGGTGATGTCTAACTTGCCATTTGGATCGTCAGCCGGGCAATGTTTACCCGTCTTGTCATGCGAGCCTGCACCGTGGACCTGCCCATCATTCTGAGCCACATGGAAATCAATCGTCCACGGACGAAGCTTATCCGTCATGTTGGCATACGCAGTCCAGAATTCTGCATCGCTGTAACCTTCCTTCACCAAGGCATGCTCCGGCGCATTGTAACCCAGAGTGTATAGGTAGGTATGCGCCAAGTCGGCCTGGAAACCAAATGATTCAGGCATACCCACGCCTTCCAGCACATCCAGCATGTCCTTCCATGAGTGCATGCCAGCCCAGCAGATCTCGCCTTCGGCCGCTAAACGCTCACCATGATCCGCTGCAATTTTTGCAGCTTTCTGGAAAGTATCAACAATACGAGCAGTGTTAGCCCCTGGATTTTCTCGCCATTTGGCCACACCAAACTCAGCCGAGTCCACACGGATGACGCCGTATTTCCGCACGCCATGCTCATTAAAGACTTTAGCAATTCGGCAAGCTACTTTCACGGCATCCAGAAACTTGGCTTGGGCCGCATCATCCCCCATGGCGGAATCACCCACTGTGCCCGGCCAAACAGGAGCCACCAATGAACCGACATCGAATCCTTTACTCGCAATCAAATCCGCGATTTTCTTCAGTTCATCTTCGCTCGCATTCGGGTCCGTGTGCGGATGAAACAAAAAGTAGTCAATGCCTTCAAACTTCTGTCCATTCACTTCTGCCGCAGCAGTCAGGTCCAGCATGCGCTCAAGACTGATCGGTGGCTCTTGCCCTTCTGCGTCACCTTTGCCCACCAGTCCGGGCCACATTGCATTATGAAGTTTTGGCTTGGAATTGCTCATAGAATTATAAAATCAGAGATCGAAACTTGTGATGATTCCTTTGGAAAAAGGGAAGAAAAAACGATGCGTTACGCAATCATATTGCGGCGTTTTCCAGTCGATACCATGCTTCGTGAAGCGGTGATCACTTAACGTTATATCACCTTCTTCTGCGGCTCATCCCAGTTGGAATCGTAGTAGCTGGATGAATAGTAGTAATAGTAGTAGTGATTCGCACGCTTGGTGAAGTCCACACCGTTGAGGACGAAACCATAGAAGTGACCACCCAGTTTTTTGAGGGATTGTACAGCGTCTTCCACATCTTTACGCAGGGTGTGACCACAACGAACAATCACCACGATTCCGTCCGCATGGTGCTGCAAAAAGGCTGTTTCACTCAGGCCCAGTACTGGAGGTGTATCCAAAATGATGCGGTCGAACTTCGACTTCAGTTCTTCGATGATGGCCGCAAAAACACCCGAATTCAGCAATTCAGTGGTTCCAGGAACAACGGCACCACGTGAAATGGTCCAAAGATTGTCCGCCGCTGCCTTTTGAATACAATCATCAAGTGAAGCTCTGCCAGTAAGCAAATCCGTCATCCCCACAGCATTTGAGGCATCCACCACTTGATGAACGCGACCTCGGCGAAGGTCACAATCAATCAACAGCGTGCGTTCACCCAGGGAGGAAAATGCCCAAGAGATGTTAGAGGACACAGTGGTTTTCCCCTCACTAGGCCGTGCGCTTGTGATCATGATCACGCGCCCATCACCTTTGGGGCTCTTATTGAGCAAAATACTGCTTCGAATGAGACGGAAATTCTCCAAAAGTGCGTTCGGCACCGTTGAACCAATGGTGGGAGAACGGTTCAGTTGTTCCAGAACTTTGGGGTCGCTCAAAGGAACCAAACCAATGCCGTTGATACCAAGTGTGCCTTCAAACTCATTGAGCTCCACCACGGAACTATCAAAACGCTTCAGCAAGAATGGAACACCTCCTGCCAGTCCTACACCTAACAGACACCCTAACATCAGTAGCTTGGATTTGTTGGGAGAGATCGGGACGCCATCGCGCAAATTTGTGAATCCACGGAACTCCAAAGTCAGGGATGAGCTGTCTGAATCAAACTCCAGACTTTCAACTCGCTGACTGAGTTTTTCGTAAGCTTTATCCCAAGCAAGCTGGCTTTTTTCCAACAAGTCATAATCCTGCTTCTTCACATCGAAGGTCTTCGTGGATTTATGATATTCTGGAAGTTTGGTCTCCAACTCTTGAACTTTTTCAGCTAGACGATCCTTCTCCAACTCAAAAGCAGATAGAGCCACTTTCAATTCGATTTCGAGACCTGCCTCGACCTGTTTCAATTCTTCCACCAGCTTTTGGACTTCGGGATGTCCATCCAGGAATTTCAAGCGAGCAAAGCGGATCTTTTCCTCCAGTGCCCGCTTGTTTTTTTCCAATTCTTGCCACGGCTTTAAGCCATCAACCATGTTCGGCTGCACGACAAGTTGAGTCACTTTTTTATCCGTGCTCGGGCTACTGAAGGTGAAAGGTGCAGCACCCCCTGCTTTACGGACCACTCTTCCTGCTTCGAGAGGATCTTTTTCGCTATCAGTGAAATTACTCACCAGCGAAAGCTTACCCACCACATCCAGCGCATTTCCCTGTTGAGCCAAAACAGCACTGATTTCCTCATGCTCCTTGAGACGGTATTTGGTTCTCACAATATCCACAGGGATATTGCTCAAGCGTTCCATTTCGATCTGCGCACTGGCTAGCGCGCTCTGCTCTTCAAACTTCAGTTTGTTATCGAGTTGCTCCGTGACCTTTTTCCGCACCTCATTGATTTCCTGGGCATAACGCTGGATGGCCTGCTGGCGATATTCATCCCGCATCTTGAGACGAACTTCCTCAAAAACTTCAACCAAGGCCTTGGGCATATCTCGGACTACATCCGGCGATAATGAGACAATCAAAATTTCCAAGTGACTCTGATCAAGCATGGTCACGCGGCACACCCTGAGGGTGGTCTCGCGCAGGTAATCATACGTCGTTTTTGAATCGGCGATTCCTATCTTCTTCGCAGCTTCCAAGACCAAATAACCCGACATCAACTGATCCGAAAGAGCCCTCAATTGACGATAAGTGCGGTCTCCGTCCGGCAGCCCCTGTGCTGCGTCATTGGCAACGATGAACGAATTCACCCGCACCAAGGATTGCGACTGATAAGCCGCACTGGCGTAAACGAAATAACAGGTCGCAGCCAGAACCCCGTTCATCAAAAGAATCAGCATCAAGCGCCAGTACTCTTCATAGCCCAGGATGACCCGTACGATGACGGAACTATCGAGCTTGGAGTTTTTGGAACCGGAATTATTTGCTTTAGAATTCATAGCGTGGAAGGCCACCTGAGAGGGAAAGACTCTTGCTCAAATCGCAACAGTCACTCCCATAAACCGGGTAGGCAGAAACGTCCCAAAAAAGTGATCAGAAACCGAAGACTTTCTCCGGCACGTTGATGATATCGCCCTCTGAAATCGGCGGATCATCGGCCTCCCCCTTCATGATTGGCCGCATATCAATGACCGATTTGCGGCGACGGCCGGAGGCATCATATCGGAAAATTTCGATTTTATCTAGAGTGGCAAATTTCGTCAGGCCACCACTGATGAGCAAAGCTTCATAAACGCCGACGGATTTGCCCGCTGGCGCAGGAATGGCATGGGCACCTGTACGTGGAACACTGCCTGTGATAAAAACCATGACACGAGGCACACCCGTAGGCCCTGCACCTACGGCACCTGTGCCACTAGCGACGCCAGGTGTGCGCTCAACAATCACGGTAGCTTCCTTGAGCTGAGTCTTCTGAAGAAATTCCCGCACCCGTGGCTCAGCCTCTTCCCTGGAAAGACCTGCCACATTGATCCGCCCTGCCCGTGGAATGACTATGTACCCACCTTCGCGAACCAGATAACTGCCATTCAGAGTCAAATCCTCCTTCACGAAGAGCTCCAATTGATCACCGACCTGGAAAACAGGACGCGCAGCAGCTGTCGGCGCAGTCGGAGTTCTGGGCGCCACGGGGGGCAAGTCTTCGGTAGGTTCTGTTGCACACTGAGGAAGCAGCCCCAAAAGCAACAGCATTCCGCAAAGTCTCAAAGGGGAATTAAAACGGGTAAACGTCATCACGGGCAGTCTAAATCTAAACCAACGAGGGTGTGGTGTATAAATACGGAGGAGGATTGACAAAAATTTATCAATCCTCCTCAAAGTTTAAAGATCTAAAACAAATTAATAACCTCCGGACGGACTCACCCAAACTCCTTCGTTGTTGCCGTTGATGAATTCTTTTGGAGATGGCTTCGGCTGAACGGTGAACAGTATATGGTCAAAACTTGTGCGGAAGCTCTTGAAAAGCGGTTTCTTTTCTGGAGCTGGCTCTGGAGCCTTGGCAGATGTTTTGCCCGAAGTCAGATCGGCCGTGTAAGGACCTTCACCGATAGCACGGTGGGAGCAGGTGATGAGCAAGCGAACATCCCCAGTGTGGATCGGGGAAGAGGAAACGCCTTCCACAAACACAAAACGAGGAACTTCGAGGGGAAGATTGTAAGGATAAGTTTTGTATTGGGTCGCAAATTCCACCACACGTTTGCTTGGATCCCTGGAATCTAGCAGAAGCTGCTTCTTAGAAGCATCTTTCCACACGCGGATGTGCCCCATGGAAGCGATTTCTTCGTCGAAAGAAGCAAATTCACCGGTTTTAACGGAACGATTGATACCTTCAACTTCCATGGTGACCACCACTTCGCCGTCGAAATCCACACGATAAGGAATCAAGCGGATCACAACACGCGTGCGCTCACCCACACCCAGAATCATTCCTGGAGGTGTTGCTTCGAAAGCACCGTTGTCTGCAGGATCGGTATTACTGATGGTGCCGTCATGGTTCATGTCGGCATCCATGTCCAGCTTAGCGATCATGCGCTCACGGTCACGCCAGCTATTCACGCGCTGACCGAAGTACTTATGAAAGTCAGCGGGAATATCGCGATTCGTCTGAAGCGCGGGCGGAGCTGGCTCAACCACACCTTTAGGATCACCTGCCAAAGAGGACAGTGTTGAAGCGAGCACCAAAGCGGGGATGACATTCGTCAGTCTGTTTGATTTCATGTTATAAGGCCATTTGGCAGTTTTCATAGATTTCTTAATTTGGAAATGAGGTCTGAGGCGTGCGTAGAGCAGACAAATTAGAAATAGCGGCGCATGGAGACACCAAAGAAATGTTCAGTGAAGGGGCTGACATCGCTGTTCATCTCTTCGTATTGATAAAATACGTTGCCTGTCAAACGGTGACTGAGCTGCTGATTAACCTCAACGCGATACAACCAGCGGGCAGAATCATCCGACGTGGAAGATTGGTCACTCTGCTCATACATGGCCAAAGCGCGAATAGCCGTGAAATCGAGGGGATAATAAGAAAGGTTCATTCCCGCACCGAAACGGTCACGGACAGGGAACCGATCATTCACCGACGCCTCATTTTCTGCATACTGCACGAAGGCATCCACATTGAATTTGGAAGTGATTCGCTGATCCACAGCATAACGGACATAACGAGAAGTGCGGGTATCTGACTGAAATTCGTTGTACTGATACCCTTCACCGAGGCTCAGCATGTGGCGGGTGGAGCGAGTGATGGTGTGGTCGAGTTCGAATCTCCAAATGAAGTCATTCGCCTCTGGAGTATCCCCAGTTCTGAATGCGTAACCGGCAGAACCCAACCAGTTGACGTTTTCGGTCAGACGGCCCGTAAGCTGCATCTCCAGAAGATGAATGAGACTGCGGTAGCCGTCGTTGGAAATGTACTCGTAGCTGAAGCGTGGAGCGAAAGGAATGATTGAGCCCTCGTATTGCATCCAAAGACGAAGATTGTCTCGGGTGCCGTGATCATCAAAGGAGAAGCTGGTCCAGAAATCAGCATGCTCGATGCCGAATCCTAACCGCCACTGATTTTCGAAAACTGGACGGGATGCCCAAAAGCCGACGGTGTTCGTGAAAAACGCCAGATCGCTGCTGTAGAAATCATTTTGACGATCTGAAAGGAACCCGAAAGAATATCGGCCCGAGCGATCTTCGGCCGGTGAATCAGCGTCCACAAAAATATCAAGGCCAGAACGACCCACAAATTCGTTAAAGAATAGAACTTCCCACTCACCCCATTGCTCACTCAAATTAAAGCGAAGCAAAAGCCCCGGGTTGGCAGCATTGCCAAGACGGAAAGCCAACTCGTTTTCCAGCGGCAAATAGATGAGGTTTGCCACCACGGAAAGGTAGATGGAATCAGAAAGCCTCACCAATCCTCTGACGCCCACTTCCACAAAGGCAGCGAAGCCGTCTTCATTCTCAGTACCAGGCAGCTCGCCATTAAAATCAGAGTAAATCAAACCTGCGCCAGCCCAGAGAACGTCGAAATACAGAGGCCCTGCTTTGATGTGAGCCAATTCAGGATTGAATTCACGGGTGAGGATATTGAAGCTGCCGTCCACTGTAAACGACGCTTGAGAGAGCTGGTTCGTTTCCGCAGTGAATGCATCGTGGTGGGTAAAAACACCCAACGTTTTGTTGATGGGTCGGAAGAAGTCTTGATTCCTCTGATAAAAATCAGGTGAATTATCATAATACCGAAAGAGGTCCGTCGCCACCAAACCACGGGTGTCAGGACCCTCGACCTGATCTGGGCCGAATCCAATTCCTAAACTTCTTGAGTCGTTAGCTCCCCTTAGAAGCGTATCTTCAGCGATCGTTGGGAAATAGCCTGCCGATTGATCCACCTCCGTAGGAAGCGTTGGATCCGCTGCCAGAGATGAAGAAAAACTCAACGCTGCCGCTATTGAGCAAGCGATCCCTGCATTGCGCAATAAACGCCCAGAGACATGAGATAGCAGATTGTGATGCATTGCCATAAATTTAAAAATGAGTCGGGACCTCGGGGCTTTGCTTTATGCTGACCGCTTGGAGAAAAAGCCAAATTGTTTCAACGAAGTGGTGTCCGCAAGCGTCAAAGAGTGAACACAATGTGCGAAAATTCCTAGAAAGGGGACGAAAACGACAAGTAGAATCCAAAGAAACCGAACCTGAACACTTTTAAAAGTTGCCCACACACTGGTGATGGTGACGAGCACGCTCAGAGCATAGATGGCCAATAGCGCCCATATGATCTCGGGGATCACATTCTCCGCTTGGAGCGTTAAAAGACGTATCAAAATGGATGTCATACTGTGCAGTACGTGACTTGGCTTCTCAGGTTACACACGAAATGGATTGCTTTGATAATTTAGACCAAAAGTTCTTTTAGCAAACAGTTTATCTCAAAAATGAGAATTAGTAAATAATTTTAGGTTTTAGTTTCTATCAAGCGCTCGCATTATATGGAGTGCACAAGGATTGTCAAATTTAAGCGCTCCTTTTGTCAACCTGAGATAAATTGCGACATTTTCTCCCTCATGCTGCCTTTTTGATGCGGTTTAACTGTTGGTTTGATGGAAAAACGTTGCGTGGAAATTTAAAATTAATATGGAAAATATTTTTTAAATTCAAATTAAATGAATTTCGTTTTGCAAGGATCTGATTTCTAATGACTCCATCCTGCAACGCAGCAAGTATCATGCAAAATTCTTGACATAAAACCAAGCGTAAAGATTTACCCCGTTTTTAAACAAAGGTTTTTCCAATACCCACCAGACGCAAAATTCATTGGCAACGTAACGTCGAAGGAATGAGGGTTGGGTGGCAAAATGGGAACGCAACCGTTCTTTGGCTATTGATGTGAAGCTGTTATAAATGTGTTAGCTCGCATATTACACGCAATCTAAATACATCTTTGCTATTTCCAGAAAGAGTCGTGGCTTGCCCTTGCTTTCATCGTAGGTTGTGGAGCTGAATTTTCATTTGTGTCATGTCCACTTCCTTACCTCCTTCGGCCAACACACCTGCTGAAACCACACTCTGGCAAGGGCACACGTCGCAGTGGGTCCATTTTTGGTATTATTTTTTCTGCCTTTTGATCGCAGTGGGCTGCGTGGTCGGCGCAGCATTCACGGCCGGACTATCGGCCCTGGGTCTAGTGATCCCTTTATTAATGTGGGTGGTCCGGTGGTGGGTGACGAAATGTACTTCTTATGAACTGACCACTCAGCGCCTGAAGATCAGCAGCGGGATTTTAAATCGTAAGCTGGATGAGTTGGAGCTTTTCCGAGTAAAGGACTATGCCATGGATCAGCCGCTGTTTTTGCGTCTTTTAGGTCTTGGTAACCTGACTTTAGTGACGTCGGATGCGAGCAGCCCCCATGTAGCGATCAAGGCGATTCCGGGAGTTGAAGCAGTGCGTGAAAAACTGCGCACAGCGGTGCAAACGGAACGTGATCGCAAACGAGTGCGTGAGCTGGATGTGGATGGCTCTGAGGGGTCGATCCTTTAGCAAGCCGATCCTAGTCTAAAAATCGGGAGAATAGGCTGATCGTATTCCGTCATTTATCTGCCCCTAAGTCCCCTCTTTCGGCCCTTATCGCATGGATGAGCCTGAAGGCACTTCACCCAAGACTTCACCCTCGGGGTTAGGTGAAGAAAAATCATCCACATTGATCATTTCGGATAGCGAAGTTCAAAATCTCTTCGCAGCGGCGATTGGCCAAACACAAGCGCAGCGCCCCACCGCGCTGAAGGACTGGTGTCCCCCGGAAGTGGATGATCTGCAGCGGGTGCTGACACAGTACGAGTCCATCGAATTTCTGGCTCGCGGTGGGATGGGTGCCGTTTATCTAGGAATCCAGAAGTCTTTAAACCGAAAAGTTGCGATTAAAGTACTCCCCAAGGAATTGGGGGAAGCTGACAGTTTGTTTTTAGAGCGGTTTAAGCGAGAAGCGAGGGTGATGGCGCAGTTGAGCCATCCAAATATCGTTGCTGTGTATGATACAGGGGAAACGGAAGACGGGCTTCTCTACTTTGTCATGGAGTACATCGAGGGGACGGATGTCGCGCGAATGATCGCGGCTCAAGGCAGATTGGCACCTGCACAGGCTTTGAAGATCGTCCATGATGTGTGTGACGCATTGGCCTTCGCCCATGAGGAGGGCATCATCCACCGGGATATTAAGCCCTCCAATGTGATGCTGGACAAGAAAGGCCGCGTCAAAGTCGCCGATTTTGGTCTAGCCCGCACATTGGATTTACAGGGTAGTCTTCTCACTGGAAGCGATTGGGCCTTAGGCACGGCAGATTACATAGCGCCAGAGGTCTTCGTGCCGGGCACCAAAGTGGATCAAAGATCTGACCTGTATGCGGTGGGAGTGATGCTTTACCAAATGCTGACGGGCCACGTGCCTAGAGGTCGCTTTCAACATCCCTCAAAACTGGTTTCTCAGATTGATGAGCGATTGGATGCCGTTGTGGACCGGGCCTTACAGACGGATCGTGAGCAGCGTTATTCTTCGGCCACAGATTTTCGAAAGGACATCACTGAACTTCGCCATTTGTCACCCAGCGGCTCTTCAGCCCGATTGAGGTCCGGTGAGGCATCGCCTCACACAAGTGATGACACGTCCGTCAAAGGATCATCAAATGCAAGAAAGCTCACCAAAGTCTGGAAATGGGGACTGTGTATCGGGGCCAGCCTTCTAATGATCGCGGCCTGGGTTTTGACCCTCGGTTCTGTGGCCCCACCAACGAGCTCCAGAGAGAGTAGATTGCCGCCCTTCACCTTTCCTCCTGGGCAATGGGTCAACATTCAGCAGCGCATGCAAAGTGCTGATAATGTTTCGGTATCTCAGGACGGCTGGGTGACGGTAAATCCCCCCATTGTCATTGCACCCGTAACTGGGCCCCCAACTTCAAATGCAGGGGTGCGAGTGCGGTTCAAGCGATCGCCTGAAAAAGTCGTCGCTCCTCAACTCTTGCTGCGCTTTGCAGACAGCGCTGGATATAGCATCTTCCCGAATGGGGATTGCCTGATCCTCCGGAGGAATGATCCAAAGACTCGCAGTCAAACGGAGCTGAAACGTTTTTTTATGCCGATCCCCAAAAGTGGGGAGGAATTCACCATGGCCTTTTCTGCCATCGGAGATCTTCTCATCGCTCAGCTCAACGGCCAAACAGTCACGTATCGTCTTGATCTAAGTAAGGAGCCCCGATTAGGCACCGATATGAAGCTTTACGACGTTGCCCAAAATGGCTTCCGCGATGTGGAAGTGATCAATCTTGAAGGTTTGAGCGAAGGGGAGGCACTGAAACGGATGGGTGAGTTTAAAAGCATTGAGTTGCGTGACATGACCGGGAAGGAAGCCCCACGCACAGCATTGCCTTTTGAGCAAACAAAGTTAGGCAAAGCTTCCGAGGCCGTGTTGTCTAGCCAAGCCGAGTACCCACCAGGGACATGGGTGCCCGTGGCGGAACAGATTCTCAACCTGCCTAAAGAGCACCAACAGAATCTGACCCAAATACCCGGCAGTCCGTGGATCACCCCCACCCGCCCCTTCACCCTTTCTCCAAGCAATACGGAGGGAAAGAACTGGGGCGTAAGAGCGCGCTTTCGTCGCGCCCATGACAAGCATGGACAACTTCAAATTCGCAAGCGGCAAACCCCGACTGATTTGCAGACTTACCAGTTGATGTTGAATGATAGAAACGAAGTGGAACTAGCGCATTTTCGCCGAGAGCCCTGGCCAGACCAGCGTAACATTCGAGTCATCCTGAACCATGCTTTGAATGCACCGATTCTCCCAGGAATGCCTTACACACTGGAGCTCTGGGCGATTGGAAATAAATTTTACGTGCGAGTCAATGAGACTCAGTATCCAGTGGTGATGGATGAAGGGCTCGCTCAGGGGATCTGTGGGATTTATACGGGTGAAGCATTCAGCGGAATCGAGTTTATCAACCTGAATGGATTGACCGAAGAAAAAGCCTTGCAACAGGCCCGGCTGAGTCAAAGCATCGCCCCTCTTTCGCCTAGCCTAACCATCCATTCAGCCTCTGCCTGGACCGATGCTTTGACAGAGCCGCCCCTGAAGGACGACGTGGCAAAGCTAGAGAGGATGGAGAAAGGCTATTTGTTACCCCGCCCCAAAGAGTGGCGGTTAGGCACTGCCAGCCGAGCAGCCGCGCTGCATGTGCGTGGCACTCATCGTAGCAGCACAGGCGCAGGATTGGTGATGTACTATGAGGATGGTTCCGATCTTCATGTCAACTTTTCCAGCCAGCATGCCGTGATGTCTTATTATCGCCGACATGAAAGCCTATCTCCGTTAAAGCTGGATGAGAGAGATGACATTGTCGTGGAGGGACTAACCCATGATTACTGGCTCTGGCGCATGGGAGGGCGCTTGATCGTGGCCCTCAATGAAATGGTTCTTTTCGACGTGGCAGACCCGAATCCCTCAGCGGCCCAGCTAGCCCTGAGATTCCACCCCACGACCAATCTAACGGTGGATCAAGTGGAGTATCTGCCCGTGGATAAGTTAACGCTGAAGGAAGCCATGACGCGGGCAAGAATGCCGGGAGGGACATCCCTAGTGGCCAGTGAAATGCCTGCCAGCAGCATCCAGGATGCGCCTATCCAAGTTTTGAATTTTGGTGGACACCGATATCAATTCATTCGCGGGGCCTTCACTTGGCTGGAGGCGAAAACTTACGCTGAGGCGATGGGTGGCCACCTAGCCACTCTGACCACGCCTGAGGAATCTGAGTGGGCTCTGCGCACCTTTCTTACCCGCACAAACACGGGCCTCTGGCTAGGTGGGCGACGTGGAGAAAACAACCGCTGGTATTGGATCACAGGCGAAACCTGGGATCATGAGGCCTGGGCCAAGACGGTGAGTGGAGAGTCCGCTTTGAATGAAGATAGAGTCGGTGCGAATTCGCTGCCCGAAAACAGTCTCCATCTCGTCACCTATGCCGCTTTTGTTCCTCCAGGGGGATGGGACAATCGGCCAGAGAGTCGGCATCCAGTGGGGGCTCATTTCCAAAATGGATTTTTAGTGGAGTGGGATCATCAGGAAGGGCCTAGCGCCAGTCCCAAGCTCTCCTTTAAAAAACACCGTTATCAGTTCATCCCGTTTACGGGAGACTGGGAGCAGGCACAGAAAATGGCCGAGACGCTGGGAGGACACCTTGTCACAATCACAGATCCCACAGAGTACGGGTGGTTTCTGCAAAACATGGCGAGCTACGCAGAACAGATCTACCTGGGCGGCCAAAGACCTGCAAAGGGTCCCTGGCAATGGGTCACCGGAGAACGCTGGCAATTCACGGCGTGGGGTCGCCACATGGATGGGCAGACGGAACCCCTCGATATAGCCCCTGATCAGGAAGCTCGCCTGGAGTTCGTCTCTTCACTCCCTTTTGAAAAACCAGGGGGCTGGAATGATGCCGCTGCAACCACCACTCCCCTGCCCAAAAAGGTCTCGACAGGGTTTGTGGTGGAGTGGGACAATCCGCTAGAGAAGCCTTAAAGCCCCCAACCTGCGCGGTATTCACGCGTCCACAGTTTTTCACCTTCGGGGTTATCGATCATGCGGCCTGTTTTCGGATCGCAACGGACGACGGTGTTGGTTCGGTAGGCAATATTACCCAGGTGGCAAAGCATGGTGCTCTTCTGCCCTTCATCAATGGGACTGTTGAGCTTGGCCTTGCCACGAATGGCATCGAGGAAGTTGCCCATGTGGGCCGGGTCACCACCGCCGGCGCCTTTGCCTTGGCTGATTTCTTTGCCTTTCGGGTCATAAATCGTCCAGGAATCTCGACCGATGCCCATGGTGCCGTTATCACCATAAAAGACGACCTCAGACAAAGGTTTTTCCGCTGCACGGGGATGGCAACTGCTGCACTCCCAGCTCATGCCTGCATGGCCGAAGTCATAAACGGCGGTGCCGGTGTCTGGGGTTTCCTGCACATCATCATAAAAGTACCGGCCACCATTGTAGGTCACCTTGAGAGGATAATCACCTTTGATGCCCCAACGCAGGATATCGAGGGTGTGGATGCCGTTGTTGCCCAGCTCGCCATTGCCCCAGTGCCAGAGCCAGTGCCAGTCGTAGTGAGCGTATTTTTTGATGTCATGCTTGGCATCATCCGGCACGGGCCCCTGCCAGAGGTTCCAGTCCATGTCAGCAGGTGCAGGCTGTACAGGTGCCCCGACTTCTTTGCGGGAGTTGTAGTAAAACCCACGGCCGTAACGGACGGGACCGATGACGCCACCGTGCAGGGCTTCGATGGCCTCTTTCATCCAGGTGCGGCGCTGATTGCCCATCTGCACGACACGATCGTATTTTTTCATTGCGGCCACCAGGGCCTCAGCTTCGCCAGGATTCTGGCTGCCGGGTTTTTCCACATAGACGTGTTTGCCTGCCTGCATGGCGAGGATGGCCATGGGAGTGTGCCAGAAATTCGGCGTGGCGATGAAGACGGCATCCACGGATTTGTCTTCGAGGATTTTGCGGAAGTCCTTCACGCCCTGGCAGGAGACGGCCTGCTGATCCGCCACCACTTTGAGGCCCTTTTCCAGGCGATTGGAATCGGTCTCCGCGAGGTAGGCAATCTCGACATCTGGCAGCTTCAAGAGTGCTTGCACGTGCGCCATGCCACGGCCCAAGGCCACAACGGCGACCTTGAGCTTTTTACCCGCCTGATCTGCAGCACGCAGCCGGCTGAGAGAAGAAAAGGCAGTGGTGATCCCAAGGGCGGACGTTTGCTGGAGAAGGGTGCGGCGATTCATGATCAACAGAGGAATCGTGCCCCTGGCCCGTGGTCTTTCTCGGTGAAAGGCACGGGCTCTGATACTTTTCGCACGTTAGCCGTTCCAGACGAACGACACTGGCTTATCAATGTCTGGATGCACGCTGTGATGCACCGGGCAAGCGAGAGCCGTGGCCTCGAGGATCTTGCGGTCGGGATGGCTTTCGGGAAAGGGGATTTCGATAACAATGGGGAGGCGCACGATGCGGCGAGGGGAATCCTCACTCATGTGTTTTTCCACACTGACTTTCATGCCCACAAGGTCGTACCCCTTTTGCTGGGCTTTGATGTTCATGACCGTAGCCATGCAGGTGGCCAGCGCGGTAGCGACGAGGTCCGTGGGGGAAAAGGATTCCCCTTTGCCGTGATTGTCCACGGGGGCATCCGTGACAAACTGGTTCTGGGAAGGACCGTGGGTGGCGCGGCAACGAAGTCCGCCTTCATAATCAACAGTGATGGAAACAGCCATGCGGGTGAATTACCTGAGCGATGCTGAAAAGGAAAGCCTGGATGTGTGAGACTTGCGCCAGAGCCAGAGACCTAATCCTACAGCGATGAATGCGATGCAGGACAACCATTTCCAGGAAGCAGGCCGTGAAATGGAAATCTGCGGTGTGCTTTCGCCTTCGATGAGCATCATCCACTTGGCTTGTTTTCCAGGCAGGTGTTCGTCCCGTGTCCATAGCAAGACATCGTGGAGGCTGCCCTCTGGCACGGCCAGGGTGAGGTCAGCCACATCGGCTCGCCACTGCCAGAGGGCGGTTAGGAGTTGGTGCGGCTGCCCATCAGGAGCAGGTGCGAAAGCGGTAGGGGCCTGGGGGTCCCAATCGGTGCGGCGTTCCATCTTCAGCGGGGAGAGTTCTTCCAGGGTTCTCCCCTGCCCTTTTGAGCGGACCTGGAGAATTTTTCGCAGAGCCTCACGGGCAGCGGCTTCATCGGCAAGGAGCGGGTTGCCGCCATAGTCCGCCGTGATTTCCAACTGAAGCGTGCCGTTTTTGACCTCCAACCGCGCGACGAGGAACTCGCAGGCGTGGCCGAAAGCAAACAGGGGGGCCATCACGGCACCCCCTGCGAGAATAAAAAGAATGAGAGACCGATGGCTCATTTCTTGTTCCAGCGCAGCACGCGGCCAAAGACATTCCACTCGGTCTCCAGGATGTTACCCTGGTTGTCAAAGGTGATACCGTGAGGAGAAGTGACAGTGCCCTGCTTCCAATCTGGCGGGGTCACTTTGGGGGTATTCGTTTGGCCAGGCGTATCATTCACGCCCAGGGAAGCAACCTGCTTGCCCTCTTTGTCCCAAACACTCACTCGTCCGGCGATTTCAGCCACGCACATGAGGTCGCCATGGAAGGAGGCACTGCTGGGGCGGCGCAGACCTTCGCTGGCGATGACGCTGATGAGGTTGCCTGCAAGGTCCAGGTGCAAGAGGCGATTGTTGCCACGGTCGCAAGCGAGAATACGGGCAGGTTCAAAACGGCGATCAATGAAGATCTTGTGCGTATTCGCCAGCTTCAGGGGTTCCACAGGACCGCCAAAGACGGTCTTGTATTTGCCTGCGCGATCAAAAACAAAGATCCAGCTCTGGCCGTAGCCGTCCACCACATAAATATCACCGTTGGGAGCGACATCACAGTTGGTTAGGGCGAGACCTTTCGGGCCAGCTTTGCCTTCGGGGAATGCGCTGGTGGGGATTTCCAGGACGACGGTGCCGTCCAGCTTGGCCTTGATGACTTTTTTCTCACCGAGAACGGCGGCGAAAATGTATTCCTCGCCCTCATCCTTGCGGATAACAAAACCATGGAGGGAATTGGGTAGCTTGAGGGCTTTGACGAACTTGCCATCAGCGCCATAGACCTGCACGCCAGCGTCTTTGTTTTCCGGGCCCTGGACGCTGACGTAAAAGTTGCCCGCGCTGTCACAGGCGATTTCGCCATGGCCATTGCCGATGGTTTCCTTACCAGGAGGCGGCGTGATGAAATTCGGGGCGAATTCATAGGCCACTTCAGCAGCGGCGGTGGTGCCCATGGCCAGGGCAGTGAGGAGAGAAAGGATAGGATGACGCATAACGCAGGCCATTCCAAACGAAGCCAGCCCCCAGGGTCAATCACCAAGACATGATGTATCCAGTTTTATCCTGTGTGTCATCCTGCGGCGAATGCGCCTGCTTGCAATGCGGCCTTGCTGCCCCACTTTGCACCTGTGCTTCGCTCGCTGCTGTTTTTCACCCTTTGCGTATGCCTGATCTCAGGCCTGCGGGCGCAGACGTTTGAGGAGACGCTGGGGCTGCAGCCGAGTTATCTGACGATGGACGAGGCGCTGCACAAGGTGCTGGAAAAGAGCCTGGATGTGAAGATCGAGTGGCTGAACTGGGCTGTGGCAGATGCGCAAACGGATGCGGCCTGGGGCAAGTTTGAACCGGCCTACTTTTTGAACTCCACCTGGCGGGAATCCAACCTGCCGCAGAATGCCCTGGAGTATGTGCAGACAGGCGGCAGCTTCGTGCCGCTGGATGAGCCGAACATGTTCAAGCAGCAGAGCTTTCTGAGCCAGACGGGCATCGAGGGCCTGCTGCCGCTAGGCACTCAATACCGTCTTTTTGCCAGCCTGGGTGAATTTCGCAATGACCTGAACCGCCAGCAGCCACCGGCCATTTTTTACCCTGAATATGCAGCGGCGGTGGGGGTGACGCTGACGCAGCCCCTACTGCGGGGTTTCGGCCCCAGCGTGAATCTGGCCGAGGTTCGAGTGAGCCGAAGGAATGAGGCCATCGCCGATCATCAATGGGAAGTGCGGCTGCAGCGAGCCATCGCCCAAGTGATGTTGGAATATTATGACCTGATTTTCGCCGTCGAAAATCTGGCGGTGAAGCGGGATGTGGTGATCTTTGCCCAAAAACTGGTGGGCGAAAATGAAAAGCGGCTGGAAGCTGGGCTGCTCTCGCCGGCGGATGTGCAGGAGGCGGAAGTAGCCGTGGCGGTGGCGCGTGAAGAGGTGATCTCAGCCCTCAGCTTTGCCGTAGAAAAACAGCGCAATATCAAAGGCCAGATCCTGAGTTCTCTGGATGAAGGGGGCGGGCTGATCTTTCTGCCTCGGGACTCGCTGCCCATGATCGCCCCACGCACCGAGCGGAACACACTTTTGCAATCGGCACTGGCCAGACGGCCGGATCACCGGGCGGCCATCGAGGAGGCTGAAAAACAGGCCATCATTGTCAAATACACCCGTAATCAACTGCTGCCCCGGCTGGATCTCCAGGCAACACTAACCGCGAATGGTCTGAGCGGCGACCGTAGCGGCGCGTATCAACGGGCCTTTGACCGCCAGGGCTACGACACCCAGGTGGGATTTCAGTTTTCCATTCCGTTAGGCAATCGCACCGCGAAGGCCAACAGCGCCGTGGCGGCCAGTCGTGAACAGCAGGCGATCCTGAACATTGCGAGATCGGAGCTGAATGTATCGGTGGAAATTGATACCGTCATCGCACAAGTGAAGGCAGCCAAGGCGAGACTGGACTCCACCCGCGAATCCGTGCGCCTGGGAGATCGGCTGCTGGAGACGGAGCAGAAACGGCTGGGCGAAGGCGTGGCGCGCACCTTTGATGTGCTGAAGGCCCAGCGCGATGTGGTGGATGCCCGCACGCGCCAGATTGCAGCGCTGGCGGATTACAACAAGGCGGCCACCCAGCTTGCCCTAGTGAGTGGCAGCCTGCTGGAGCGCCAAGGCATCCGCATTGACCGCAGCCGCCGTCAGCCCCAAGCCGTGAAAAACCCACGCTAAACCTGTTCATGCCGCCCCCTTCCCCAGAACGACAGCAGGCACTGCAGGCCCTCTCTGCGGAGCTGTCCAAGATCGCCGGACAGAATGCGAGTGAGGCAGACATTTATCAGGCCATTTTGCAACGATTGGCCGGGGCGACCGAGGCTTTAGGAGGGGCCATGTGGTTGGTAGCGCAGCGATCAGGCCAAGAGATCTCCTTGCGGTTAGGCGCAGGTCTCCATGTCGAGGCGGCGGCGGGCGCTCCAGAGACAGAGCAACGCCAGCAGGCGCTGCGGGCGGCGACGGAAATCATCCTTTCGTCACAGCCGCTGGTGCTGATGCCGTCCCCACCGGATCAAGGCCCGGTGACTCCGGGAGTCCTGGTGAACCTGGGGCCACATGCCATCATCGGTGCCCCTTTACGCAGTGGCGATGATCATCTGGGAGCTGTACAACTGTGGTTCCCTGCCCAGAGCGACCCGAAGAAACTGGCCGAGCTGGCACTGATGATCCAGGCCCTGATGACGGAGTTGGGGCCGCGTCTGCGCTCGCGTCAATTGCGCGAGCTGGGAGCCCAAAGCCAGCGGCAACAACGGCTGCTGCAACTGGCCTCCGATTTGACCGGGGTGCTGGATGCGGAGACGGGGGCCAAGCTGGCGACGGCGCACGCACGTGAATTGTTAGGCATCAACCGCGTGAGCATCCTGGTGCGTGAAGGAGATCGCTGGCGAGTGGTGGCCATCTCAGGCCAGGAATCGGTGGATAAACGCAGCCGTCTGGTCACAGAGATGTTGGCCTTTGTTGCCCGCCAGGCCAAGGATCAGCCTTGGGTGGTGCTAGCAGCCGAGGAGCCTTACTTTTTGGATAGCCAAATGCAATCTGCAGCCCTGGTTCCTCTGCGAGATGGGGCCGAGGGACGTGTGCTGGGTAGCCTGCTGTGTGAGAGCACGGACGCTGCGAGCTTTGGTACGGCTGGAAGCCCAGGAGATCCACGCCCGCCTGCCCTGGCACTGGCGCAGTGGCTGGCGAGTTTAGCGGGAAAATCACTGAATGCCGCCCTGGCTCATCAAGCCATGCCTTTTGGTAAATCTTTGGCGAAGGTAGGCCGCTGGCAGCAAGAAGTCTCGTCCACACGCAAACGACGTTGGGTTTTCAAAACCACACTTCTGACCGGTCTGGTGATCCTCGCCGCCCTATGGCCCATGAAGGTGCGGGTGGAAGGTGACTGCACACTGCTGCCACTAAAAAGGGCTCTCGTGACCGCTGAGGCACCGGGCCGGATCGAAGAAGTGCTGGTGCGGGAGGGCGACCGCCTAACCAAAAATCAAATCATCGCCCGACTGGACACCCGGCGTCTGCAAAGTGAGCTAGACACCACCACGCAGGCACGTAAACGCCTGGAGGCTGAAGCTGAGCGGCAGCGAGCCCAGGGCAAAGAAGCTCTGGCACGCATGGCCATGTTGGATGCCCAGGCCCAGGCCGAGATGGAGAAACGACTGAAGATGGAGATCGAGCTGGCGCAACTGCGCTCGCCCCTGGATGGCATCGTGATGACCAAAGACGTGCATTTGAAAAATGGCACATTTCTCCAAGCCGGGGAAGTCATGGCGGAGATCGCCAGCGTGGATGCATGGGATCTACGCATGGAGATCGCCGAAGCTGACATTAGCCTCATTGAAGAATCCCTGGATGATAATACCCCGCTACCGGTGGATTACCTGCTCTACACCCAGAGTGCCCGCGAACTGCACGGCCAGCTCGCCAGCAAGCAGCAGATCAGCCCGGCCCTACAAGCAGGCCCGGAGGGTGGGCGGTTCAGCATCACCCTTCCGAAGGTGGAAATCCCTGATTCCATGCAGCCGCTGATGCGCCCCGGCCTAACTGGACGTGCAAAAATCGAGCTTGGTCGAAAGCCCGCCGGGGCGGTGCTTCTGCGCAAATTCACCCGCTGGCTGCGAATGCGCTGGTGGATCTAAGAGATCATTTCCCGGGCCTCACTTCGAGAGCGCTGAATTCAGCCCAGCAGGGCTTTTTCGGTGCCCAGGAGGTGTCACCACCGCCGTGGAAGGTTTCAAAGTAAAGTCCGTCCACGCCAAAGGTTTTCACACTGCGCCATTCCATGTCCGTTTGCTCCACCATGAGTTTTTCCGACTGGTCTGGCAGGGTGATCCAGACCCGCAGCGTGCCGTCTTTTTGCCCCACTTGATTCATCGTGACGGCGAGCCGTACCTGCACGGGCTTATCCGTGGGGAAACGAAAATCGGCAGGAAAGGGGAAGCTGTGCCCGTAGTCTTCGGGCTGGTTTTTGTGGTAGATGTAGGCTTCTCCCCGGCCTTCACGCCGCCACATGAGGCGTGCGGAAAAGCCATTGGCCCCATCGGCACGACGCCCGCCACTGACATTTTCTGGGCCACCGCAGAGTCCCGGCAGTTTGCCACCTTTGATGAACTCAAAGTTAGGGCTAAAGCGCAGGGTGTATCGTAGCTCGGCCCCTTCATGCGTGCCGAGGGGAAAGCGCCAGCCAGCCCCACCTTTTTCAGGTCCGATCTGGCCGGGGGCGAAATTCACACGCAGGGCAGAGATCGAATCCTTTTTGACCAACTCCACACGCCCAGGTGCAATGCCTCCTTCGAAAGCACAACCTGGCCAGTCCTTTTTCCACTGAGCTTTGGTGTAAATGCCAGGGGAGCCCGAAAGGGTCACGGTAAGAGGAGTATTGGCTGCGTAGGCAACAGTAAAACCGACCCAAAAGAAAAAGACAGAGAGGCGTGAGATCACCCTCCACTCAAGCCTAACCAAGCGTGAGAGAAAGAACTGAATTCTTGCTTTTTGTGGCGTTTTTAGAAGCCCTCAGAAAGTGGCTGCTTCAATGAAGGATTCACCGATTGACACCCTTAGTAGTATCCCCCTAGATTCACCCTATTCTTCGAAAAAATCTTATGCACTCTGCTTCCCAAATAGCCACCTTTAAAACCTGGGCCTTTTTGAGTCTCGCGCTTCTGACTCCAGCGGTGCAAGCCGAGATGCGCACCTTTACCAGCCCCGATGGACGCACACTGCAGGCGGAAGTTCAGTCGGCCACCTCGGATATGGTGACGCTGAAGCTCACCAATGGTGCCCCTTTGGCCGTGCAGATCAGCAAGTTCAGTGAGGCAGATCAAGCCTTTATAGCTGAGTGGCGAAAGGCGAATCCCATGGCCATCAAATACAACTTTGCGGCCACCTTCACCAAAGATAAACGCGACAGCAGCAAGTCTAGCAAGAACAACGAGGAGATCACCACGGATACCTGGGCATGCAATGTGAAATTGGTGAATCGATCCAACCTGACGCTGGATGGCATCAAAATGGATTATGAAATCTACTACACACAAGTCAGTGGCAAACAGGCCGTGACGCGCAAGATGACTGGCAGGGCTGATGTTCCCAGCGTGAAGCACCTGGAGGAGGTGCTGGTGCAACTGCGAGAACTGAAACTCACCACCACCAAATTGGAAGGTGGTTTTTATTACCTCGACGGTAGCCGCTCACGCCAGAAGGACGCCATCGAAGGCGTGGTGATCAAGCTCAAGCATGACGGCAAACAAGTTTACGAGTGGGCCTCCGCTGGTGTTCCTAAAGATCGTGTCAGCACGGCCGAAGGCAAGGACAGCTCCCCTGCCAAATAAAGGCTGACTGAAGTCCAGATTTAGCGCCCGACGTGTGAGTTTGATTCAGGGCTTCGTCACATCTGGGATGCGGGAGGGGAGCGGAATTTTCAGCTTCTCCTCCAGTTCTTTGATCGTGCTGAGTAAAGATGGAGGACGTTGATTTTTATCGTAGGAGTCCTTCAGCAAATCGTAGGCTTTCCGCCACAGGGAAGGGTCTTCAGTGATCGCATATTGATACGCCGCGAGACGGGCATAGTGGAGCCGCTGGGTGATACGATACACTTCCATGTAAGCATCTGCGGCAAGTTTTGGCTCCCTTGAACGGCGCTCATAGGTCTCCCCCAGGGTCTTCCACAGCAGGGCGCTATTGGGCAGGAGATGAAGGCCTTTTTTCAGAATATCCACACCACGCTGGATGTGGTCCGCGTAGAGCTTTTCCCGAACGGCGGCATTGAGCTTCGGGTTGTTGCGGTAGTTCGAGGCTGCATTGTAAGCCATGTGCCAGGAGGCCTCGTCCCAATAACGTTCGTAGCGAGGCTGGAGGCTGGTGGTGAGGGTGAAGTAGGCATCCACCTTTGCCCAATCCACATTCGTCCAAGCGGTGTAGGCTTGCAGGTAGGTGATGCTAGCCACCAGGGATCGCAGGCCACCGAGGGAGGCTGCAAAACCCATCTGACCAATGCTATCCCGCACACTCATATCTAGCGGAGGGCTGAGCAACTTCGCCTCACGCAGATAGCGTGTAGCCGCCTGCTCCACGGGCAGTTTCAGACCGCCGAGGATAAGCAGAACCAGGAGCGCTTGCAGTTTGCGTTTCATTTACAGCTCCTTTTCGACGAACAATAAGTGTGACACGACGCAGTAGCCCACGACATACATGGCGCTGGTGCCGAGCATGATCTGCACAGCCCCCCAAGTGACCACCTCCCCTTGGATGACATTTTCTACGATGTCGAAAACAGCCAAGTCCGGGGTCAGGATGGCAAGAAGAGCGGAGAGCGCTTGCTCCACCCATGCGGTCATTTTGCCATTGAGGAAAAACTCCCGCATGAGCGTCTGCCCATGGCCGATGATGACCACACATTTGGTGATGACCACGGTGAAGAGGGTGCTGCTGGCGAAGCAGGACACCATAAGGGCAAGGGCAGAGACCACGGCGGCTTTGAGAAAGATGGCCAGAACACCGAGATGGAGATTCCACGTCAGACCTTGCTTGGCCACGTAGGCCTCAATCTGAGCTAGGTCTTCGGGCCGCTGAGCATTGAGGGACTGCACCATTTGGGCGAGCAGCAGTTTCTCGCGCAGCCAGAGCACAACACTGAAGGCGGCATCCATGAGGATGAGGCCTCCCCCGATGAGGAGCAGCACGCCGAGGAGCTTGCCCAGCAGGTATTCATAACGGGGCACAGGCTTGGACAAAATGGTGTAAAGCGTCCTGTCCTCCAGGTCCCGAGGCAGGAGCAAGGCGGTAGCGACGATGGCGATGACGAC
The DNA here is from genome assembly GCF_014203045.1 of Prosthecobacter dejongeii. Lineage (NCBI taxonomy): Bacteria > Pseudomonadati > Verrucomicrobiota > Verrucomicrobiia > Verrucomicrobiales > Verrucomicrobiaceae > Prosthecobacter > Prosthecobacter dejongeii. The sequence goes on from NZ_JACHIF010000001.1 coordinate 246,511, forward strand.
GCTGAAGATCTGCAGGGCCCCGAAGGACACGTCCTTGAGCTGTTTCAACTGCTGCTCTGGATTCAGCAGTGGGGAGGCAAAGCTGGCAGCCACCACGATAACGCTGAAGACGCCCAAAAAGGCGAGGATCTTCATGCGCATGAGCTGGGTCACAGTGGCTGTCGCCAGGGTCCAGATGCGGGCGGGCGAAAAATTGGAATGCGGCATAACGGGGGGAAATTCAGGAGCGGAGTCGGTGAACGCAGGGCGAGAAAATCAGCCCTTTTTTTCTTCGGTGGCTTCCAGGAAGAGACGCTCCAGAGTGGTGCGCGGGTGGCCGCTGCTCAGCAGCTTGGCATGGCCGTTTTCCTGCACCAGACGGCTGATCTGGGCGAGCAATTCTGGCGAGGCATCCTCAAGGACGAGCTCGGTGTGATTCTCCACCGCAATGAGGTCATCCACCCGGCCCTCACGCATCATTTTACCATGGGCCATGATGCCCACACGGTCACACACTTCCTGCATTTGCTCCAGCAAGTGGCTGGTGACCAAAACGGTGATTCCTTGCTCCTTAAAACCCAGCACAAGGTCGCGAATCTTGCGGGAACCCGCCGGGTCAACCCCAGCGGTGGGTTCGTCTAAAACGATGAGGCGTGGGCGATGCAGTAGAGCCTGCGCCAAGCCTAAACGTTGGAGCATGCCTTTGGAGTAACCGGCCACCCGGCGGTCCGCCGCATCTTCCAGGCCGGTGAGGGCCAGCATTTCGCGGGCGCGGTCTTTTAACTCCTTGCCTCCCATGCTGCACAGGCGGCCATAAAACAGCAGTGTCTCCAGGCCATTGAGATGCTTGTAAAAATACGGATTCTCAGGGAGGAAACCCACCTCGCGACGGCTGGCGACTTCAGCACTGGATCGGCCAAAAATGGTGGTCTTCCCCTGAGTGGGAGCTAGCAGGCCCAGGATGGCTTTCATGGTCGTGGATTTACCAGATCCATTGGGTCCAATGAGGCCATAGACTTCTCCAGGCTGCACTTGTAGCGAAAGATCGCGCACGGCGATAAATGCCTTTTTGCCCAAGCCCGCCTTGAAAACCTTGGTTAGGTTTTCGACGGTCACGGCTGGAGTGGGGGGAACAGATTCAGACATGGTCAGCCTCTTTAATGCAGGAAAGGCGGGGGGTGTGTCAATCGGCATCCGTTGCCGAGAGACACACAACTTGGTAAAACCAGCCTCACGCCTCAGGTGTGAGCTGCCAAAAAGTCACCCGATTGCCGAAAGGATCAGGTACCGTGAGGTCATCCGTTCCCCAAGGCATGGACTGAATGGGCGGGCGCGAATACTTGTAAGGCTGGCTGTGCAGCAAGGCATGAAATTCACGCAGGCCACTCGTCTCGATACGCACCGCTGCGCCTGGGCAGGCATCGCCATGATGCTCCGAAAGATGCAGCACGCAGTCACCTTTGGAGATCTGGCAATACAGAGGCCCATCCTCACTTTGGCGATTTTCCCAGTCCAACTGAAAGCCGAGGAAGGACAGGTAGTGATCCTTTGCACGCCCCACATCGAAGATGCGGAGAATGGGAACTGGGGCAGAGAAGGTCATCGGTAAGGCGGTTTATTTTCCAGCTACCTGTCCAGCGCCGGATGGTAGGGTGCGAAGGCGCTGGCTGGGACTGAGGCCGTATTTGTTAGGCTCATACATGGCCTCGATGCGGGCGGGAGGAGCGATGGCATCCCCTTCCCCAATCACGCGGGCCAAGTAACGAAGCTGGAACTTGCCCTTCTCGGGAGCGAAATCAGTGAAGAAGAGTGCACGATCTGCACGGACTTCGCGATGGTCGCAGAACCAGGCATCCACGCCTTCTGGAAGTTGGTCGCCTTCGCGCTCGCTCTGGGAATCGAACTCTGGGTTGATCGCCTCCAGGACGCTCGGCAGAGGATCATTGATGGCGAGGTAACGGTCACCGCCACCAATTTCGATCTGGAGGGTCACCACGACCATTTCTCCCACTCGCAGATTATCTGGGGGTAAGAGGGTGCCGTCATCGGCCAGTTTTTGATACCTGCGTTCAATGGCGTAGCCTTTGTTCTCACCTGCAAAATCACGAGCAGGCGGGTAGGCACTGGCCTGGATGCGGGAGAAAGCTTCACGTCCCGCAGGAAGCTCCACTTTCAGAGGCGCTGCCGCCAGCTTGTCATTGAGGGCAAAGGAAACCTGGGCCGTCCCTGGATGAGCGGGGATGCTCAATGGCTGCTCTTGGGCATCCCACAAGACTTTGGCAAGGAGGGGCTCCGAGGTGGATTTCAGGCTGCGTTCATAGGCAGCCAGGGATGTCAGCGTCCAGGCATTGGTAAAGGTGTTGCCCCACTCGCCACGGCCATTGCGACTTTGCAGCATGGAGGTGGCCAACTTTTCCGCATCCTGCTTCAGGCCTAGGTGGGTGTAAACAATGAGCCGTAGGGCTTTGTTGACACCATTGCCTGCCCAATGAGACCAGACGGGAGCTGTTGGACGAGGAGGCGTGATCGCTTTTTTCTTAGCTGTCGCTTTTTTCGCCGTGGGTTTTTCCGGAGGAGCAGGCGGTGTCCAGCCCACCATTTCCTGGATCTGCTGGCTCGGCGCGTCCGTGAGGCACATGGAGAGAGCGGTGTAAAGGCGGGCCGCCTCAGGGAGGCGATCACGTTTGCCATGAAGCAAATTTTGGTAGGCCGGTTCTGCCTTCTTCCCCTTCGCCAGAGTGTAGAGTGCGAGGGAGCAGTCGGTGATGTTATAAAAATCTTTTTCCTCTTCCAGTCCGCGCAGTTTTTTGGAGAGGTATTCGAGGAGTTTATCCACTACCTCCGGTGGCACCGCAGCACCGGCATCTCGAGCACGCAGCAGCATGAGACCGCCGTAGGCGCTGGCCCACAGAGATGGCTCATTGCCGCCCGGCCAATAGGCAAGGCCACCTTCTTCCGTGGTCATTTGCAGGAGACGATTCACACCTTTTTGAATAGCGTCTTTAGTCTTCTCTGTAGTGATGAGATCTGGGAAAAGCGGTTGGTAACCGCCGAGCGCCAGCCACGGCATGGTGGCGGAGGTGGTCTGCTCGGCACAGCCATAGGGATAGGTCAGAATGTATTCGAGAGCATCCTTCGCCTCCGAGAGACGCGAGGTGCTGATGCTCACCTGCACGCTGCCTTCTCCTTCAAGCAGGGCGGGGTTTATCTGCTTGGCCAAGTTCTCCACCGAAGCATCAGCACTTAAGCGAGCATACCGGACTTCCTTCAATTCGGGTACTGGATAGGTCACTTCAAACGTGGAAATGGTGGCGTCATTCAGAGACGGGGCACCGGCTGTCCATTTGACCGTTTTGGCCGACCATTTCCACTGGGCTGTGCCTAGCTTAGCGAAACGAACCGGGAAGGCCACTGCCGTGGTTTCGCCAGCTTTGACGGAGACAGTCTGCGACCATACTTTAGGTTCGGCAGAAGCTGCGGGCTTGATGCTGACGGGAATGAAGGCACGCTCTTCGCGAATGAAGTCTGTGGTCTCATCAAGCTCCAGGCGCACTTCTACCTCTCCAGAATGAGGAGTGGTGTTGTGAATCACTGCCTTCAGCAGGGTTTCATCTTCCAAGCGGGCAAAGCGCGGAACCACTGGCTCGACCATGAGCGGCTTGTTGATTTTGAAGGCTGATTCACCACTGCCAAAACGATCTGCACCACTGCTAGCGATGGCCATCAAGCGGTAGCGGGTAAGATTATCCGGGGCCTTGACCATTGTGCTGATCTTACCCTGGCCATCCGTCATCACCGTGGCTAACCAGAGAGGTGTAGCAACGAAGTTTTTGCGCACGGGCAAGGCGCTCTCATCCAGCTCGCCACCACCACCGATGACGAATCCTTTATTACCCCGCTCACGGGCCGCGAACTCCTCAGGCAGGATGTCATCAAAGGAGGTGTAGTTATCAATGGCCAGCGGTTGGGCTTCATAGAAATAGGCCGAAGGATCCGGCGTCTCGTGTTTCATGAGGCTGAGCACACCTTCATCCACCGCATAAAGAGTCACCTCACTGCCAATGACAGGCTTGCCCTGGAAATCCGTGATGGTGCCTGTGACATTGAAGGATTCAGCAGGCTTCACCTCGGGCTTCTCCGGAGCAATGGCCACGGTCAGTTCCTTAGCTTTTGAATCCACTTCCAATTGGCAATAGCCCACCTTGTATTCAGGCATCTTGTGCTGTTTCGGGCTGCCATCACTGCCGCGAACGAGCACGACCGAGACGAACACATTCGGCGCTTCTTCATCCTGCACGGGCACTCGGATCACAGGCTGCTCTGGCGAGATCTGGGTGACAAAATGACGATGCACTTTGTTACGCTCCACACTGACGAGGGCCGTGCCGGCGATGGGAGTCTTCACCACGATCACAGCTTCTTCGCCGGGCTTTAGCTTTTTCTTTTCAGGCTGGAGATTGATGCGCGCGCCATCTTCCATAGCCCAAGGAAATTCACCACCACCCAGCACATACACGGGCAGGCGTGAAAGCATCTTTTTGCCCTTTGCATCAATGGATTCGGCCGTGACAAAATAGACACCCCCACGGGTGGGCTTGAAGCTGATGAGCGCCGTCGGTGCGCTATTGGCCGCAGGCGATTTCAGAGCGATGTTTTGTTTTAGTTCTTCACGTAAGATCACTTGATCTTTGGTGGTTGAACCGCCCCCCGCAGTGGCAATTTTCAGGGTGTGGTATTCCTGGCGTTCCACCTTCACCTCGGCATTGATCTGACCAGCTGCAGGCTGACCTTTGGAATCAATGGCTAGCACATCCACTCGCACCTCTTGACCCACAGCACCAAAGAGCTGGGGGCCTTTCAGCCCTAAAATATAGTCGGCACCTGGCACTTCGAATTCGGTGGCCGAACTGATGGTTTGCTGATTGATGTCCGTCACCTCAGCGGTGACACGCACCTGCTGAGGCAAGGCGGCGCGATCAGGCGGCGGCATGGGCATTTCCAACGTAGCCACACCTTCATCGTTGAGAAACACATCCCCATTGACCCACCATTCACTTTCTTCTTCGGAATCGCTGTCATCGAAGTCGCCATTGGCATCGCGATCTTTGCCGTAGTGAGCCCAGCGAGGTGCATCGCCGAAGTGGTAATCATCATAGCCCTGCGGCGGCGTGAAAGCACGTGAGGAGGAGGCCGTCCAGCTCGCTTTGGCACGACTGAGAGACTTGCCCATGTAATAATTCGCCGTCAGGGGTAACTTCAGGCGATCTGCCAAGACATCGAGCTTCTTGCCATCCAACTTTACTTCAAAGCTATTGGGCTTGTAGTCATCCACGCGGAAGGAATAGAAGCCACTGGCTCCTTGGTTTTCCTGACCGGGAACATCGAAGTGCACCATGAGCTCATACCAGCCCATGGGGCCTTCAGGCAGTTTAAAATCTTCATTCCAAGAACCGTTCGGACTGAAGGTGATTTCCTTTTCCATCACCACGCGATAACGTGGATCGCGAATGACCACGCGGGCTTTGGAGGATTCTGCATCAATGGTTAGGTCATCCGCCATTCGAGTACGTGTCAGCGCCTTCACATGAGCGGTGTCACCGGGGCGATACAGAGGGCGATCTGAAAAGACAAAGGTGCGGCGAACAGGCTTCCACACATCTTCCCAGGCCGTGGGGATGTCATACGGGATGGCACCACCGATGTGCGAGTCATCACAATCCAAGGCGGTGCAATCACCGGCTTTCTCTGCCAGAACAAGAGAAGGATTGGCCCCTTTGAGAAGAGCAATTCCATTAGCATCTGTATCGGCATAACCAATGAGTTTTTGCTCCGCATCCACCGCCGTCAAACGCACATCACTCACGGGTTTGCCTGTCTGCAAGGACGTCACAAAAACCAAGGTCTCACGTCCATTGCTCTTTTGCATCAGCCCTAGATCCGTGAACTGCACCAGGGTTTGGGTGATGACACCTTTTTCGGCCACTCCGTCTGCCGCGCGCCCTTCAAACTCCAGGAACAAAGGGGCAGCGACATCCCCACCCAGCACTTCACGCCAGTTGAGCTTCAGCATCTCACTTTGATCCAGCGGTTTAGTCACCGGAAAGGTGCGATCAAAAACAACGGTACCTGGATAGGTCTCTAAGGACTCGGGTTTAAATTCCTTTTTCTTTTTCTCGTTCTGATAAAAGGCACTGCGGTAGGCCTCATACTTCTGGGTAGTCTGTAGAAGTTCTGGCCCCGTGAGTTTCTTCGCGCGCACTCGGACTTCACGAACGTTGGCAGCAGAGATTTCAAATTCACCCGTGCCTTTGGCCAACTGCGTCCGCACAAAAGCTGGGGCTGCGACGTACGGAGCATTCGGGATGAAAGTCACCTCGTGTTCAGCCACGGCTGACAGGGGCAGCCCATCACCCGACATAATGTTAGGCTCCACCACCACACGGTAGGGGGTCTTCAAAGCAAAGCCCCCACTGAGGCGAAGGCTGTAGCCCTGAATCTCGGCCTTCAGGCCCGTGACCGTAGGTTCGATATGAATGGCTGTGGCCATCTTATCGGCCAGAGCCTGGATCTCTTCTGGCTTTGTTGGAGTGTCTTGGGCAGGCAGCAAGGCTTTGTTAAAAGCGATCTCGAGGTAATAAGGCTGATCAAACGGAGTGTGACCACTGGCTTGGCGTACTTCAAAGGGTTTCACATCCCCTAAAGCAATGGCATCACCTGCGGCGAGATTGACATAACCCGAAGCATTCATCAGCGTGGGCTGAATGACGAGTTTCCATTTGTTGGCAACGGGTAACGGTTCTTTCGGCTCGACGACGATGGCACTCAATCGAGTGGCTCCTTCGGCCAAAGTCGGCTTCACCTTGGCGATCTCTTCAGCCCAGGTCGGCTGAGGCTCACTGTACTTATCAAAGTCCTTACTCGTGGCATGCCGGGCAGTAGCAGGAATCGTCAAAGGCGGAGTTTCCGAGACAAAAACGATGTGGGCGGCGGCATCCCCCGCGGTCACGTTGTCATTGAACTCAAAGAGGAAGTGCGGCACTCGCCGAGCCTCACTGTCATTGAACCACTTCGGCGATTGATCAATGACGCGGAACTGGGCGCTGTTGACCGAGGCTAGCGGCTCCGTGGAAAGCACTTTGCCTGCGACATCACGGAGACCTGCACGCAGAACAAAGTCGTAACTGGCATTGAACTTCGGGGCCTGGGTCAGCTTGTATTGACCACTGCGCGTGCTCACCCAATGAAATTTGCCTGCAAGCGCAGGCTTAATGACCAAAGGCGATTCAGGGTCCACCGTACCGATTTTTTCCTTGGGAATCATCGGTGTGGGGAAGACCACTTCCAGCGTACTTTCGGGTGAAAGCTCCGCCGGATTAATGGAAAAATCCGCTTCCAAAACGGGTTCGGCTTTGGTTTCGACGCGGCCCTTTTTCTCAGGAGCCGCCAAAGAGACAGAAGTGGGCAGCAAGGCCGCCAAAAAGAGGGCTGAAGCCAGCCCAAAACGCGAGATAGGTTTCATGACGTGCGGGGAAATTCGCTGAGTGAGAATAGCATGCTGGGTGAAAACGCGCAGAATTTTTACCAAGGATTTTGTCAGATCGGCGCTTTGCATGATGTGATTTGATTGATTCGGAGCCGAGAAGAGACAGGTTGAGGGCCCAACATGCTCACAGATCTGCACAATTATCTTTATCACCTTGAGCCCACAGGCGGCATTCCGCTCAAGCCAACAGGCATCGTGCTGGGGCTAGCCTTGCTGGCGAGCCATCTGTGGGCCTGGAAAAACGCAGATAGCGCCAAGGCTTTTTTGAAAGCTTTCCCTCGTCACTACGGCTGGGGTGTGGCTCTGCTGAGCATCGGCTTTGTCTGGGGCATGATGTGCCTGTTTAACATGGACATGGGAGAGTTTTTCTTTTTGCGGAAATGGTTCCTCATGCTAGTCCCCATCGGCTTCGTTTTGGTGCTCCTGTATGTGAAGGAGTTTCTCGCCGTGAGAGCCTTAGGCTCTCTCATGTTGCTAGCTGCGGGTCCGGTGCTAGCTGCCGCCTTCCTTCAACCTCAAGTGACCCGCCTCCTTCTTCCGATCCTAGCGTATGCCTGGATCATCGCAGGCATGTTCTTTGTCGGCATGCCTTATCTGATGCGAGATTGGACCACTTGGCTGCTGGCCAAGCCAGCCCGGTGGAATCTAGCCGTGTGGTCGGGCGTGGCTTATGGCGCGCTGTTGTTGGTGCTGGCCGTCACGACCTACTAAGACGGATATGGAGCGCCCAAAACCGCGCATCCTGGTCATTCGCGGCGGGGCTATCGGAGACTTCATCCTCACGCTGCCGGCGATCCGGCTGATCCGGGAAACCCTGGTGGGCTGCCACGTGGAGGTCCTGGGCTATCCAGGAATCATGGAACTGGCCCTCAAGGCCGGCCTGGCAGACTCTGCCCGCAGTTTAGAGCATCGCTCCATGGCTTTGCTCTTTGCCAAGGGAGCCCCGCTGGACCCAGCGCTGGTGGAGTATCTTCTGAGCTTCAATGTTATCGTCAGTTACCTGTTCGATCCCGATGGCGTCCTGCGTGGTCAGCTTGAAAAAATCGGCGTGAAGACATTGCTGGAGTGCCCTCACTCAGTCAAACCAGGCAAGGGCCATGCTGCGGAGCAACTGGCGAAGCCGCTGGAAAAACTGGCGATGTATCTGGATGAACCGGACTGGCGAGCCCCGCTGTTTGCGCGGCCAAACGCGGATTCAAAAAAGAGCCGAATCGGCCTTCACTTAGGCAGCGGCTCAACAAAGAAAAATTGGGCAATCGAGAATTGGCAAGAGGTAACGGCAGCCATTCAGCAGCAGCGACCCGAGCTAGATTTGGCGATCATCACTGGGGAGGTGGAACTGGAACGCGGCATCACACCCACCGGATTCCAGGCGGATCATCATTGGCACGCGCTGCCCCTGCCTGAGCTGGTGGATCACCTCGCAACCTGCGATTTCTTCCTCGGCCACGACAGCGGCATCTCCCACCTCGCTTCCGCTTGCGGGGTTCCCTGCCTGCTGCTTTTCGGGCCGACCAATCCGGACATCTGGGCACCACCCCAGCCGGGTGTCAGCATTATTCGGGCAGAAAACGGGGACTGGGCGCAGCTCACTCCTGAAAAGGTCATCCCTGTGGTGATGGAACGTTTGTCGCCGTACCGATAACAATAAGCCCACAACTCGCCTCAAGCCTTAGCTTGTGACGCTCCCGTGACATGCTAAAGATTTTCCATCATGGCTGAATCCCAACCTCGTTTTCGCACTCTTCTGATCCTCGGCGCTCCCGGCAGCGGCAAAGGCACCCAGGGGAAAGTGCTCGGTTCCATCCCGCGGTTTCATCATCTGGCCTGTGGAGATGTGTTCCGCTCTCTGGATACACGCACGGCTTTGGGACAGAAGTTTGTCCAATATTCCAGCCGTGGAGAACTGGTGCCGGATGATGTCACCGTGCAGCTTTGGCGCGCGAACATCAAACAAAAGGTGGATGGTCACCAGTTCAAGCCAGAGATTGATTTCCTGGTACTGGACGGCATCCCGCGCAATGTGGATCAGGCAAAATTTATGGAAGAGGACATCGAAGTCCTGAAGGTGTTTCACCTTTCCTGCCCCGACCGCACGGAACTGGCCCGCCGACTGCGCAAGCGGGCGCTTAAAGACAATCGTTTTGATGATGCGAATGAAAGCGTCATCCAGCAGCGTTTCGCCACCTACGAGGCCGAGACCAAGCCAATCCTGGAGTACTACAAGGGCGACCGTATTGTGGATATTGATGCCAGCCAGCCGCCAGCCAAGGTACTTTACGACATCCTCGCCGGTGTGATGACCCTCCAGGCCTGGCGTGACATCGAGCAAATGAAGGTGTAAGAAACCCTGCATGCGCATCCTTTTCATCGGTACCGGGGACATCGGTCTGCCCTCGCTGGAGTGGCTTCTCTACACGCCTAAACACCAAGTGGTGGGCGTAGTAACCCAGCCGGACAAGCCTGCAGGGCGCAAGCTAGTGCTGACGCCACCGCAGATCAAAGTCAGGGCGGAAGCTGCGGGCATCCCCGTGATCCAGCCCCTAAAAATCCGAAATGCCGTCGAAGAGCTGAAAGCTTTCAATGCCGATGTGGCCGTGGTGGTGGCCTATGGGCAGATCCTCTCTCGCGCAGTGCTCGACGTTCCGAAGCTGGCCTGCCTCAACATCCATGCATCCCTGCTGCCCAAGTATCGCGGGGCGTCCCCCATCCAGGCGGCAATCCGCGCCGGTGATAGCGAAACGGGCGTGACCATCATGCACATGGATGAAGGCCTGGACACAGGCGACATTCTGTTAATGGACCGTGTCACCATCGAACCGACCGACACAGGCGGAAGCCTGCATGACAAGCTGGCCCTGGCCGCCCCAGCTAGCCTGGAAGAAGCGTTGGACCTCATTGCTTCAGGCCCAGCGCCACGCAAGGCGCAGGAAAATGAATTCGCCAGTGACTGCGGCAAACTGAAACGTGAAGATGGCCGACTGGACTGGACACGCAGCGCTAGCGAACTGGAGCTTCTCATCCGCGCCTACAATCCCTGGCCCGGCACCTTTACCCTGCTGCCAGGTGACGGCAAACCCGCACCGCTGAAGGTGCATCGCGCACGAGTCATCCCCGACGCCGAAGCCTGCCCTGCGCCCGGAACCGTGGTCGAGAGTGATCCCAAGACCGGCCTCATCGTGGCCTGCGGTCAGGGTCTCCTGGCTCTGGAAGAAGTGCAGGCCGAAGGCGGCAAACGCCTGGCGGCAGGAGATTTTCTGCGGGGTAAACCGTTGGAAGTGGGGGTTATTTTCTCACCCTGAAGCAGCCCTTCAAACCCAAAGGGTTTGCAGCATTGAGCCCAGGGTTGGAACAACCCTGGGTTGTCGCCCGCTAAGCAGCCCAGCATCAGTCGAATCTCAACGAGGTTTCGTCCGACGCCCAAGGAACCGGACACTATCACGTCAATCGTGGCCACGGACGGAAGCCTTTCAGGCTTCATAGCTGGCACCCCTATCGCAAACAGACGACCCGGGGTTGTGCCAACCCCGGGCTGGATGACACAAGCCCCATGGGCTTGATCGGACCCAGAAATTTGCAGCTACCGAACCTCCAAAAAAGTAACGCCCAATCGTATAGAACAACCTTTGAAAATCAGCCAACTCCCTTACCGCCACAGAGCATTCCAGGCCATGCCTAAACCGCCGAAGACGAAGAGCAGTGGGAACCAGATGGAGTACAGAGCGGCACGGGAATCGTGCTTGAGGATGGCGATGTCCGGCTGGGCAGGATTGACGTAGCAGGTGGTTTCCTGGCCGATGGGGTAGTCCTCCAGCTTTTTGCGGGCGTTGTCCTCGTGCTGACTGGCGGAGTCCACCCGCTTGATTCGAGTGCCCGTCAAGGCTTTGCCCTCAAATGTGTACGAGTAGCGTACGTCGGCTTTGTGCGCGGGATTGGAGTGAGGCGTGGGGCGCTCACTATGGACTTGCGCTGAAATAATTCGGCAGGGAGTGGCCACCCAGCGGCGCGTCTCCTCCGCCCGCTGCCAGGATGTCCACAGCACCCAGGTAAAGAGCAGCCCAGCCATGGCCAAAAAGAGGCCCATGCCAGCGAGCCAAAGGCGACCGGAAAGAGAGGAAACGGGGGCGGAAGACATGAATGGGGGAGGGATGCTTTGACTAGCCTACGAGCGTGCTCCATACAAGGAGGTTGCACACCTGAAAATGGCCCTCGCTTCTGAAATCCCTTTGCCCAATACCCTGCCCCCGCGCTGGCTGCTGAAGCCCGTGCCGGAAGCCGCCGGGGATATGGCTGCGGATACGGGCCTGCCCCTGCTGCTGACCACGCTGCTAGCCCAGCGTGGGCTGGTTTCGTCAGACCAGATTCAGGATTTCCTGGTGCCTAAGTTGGCCTCGCTCGGAGACCCAACGGTTCTGCCAGAGATGAACATCGCGGTGGCGCGCATCCTGAAGGCGGTGGATGAAAACCAACGCGTGGCCCTTTATGGCGACTATGATGTGGATGGGGTGACCTCCATGGCGCTGATGCACCTGACGCTGAAGGCGTACGGCCTGCGCACCCACCTCTTTCTGCCTTCTCGCATGGAAGAAGGTTATGGATTGAGCATGGATGGCTTTGCCCGGCTTTTTGAGGAATTTGGCAAGCCTGATCTGCTGCTGGCACTGGACTGCGGCACCACTTCCATCAAGGAGCTAACTTGGCTCCAAGAACAGGGCGTGGACTGCGTGATTGTAGATCACCATGAGTTGTCGCCGTTTGGCCGCCCCCCCTGTGTCGCACTGGTAAATCCTAAGCTGGGAGCGGATTATCATTACTTTTGCACAGCAGGCCTCGTTTTCAAAGTGGCCCACGCGCTGCTTAAGACACGCCGGGTGGACTTTGATCTCAAAGAGGCCCTGGATCTGGTGGCCCTTGGGACCGTGGCTGACTTGGTGCCTTTGATTGATGAAAATCGCCTGCTGGTGCGTCGCGGACTTGAGGCCCTGGCGCAGACGGAGCGCATCGGCCTGCGGGCCCTGAAGGAAATCGCGGGTGTGGATGGGTTCATCCAGACACATCACGTGGGATTCCGCCTCGGGCCGCGCCTGAACGCCGCCGGGCGCCTGGATACGGCCTCCACCGCCCTGCAACTGCTGCTGGCGGAGGATTCGCTGGTGGCGAATGAATTTGCCGTTCTTCTAGAAAACCATAACCGCGACCGCCAAGCGGTGGAACTGGAGGTCTTTAATGAGGCTGAGCAGCAACTGCTGGCCATGGGAGATCTGGAGCACATCCCCGCTGTGGTCTTGGGCTCGCGCAAATGGCACCCGGGCGTGGTTGGCATTGTGGCCTCACGCATTTCCCGGCTTGTGCATCGGCCTACCATCCTGTTTTCCTTTGACGAAAATGGTATGGGCAAAGGCAGCGGTCGCAGCATCCCAGGTTTTTCCTTGGTGGAAGCCATCGAATTCTGCCGTGAACACATCGTACGCGGCGGTGGCCATGCCATGGCTGCGGGTGTTTCGGTTCACGAAGACAAGCTGGAGATCTTCCGCGAGCGTTTTTCAGAGGCGGCCCGGCGCGCCCTCAGTGAGGAAGCGCTGACGCCCGTCCTAGAGCTGGATGTGGAAGTACGGCTGCGTGATCTTTCCCTGGAATTCCTGCGCAATTTTCGACTCATGGAGCCCTTCGGGCAGCGCAATCATGAGCCCGTCTTCCTTTGCAAACGCGTCATGCCACGCCTGCCGGGACGTCTCATGAAGGAGAAGCACCTGCGCGTGATGCTGAGCCAAGATGGAGCCTCCATGGAAGCCCGTTGGTTCAACGCACCGCTGAAAAATCTACCGAAACCTCCGTGGGATGTTGCCATGCGAGTGCAAAGAAACTTTTGGCGGGGCGAAGAGCAGTGGCAACTTACGCTGGATGCTGTGCGCACTTCTGAAGCCGATTGACCCTTTTATATTGCGATAGCGCCATGGATTTACCGATTACATTGCCCCGAAAACGCGGCAATTCGTCTTTAAATCTTATCGCCCACCGCTCGGTTTTCATAGGGCTTATCCTAGCCTTCCTGATCCTCAATGGCAGGGCCCAAGCAGCCACCCCAGCTCCACTGAAAAAAGTGAGCATTCAGCTCAAGTGGCATCATCAATTTCAGTTCGCAGGCTACTATGCCGCGCAACTTCAGGGATATTACCGCGAGGCAGGTCTAGAGGTAGATCTGCGGGAGGGCTCACCTCTCCGTCGTTCGCTGGAAACAGTCGAGTCAGGGAATGCCGACTTTGGGGTGACAGACTGTGATGTCCTGCTGGCACGCATGAGGGGTAGCCCAGTCGTGGTATGCGCGGCAATTTTCCAGCACTCCCCGTACATCATGATGAGCCTGGCGGAGCGTAACATCACCAAGCCTTCTGATCTTGTGGGCAAACGTCTCATGGTGGCGACCGACCAAGGAGAAGCGGAAGTCAGGGCCATGATCCAGCGCGAGGGACTGCCGCCAGATCGCATCACCTTTATTCCTCACACTTGGAATAACCAAGACCTCATCGAAGGGCGGGTCGATGCCATTTCTGCTTACAGTACGGTCGAGCCCACGCAGCTACGGCAAAGAGGTGTCCAGCCCTCTTACATCCGCTTCAGCGATTACGGGGTGGATTTTTATGGCGATACCCTCTTCACCACAGAGGGTTTGGTAAAACGAGATCCCGCCCTCGTGCGTGCTTTTGTGGAAGCCTCCCTCAAGGGCTGGGACTACGCCATGAAGCACCCGGATGAATTGATCGAGCACATCCTGCAAATGCCCGGCGTGAGGCAGCGCGGCATCCAGCGGGAAAACCTGGAAGTGGAGGCACGCGAGATGGTGCCTTTGATCCAGGCCGACCTTGTCGAAGTAGGCCACATGAATGCCGGGCGTTGGGACCGAATTGCCCAAACGTTTATTGAAACCCAGGTCGTCAAAGAAAGCTTTAATCTTCAGGGCTTCATTTGGACCCCAGAGAATTCAACTGATTTGAAACCCTTACTGTGGAGCATAGTCATCCTCAGTGTCATCGGCGGCCTGGCGACTTTGTGGACGCTGCAACTCCGTCATCAGGTAGAGCTACGGACTCAAGAGGTGCGGGAAGGCCAGCGAAAGCTCTCGGCCATCCTGGATAATACGTTTCAACTGCAAGGCCTGCTGGATGCCGAAGGACGGCTGGTGGAGGCCAATAGCACCGCCCGTTCCTTTGCGGGAGTGGAAATAAATGAAGTGGTGGGGAAATGGTTTTGGGACACCGTCTGGTGGACTCATTCCAGCACGGAGCAGGAAAAACTTCGCGAGGCTATCCGCCAGATCCAACAGGGGAAAGAGGGCGGTCGATTTGAAACAGTCCATCCAGACCGGAGTGGAAACCTCCATACGATCGATTTCTCCATTCGTGCCGTCAGACTTGAGGATCAATCCCTGCTCTACATGATGGTGGAGGGTTATGACATCACGGACCGAAAAGGGGCCGAGAATGCACGCCGCATCTCTGAAGCGAACCTTTTGGCTTTGATGGAAAACAGCTCGGGATCCATTTGGTCCATGGACCGAGAGATGCGCTACCTCACCTTCAACTCACGCTACCTTGATCACATCCTAGCCTTAGGCGGTCTGAAGGCTGAACTCGGCCAACTCCTGCCCGAGGTGGAACCCAAGGAGCACTTTGCTGAATGGCGTCCCTACTATGAACGCGCCCTGAAGGGCGAGCGATTCAAGGCCACATTCAATGAAGACGTGCGCGGGAAAACCCGTGTCTTCCAGGCTTCCTTCAATCCCATCCGCCATGGCGGCGAAGTGACCGGTGTGTGCGTCTTCAGTGATGATGTCACGGATCAAAAACAGTTGGAAGACCAGCTTCGCCAATCTCAGAAGATGGATGCCATCGGCCAACTCGCGGGTGGAGTCGCTCATGATTTTAACAATCTGCTGACCGTCATCCAAGCAAACGCTTCGTTGGCCAAGATCGTCAAACTCTCGCCTGAGATGACCACTCGTGCCTTCAGTGAAATTCTAGATGCAGCCAATCGAGCAGGCACCTTGACCCGACAATTGCTGACCTTCAGCCGCCAGCAACCTGTCAACAAAACGAGCCTTAACCTCAATCAGATTGTCTCAGATATGAACCGCATGCTGCAGCGGCTGATCGGTGAACACATCCTAGTGAATCTCAGGCTCAGCAGCACCCCGGCCCTGGTGCTTGCGGATGCGAGCATGATGGAGCAGATCGTCCTGAATTTAGCCGTCAATGCGCGTGATGCCATGCCTCAAGGGGGAACCTTGACCCTGACCACTCGTCAGTTGCTCCTCAAACAACTTCCGCGTGAAGCCCCCTCTCAGGCCTTACCCGGTCATTACATCTGCCTGGAGGTGCGAGATACGGGGACTGGTATTCCTGAGGAGCACTTGCAAAGAATCTTTGAACCATTTTTCACCACCAAAGCGATCGGCCAAGGGACGGGCATCGGGCTGGCCACGGTTTTCGGCATCGCCCAGCAGCATGGCGGCTGGGTCACTGTGGAAAGCCAGTGGGGTGCGGGCGCGGCTTTCCAGGTTTTTCTGCCACTTTTGAGCATCCCCGAGCAGCCTTCTATCCAGGAGGAGACCGCGCTACCTTCTTCACTAGGCACCCGAGGCACGGCCACCCTCTTGATTGTGGAAGATGAGGGGACGGTACGCACCATCGTCAAACACGTGCTGACGGCTCATGGTTACAAAGTCCATGAGGCCACCAGTGGCCAAGAAGCTCTGACTCTCTGGGAAGAGATAGGCCCCGAAGTGGATCTAGTGCTCACAGATATGATCATGCCCGGTGGTGTCTCTGGGCATCAGCTCGCTGCACAACTCCAGACACTGAAACCGGAGGTCAAAATCATCTACACCAGCGGTTATTCGGCCGAGACCTTCCGCCGTGATTCCGTCCTGCCGGAAGATGCGATTCTGCTGCGTAAACCCTACACGGCAGCGCAACTGCTGGCAGAAGTCCATCGTCTCATCCCAGGCGACCTGGATGCCACCCAGGCATGACCTGGACACGTCAGGCCCCGAGTTCCTGGCTGCGTTCTGTCGCTTTACGCACCGCCTGGATCAGCGCGTTCCGCAGACCGTGAGCTTCAAGTTGCTCCAATCCGGCGATGGTCGTCCCCCCCGGGCTAGTGACTTCATCACGAAGAGATGCGGGGTGTTTTCCCGTTTCCAAAACCATCTTCGCAGCACCAGCCACGGTCTGGGCCGCTAAGCGCAGGGAGGCTGCACGCGGCAAGCCCATGAGCACCCCGCCGTCTGCCAGGGCCTCAATCATGGTGTAAACATACGCAGGACCGCTGCCACTCAGACCGGTGACCGCATCCAGCAACTTTTCAGAGACCTCATCGGCAGTACCGACGCTGCCGAGAATTTTGTTGGCCACAGCACCATCTTCAGAGGTGGCTTTGGTTCCTCGTGCAAAAGCAGCTGCACCGGTGCCGACAAGCGCAGGCGTGTTAGGCATGCAGCGGATCACCCTCTGGCGGGCCCCTAACCAACCTTCGAGTTGGGCGATGGAAATGCCTGCGGCAATGCTTATGTAAAGGCGACTTCCATCTAAGGTGGAAAGGCCCTCACACAGGCTTTTCATATCCCCAGGTTTCACGGCCAGCAGGATGACTTCTGATACCCCTACAGATTCCACGGGAGTGCCCGTGAAAGTCTGACAAGTGAGGGATTCCTGCAAGGCCTCCACAGCCGCAGGGACGACATCACTCAGCGCCACCGACAGCTCCGTGCTGCCCAGAGCTTTTTCCACTCCACGCAACAAAGCACCACCCATTTTACCGCATCCGATCAGACCTAGTTTTAGCATGGCGCGATGGTGGCGGCAGCCTGCGTTTCACGCAAGGAAAGATCACGCCTTCCCCAGCAACAGCATGCGCAGGCCAAAAATGACCAGAACCGCGCCGAAAACTCGGCTGAGGGTCTCATTGCTCAGGGTCTTTAACCAGCCCGCTCCATAATAGGCAAAGAGGGAGGCCGAGAGGGCAGTAATGGCAGCCACCTTCCAGTTGACCCATTCACTGCGGGAGTTTTGCAGCGTGGCCATGAAAGCCGTGGGGATGATGATGGCCAAGCTGGTGGCCACGGCTTGTCTCTGCGGCATGTCCAGCAGGAGTAAAAAAGCTGGCACCGCGTCGGTCGCCCGTGCCACCAGCGTTGGCATACGACTGCGGCATGTCCAGCAGGAGTAAAAAAGCTGGCACCATCACCACACCGCCGCCGACTCCACACAGAGCCGCGACCACGCCACTGAGAATACCGATGCCGAGACAAATGAGGATTTCAGGAACAAGCATGAGAGCAAATCCGGGAAGATTTTTGATTGATGCAAAAGGATTGAATCCGTTATCCGTTGTAACGTCCAAACACACACGTAAAAAACTAGCCCATGAAACATCTCCTCGCCCTCCTTGCCGTCGCCGCTTTTTCCAGTCTGGCCCCTGCTGCAGAACCCCTGAATAAGGTCTGTCCCATTTCGGGTAAACCTGCGAATGCAGCCATCACCAGCAACTACAGCAAAACAGTGGCCGTCTGCTGTGACCGCTGCAAATCTCAATTCAATGCCACACCTAAGGCGTATCTCAGCAACATCCTCAGCGCCAATGGCGTGCAATGCCCGCTGAGCAAAAAGAAGGTGGATGCCTCCAAAACCGTGACCTACACACGCCAAGTCGCCTTTGCAGACACGGCGAGCAAAGCCACCTTCGATGCTGCTCCAGACAAGCACATCAAGGAAGTGCGCCAGTAATCCTCCTTTTCACATCTCCAAGCGGCAGGCTCAGTCCTGCCGCTTTTTTTGTGCATCCTACACAATCAGGGGCTCGACTCGCTCACGGATCAACTCGATGAGTGCTGGGTCCATGTATTCATAGTCGTCAGGAATATCCAGCACCTCAATCTGCAAGTCACTTACGACTTCGGGAAAGTCATCACGCAGTCGCTTTTTTTGCCAGTGCTCCATCACGCACACCACATCGGCCCAACGTAGCGACTTTTCACTCACCCGAGTTCGCGCAGATGAACTGACTCCGGCGGAGCGCACCTGGACCCGTGGATCGTTTTGATAAATGGCCTCCGCGGTGGGACTGCGCCAGAGATTACGAGAGCAGAGAAAGAGCAGCTTCACAGTTCAGCAACGTGCGAGTGATCATCCTCGACCACTGGCTTTTTCACATTCCGGCTCAGCAGGACGAAGAACACAGGGGTGAATAGCAGTCCGAAGAAGGTGACGCCAATCATGCCGTAGAACACGGCCGTTCCTAGAGCCTGGCGAATTTCTGCACCCGGACCTTTAGCAATGACCAGAGGAAGCACGCCCAAAATAAAGGCGAAGCTGGTCATGAGAATAGGGCGCAGACGCAACTTAGTCGCCTCCACAGCAGCAGCGAAGCGATCCATGCCAGCCTCTTGACGCTGGCGGGCGAACTCGACGATCAGAATGGCGTTTTTCGCCGCTAGACCGACGAGCACAACCAGCCCGATCTGGGTAAAGATGTTGTTATCCATCTGCCGAATCCACACGCCCACCAGGGCACTGAGGAGACACATGGGCACGATCAAAATCACCGCCAGAGGCAGACTCCAGCTTTCATACTGGGCAGCCAATACGAGAAAGACAAAGAGCACGCAGAGCGGGAACACAAACACGATGGTGTTACCGGCGAGGAGTTGCTGATAGGTGAGGTCCGTCCATTCGATGGCAAAACCATCCGGCAGCTTTTCTTTGGCCATCGCCTCCACCCGGCTAACCATCTCACCCGAGCTGACGGAGGGCAGGGTATTGCCATTCACATCCGCCGTGGTGTACATGTTATAGCGGGCCACACGGTCTGGACCGCCGATACGGTTCATTTTCACGAGGGCCCCCAGCGGCACCATTTCACCCTTTTGGTTACGCGTTTTCAGGCGCAGCACATCTTCAGGTCGTACGCGGTATTGGGGTTCAGCCATGGCCGTAACCTGATAAGTGCGGCCAAAGAGGTTGAAGTCATTCACATAGGCAGAGCCCATGTACACCTGCAGGGTCTCATTGATATCGGCCAGGGAAATGCCCATGTTTTTGGCGGCCTGGCGATCAATGTCGAGGTAGTACTGCGGCACATTGGAGCGGAAACCGGAGATCATGGAGGTGAAGCCTGGCTCAGTCCGGAGGGCATCCATGAGGGAGTTGGTCGCATTCTGAAGACCCGCCAGGCCTGTGTTGTTCAAGTCCTGAATCTGGAACTTGAAACCGCCTGCATTGCCGAGACCGCGCAGGGCTGGAGGCGGCAGCACGATGACACGCCCGGCCTGGATGCCAGCAAAGCGCTTTTTCATCTCATTGATGAGTGCATCCGAAGTCTGCTCCGGAGTGCGTTTGTCATGCGGTTCCAGGATAAGGAAGGCGGCACCGACGTTGCTCTGGTTCGCCTGGAGCACAGAGGAATAACCCGAGATGGCGAAGGTGTGGGCGATGCCTGGAGTCTCGCGGGCGATAACGTCCATTTCGCGCACCACGGCATCCGTGCGCTCAAACGAAGCCCCATCTGGAAGCTGCACCACCACGAGCATGTAGCCCATGTCCATGGTGGGAATGAACCCAGTGGGCGTGATCTTGAACAGGTGACCGGAAAGCCCGATGAGGCCTCCATAGGCCAAGAGCACGACGATGCCAATGCGGACCAGCTTGGCCACGATGCTGCCGAAGACATTCGAGAGGCCATTGAAAAACTTGTTAAACAACCGGAAGAACCAGCCGAAGAGCAGGTCAATCGTACGCTGCAGCATATCCGGCTTAGCTCCATGTGGAGGCAATAGCAGGGCCGTGAGAGCAGGACTGAGCGTGAGCGAGTTGAACGCTGAAATGATCGTAGAAGCCGCGATGGTCAGGGCGAACTGGCGATAAAATTCCCCCGTGATGCCACCAAGGAAAGCGGTGGGTACAAACACAGCAGTAAGTACCAGAGCCACGGCGACAACCGGCCCGGTCACTTCCTTCATGGCCAGCAGGGTGGCCTGCCGTGGGGAATGCCCTTTGGCAATGAAACGCTCCACGTTTTCCACCACGACAATGGCATCATCCACCACAATCCCGATGGCGAGCACGAGACCGAAGAGGGAAAGGTTATTCAGCGTGAAGCCAAACGCCTGCATCACCGCCATGGTGCCCACGAGGGACACAGGAACAGCCAGCAAGGGAATCAAAGAGGCTCGCCAGTTTTGCAGGAACACCACCACCACAAGAACCACCAGGATGATGGCCTCAACCAAAGTGTGGAGCACCGACTCCATGGAGGCACGAACGAAACGAGTCGGGTCATAGTTGATGCGATAGTCCACCCCTGGTGGAAAACGTTTTTTCAACTCTGCCATTTTGGCATACACGCCATCCGCTGTGTCCAGAGCATTGGTGCCCGGAAGCTGGAAGATACGCAGAGAGACGGCATTCTTACCATCCATGTAGCTCTTCACCGCATAATCACGGGCCCCCAGTTCGATGCGGGCGACATCGCTAACGCGGATGACTTGGCCATCGGCATTCGTCTTGATGACGATGTCACCAAATTCTTCGGCGGTGATCAGTCGGCCTTTGGTGGTGAGGGTATAATTAAAACTGGTGCCTTCAGGGGCGGGCATGGCACCGAGCTGCCCCGCAGCCACCTGGACGTTCTGCTCACGAATGGCCTTCAGCACATCGCCAGCCGTCAGGTCGCGTCCAGCGATCTTGTCTGGGTCCAGCCAAATGCGCATGGAGAAATCCAGCCCACCTAGAGTGGAGGCCTCCGCCACACCCGGCAGACGGGCGAGCTGATTCTGCACCTGCAGCAGGACGTAGTTGGAGAGGTAAATGACGTCACGCGAGTCATCCGGCGAAAAGAACTGCACGGCCAGGGTCAAGTCCGGCGAGCGCTTTTGCGCCTGCACGCCGAGACGGCGCACGTCCTCCGGCAGACGTGGCAGGGCCGCATTCACACGGTTTTGCACCAGCACCTGGGCCTGATCCAGATCGGTGCCCAGCTTGAAGGTCACTGTGAGGTTCATGCGCCCATCGTTCGTGCAGGACGAGGACAGGTAGAGCATGTTTTCCACCCCATTGACCTCCTGCTCCAGCGGTGTGGCGACGGTATCGGCAATGACCTGGGCATTGGCTCCAGGGTAAGTGGCACTCACCACCACGGTGGGCGGCACCACGTCGGGGTACTGGTTTACCGCGAGACCGAAATAAGATAGGCCACCCAGCAGGGTGATAACGATGCTGAGAACCGTGGCAAAAATCGGCCGGTCCACGAAAAAGCGGGAGATGTTCATGCGGCTTTATTTCGTGGCGGTTTGCAGCGGGGCGACTTTCATCTCGCGCTCTTCCTTCACCAAGACCATCGCTCCATTGCGGACGAGGGCCATGCCTTCCACCACCACCCGGTCATCTGGGGCGATGCCCGTTTTCACCACGCGCAGACCTTCATGCAGCGGCCCGATCTCAACCGGCACCTGCTTAGCGACTCCATCCGTGGAAATCACGAACAAGAACGGCTTTCCCTGATCGCTACCGATGGCGTTGTCATGCACCAGGAGAGCTTTGTATTTGCCACTGCCAGGAATGCGAACGCGCGCGAAAAAGCCGGGGGCCATGAGACCATCTGGGTTTGGAAACAGGGCACGGGAACGGATGACGCCCGTGCCGGGGTCAAGCCGATTGTCCACAAAATCAATCACCCCTTTATGAGGGTAACCCTGCTCATTGGCCAGGGCCATCTCGGCAGGGATGTTCTGGTCCAGGGCGCTGGCACGCTGCCCCAGGCGGCGAAGTTCGCGGTATTTTAGGGCGGACTGCTCATCCACATCCAAGTAGCAGTGAATGGGATCCACGGAGACGATGGTGGTCAGCACCGTGGCATTGGAATTGTTACTGCCGCCATTGATGAGGTTTCCCTGAGTGATGAGGACATCTCCCGTGCGCCCCGAAATGGGGGATTTAAGCTGGGTGAACTCTAAGTCTAGCTGCGCCTGCTGAAGCGTGGCCCGGGAAGAGCGAAGACTAGCCTCGGCCTCCGCCAGGGCTTGATTGCGCTGATCAATCTGCTCCACGGCGATGGCCTTGGATTCCATGAGCTCCTTGGCACGCTCGGCCTCCATTTTTGCCAATTGCACCCGTACCTGAGCGCGTTCCACATCGGCCTGGGTGCGGTCCACCACGGCCTGGTAAGGACGCGGATCAATGGTGAACAGCAGGTCACCAGCCTTGACGTCGCTACCTTCCCGAAAATGGATTTTTTCCAAGTAACCGGAAACGCGGGCACGGATTTCGACCGATTCGGGAGCATCCAGGCGGCCGATGAACTCGTCCCACTCCGTCAGTTCAGTTGCCAGAGGTTTAGCCACCGTGACCGGGGAAGGCGGCGGGGCTGCGGCGGTCTTTTGCTGAGAACGCTCACAGGAGGAAAGCGCAGCCAGCACCAGGCTGAGGGCAAGGAGTCTTTGCATTGGGGGGAGAATTACGACGCAGGAAAGGATTTTTCGCCGTGACCTGACTGGTTACGTCTGGGAACGGCAAATTCCACCCGCACTTTGGGAGCCTCCAATAGGCAAAGATATTCCGTAGCGATGAAAAAAAAAATCCACGGGAGACCAACATCCCCTGCTCAGGGGCGTGCAAACTTTCAGCGTCCCCCTTGCCACCCGGCTTTCGCGCGTCATATCATGGTCATCATTCATGAAACGTCTCTACCGCCACGCCCAAATCGCCTCCGAAGACTCCGCTCAACTGTTGCGCGGGGACGTTTTGGTGGACGGGGATCGCATCATCGGCGTGGCTGAGGAGATCACCGGAGTGATGGATGCCGAGGTCATTGACTGCACGGGCCGCATCCTTTTGCCCTCTCTTTTTGACATCCACGTCCACGCCCGTGAGCCGGGCCAGGAAGACAAAGAGAACATCGCCACCTGTGCCGAGGCTGCTATCAACGGCGGGGTGACGGGTTTTGTCATGATGCCGAACACTTCCCCCGCGATCGACAATGCCGGGGTCGTCCGAACCGTGTTGGAAACCGCACGCCGCACCCGCATCGGGGCCAGCATTTACACCTCCGGAGCCATCACCAAAGGGCGCAAGGGGGAGGAACTGGCAGGCATCGCCGGCATGAAGGCCGCCGGCTGTGTGATGCTGACAGATGATGGCTACGCCGTGGACAACCCGCAGGTGCTCCGCCGCGCCATGGAATACGCGCGGGACTTTGACATCCCCCTGGCCAGCCACTGCGAGGTGAAGGAACTCAGCGGCAAAGGCAGCATGCATGAGGGAAAAATCAGCTACGCCCTGGGCCTGCAAGGCATCCCCAGCATCAGCGAAGAGATCTGCATCTCCCGGGACATCCGGCTGGCGGAATACACGGGGGTGCATCTGAACATCCAACATGTCACGACTGCTGAAGGCATGGGCACCATCAAACGCGCCAAGGACCGGGGCATCCGCGTCACCTGCGAGATCGCGCCCCACCATCTCATGTTCAGTCATGAGGACATCGGCGACTATGACACGCATTACAAAATGAACCCACCACTGCGCACGAAGGAAGACAATGCGCTGCTGCTGCAAGGGCTCAAAGATGGGTGGTTCGACGTCATCGCTACTGACCACGCGCCACACACGCCGTTTGAAAAGAACCAAGCCTTCGCTAGCGCCCCCTTCGGCATCACTGGCCTGGAGACGGCCCTGCCGAGCCTCTATGATTGTTTCATCTCCAAAGGCATCCTGGACTGGGGCCTCATCGTCAAACGCTACTCTGCTGAGCCGCGCCGCCTGATGAAACTGGAGCCTGTGCCTGTGAAAGAAGGCGGCATCGCCGATTTCATCCTTTTTAATCCGGAGCGCACGACCACCTTTACTCCTGAGTTCATGAAGTCGAAGAGCATCAACACACCGTTCTTGAACAAGACGCTGAAGGGACTGGTGGAGCGGGTGATCTATCGCGGCGAGGAATTGCTGGCGCGGTAATTTAAGGCTGGCTCCACCCTGTCATTCCAGTGACTGGCAACAGTGGAGCCGCTGCAGCTTTCCATTCGACCGTCCCGGCTTTCTGGAACAAATCCCAAATGGCTTTCTTGCTATGAGGATCGGCGATGCTTCCGGGCGCATTACGCCAAAGGCCCAAACGCAGACCGCCCTCCTGCGCGTGATCCACATGGCGGTGGTAGATGAAGGCATCCACCGTGGGCAGCGTGAGACATTTTTCCCAAGCGTAGGCGTAGGCAGCAGCCTGAAGTTTTTCCCCTTCCGGGATGAGTAGGGTGTGAAAACCCTGCTCTGACAAGATGATGCGGCGAGGCTGCCCCTGATAGAGCAACTCTTTTTGTTCCAGATGCTTCGGTAGGACTTGGAGATTTTTAAAAGTCACTTTTGGCGTGGTATCATCGTTGGTTACGCTCTTGTCGGCCCAGGCTCGAGGATTCCCCAGATCCTCCGGGTACGGATGCCAAGCGACGTGCCAGTCCAGGTCTCCACGCTCACGCACAAGACGGGCAAAGGTGTCCAGGTAATCGCGACCAGGAGTGGCCTCCTCTGCGCTGATGCCATGCATGGAAGCGGCCCAGTGATGATCGAAGGAAATGTAGAGACGTGCATGGGCAGAGGCGGTGCGAACGGCCTGATGGACGATGCGAAAGGCGTTTTCATACTCGCTGGCCGCTTTCTCCAAGGGCATCTTGCCGAGGTTGTACCAGAGCCAGTGAGAATTGACCTCATTTCCCACGATCCAGCCCCACACGCGGCCATGCTGAGGCTGGTTCCCCGACCAGCGGGCCGCTAGGAATTCCGTCACTGCGCGGAGCAAGAGTCGGCCTTCAGGAGTTACGCTGTTAAAGGCGCCCACGCTGTATTTGTAGTCGGCACGCGCCTGGGGATGAATGACCAAGGCATCGCGTACAGGTTCCTTAGAAGGGTAAGCGATGAGAATGAGGTAAACCGCGACGCCTTTGTCAGACAGGGGTTTGATCTGACGATCCAGACTGGCCAGATAACTGGCGTTAAAAGCAAAGGTTTGGCCCTCCACCGTGTGGGTGGGATTACCCGGTTTCTTCGCTAGGTCCGGCAGGGCGGTAAGGTTGATATTAATACCCGCATGGTGAATGCCTAGATCGAGAGCATCTGGCACCATCTGCACCTGAAGACCTTTGATGCTGGCAGGTTTAGGGAAAGGCTCCGTATTCGGCGCAGCGAATACAGGCCATGAGAACAAGAAGACAATGAAAAAGCGTAGCATGAAGAGTCGCATTTAACGCTGGTCAAAGCTGCTTTATAGCGGTGACAACCACTCAGAAGGAGAAACACACTGCGAGAGCGCTTCTCTCCCTCCTCAAACAACCATCTTCAACGACGACGGCGGAAAGCCATCCACATACAGCCAACCAAGATCAGCATCGCACGTCCGGGTTCAGGCACGAGGATCATGGTGGAAATGACCAAGACACCATGACTGTTGAAGAGGCCCGTATCCCAGCGCAGTTCCGGATAGGCTGAAAGGTCTGGCAGGTCGAGGTCGCCATTGTCATCACCATTTCCGACGAGGTAACGGTTGGACCCAGAATTGAAGGAACCCCAGTCTGACACGCCAAACCAGTCTAACAAATTATAAACATGGCCAGCCTGTGGTGAGAAGCCAGTCACCGTAGAGCTGATTTCGATCCGCCCGCCATTCCAAGTTAAGTCTCCACCGATTTCGAGATGGTCATGCGCCACAGAGGAAATCCCGGTACCAGGCTGCCCAAAGTAGTCAGGGAAAGCATTCGAGGAGGGATTAAACAGCGGCAGAACGGAGATGTAGTCTTCGTATTCAAAACCACCGATCATGAAGTTACCGGCAGAGAGTTCAGCATCCACCAGAGAAGGTGCCATGAGCTGCATCGAAAGAATCGCCCCAGGATTGAACACCATGTTGCCGCCGTTGCTATCTCCAATGAACAAGGTACCACGAGCCGCACCGACGACATCCAGAATCGCATCTCCAGGAGCTAGCCTGCCATTCATGGTCAAGCCGCCTCTGACATGGCCAGATCCACTCAGCGTGGCCCCCGCCAGGACCGTGGTCATCCCTGTGCCCGTGCTGCCCGCGACCCGGCCGATGGTATCGGTGGTGGCAGTAAATACAGCCGTGCTACCCTGACTCACAAAGTCCCACTGACCCGTCCCCCCCTGCCCCACTTGCAGAGCTCCGGCGGAGACAGTGGTCGTTCCCGTATAGTCATTGAAGATGGTCAGGGTAGCCGCTCCGGTGCCTTGCTTATCCAAGCTCAATGAACCCGGTGTGGCCGCACTGTTTTCATACTGAGCGGAAGGCACTCCATCCCGGAAATAGACATCCCAAGACGTGTTGCCGTTTTGCACAATGCTAAGAGTGCCAGGAGTCACGGAAGCATTTTCAACAATGGCCGAACTGTTCCCCACAGGGGTGAAGTTCGCCGTACCTGTAGCACCATGCAGCGTGCCAGAGGCAGCATCCACATTGGCATTGATCGCAGCCAGGTCTGCGGTGGTCTGCCGTGTAGGGTCCCAGGTTGGACTCGTGAAAGAATACAATCCTGAGGTGCTGACACCATCATTGGAAATTAATCCCCCGATCGTCACGCCCTGACCACCCACTTGGAGAGTGCTCAAATTCCGCATTTCCACCATATTCGCTGAAGTCAGCGCTGTGGAAGAACCCATGCGGAGAATCTCATTGTCATCACGATCAAAGTTATTGGTGCCCACCCCTTGCTCTCCGCCGACGGTGACTTTGCCTGTGAAAGCGCTGTTATTTCCACTCAAAAAGTAAGTCACAAACTGGTCATAAGGATCATTGTTCGCCGAGCCATCTTCTGAATTTTCCAGCATCAAATTATTTGAACCACTGAGGTTACCCCGGAAATTCATGAGAACGTGCTGCTGATGCCCCACCACAGCTGCATTGTAGGCCGTGGAGTCTTCATAGTAGAAACGCACGTGGTTGGCAGAAAGGGCGCCACCTCCACCCGTGCTGCCAGAGCCCAGATAAATATCACCTGTGAACTCCAAGGTGGATTCAGAAGCATAGCTGCCACCGATGCGGACCTCTTGCTTGATGTTGTCACGCACCTGGATGTCACGAGGGATGAGATAGGTCTGGCGGCCACTGTCCACTGCTGTATCCGAATTCCCATAGCGGGACTGCACACGATATTGCAGGGCTGTGGTGGAGACCCCGGATGGATCACCTAACAAGATGTTTCCCGTGCTTTCAAGAGATGCCCCTGGATACATCAATTGCAGAGTCAGCCCTTCGCGGATGTCCAGGTCCCCAGTCCACTCGGTAAGGCTATTGTAAAAGTAAAGCGAGCCAGCACCCGTCTTCACGATATTCCCTGAGCCAACCAATCCGCCTTCATTGGGATTGATATAGACTTCCCGGTTACCCGTGCTGCTGCCGGGGAGCAGAGCGTTTTGAGTGTGAATGTTCAGATCCCCAACGACGTTGTAAAAACCGTCGAGAACCACTTGGCGGCGCGTGGTGTGGGCCAGGAAGATCTGATCTCCGGCTTGTTCGCCAAACTGCATCCATTCACGATAACGCACCTGATCCGTGCCCGCTGCTCCACCTTCTTGAGGTGAGAATTCCAGCGTCACGTTATTCTTTACGATGGTGCCATCTGTCCATGAATCCGTGCTGCCGAAAGGCGTGTGTTGCGTGTTGTTGGCCCCACCGCCCTGGAGATCCACACGCAGAGAGTTGATGCCATCGCCCAAGATAGTCAGTCCAGTGTAGGTATTCGCCACGCCAACCAGATTCGCTCCATCTGTACGTGAGCCAAACTGCACAGTCCCGGCACCCTCGATGCGAAGCCCGCCACTGTTAGGGTTCCCAGAAAGGCTAGCCACGGGATTGTTTTCCGATGAAATGATCCCACGTAGTACCAGGATCTTATCCTCATTTTCGACATTCAACGTGCCATCCCCACTGCCCAAAGTGATGTTAGCTGCATAGGTATCCGTATTCGCACCCGTAAGTTTAACCGTGCCGCCATTTAACTGGAGTGCTCCCGTGCCTAGTCGGCTGATGCCATCCATCGCTAGCGTTGAGGCACCCGTGACGTATGTGGCCCCGGTGTATGTATTGGAACCGGTGAGAATGGTCTCTCCCACGCCAGTGAAGACCACATTCTGCCCGCCTGTGATATTGCCAGCCACCGTGACTGGAGCCGAGGCATAGTTATGCCAGATGAGGTCCCTTCCTGCACTGGAGGTGACATTCACTCCTGCAGCGATGGCCGTGCCACCAGAGTAACTATTGGTAAATAGCAGCCCTCCATCATTTACCGTGAGAGTCCCACTGGTCACCGCAGCTCCAGAAGTATTGAATCGAATGGACTCCGTCACACCACCCACCATGGATGAGCCCGTGAGATCCGTGTGCAACCCGGCACCAAAGGTATTGTCTGCAAAGTTAGAAAAAGCCACCACTTGCCCCATTCCATTCACGGATGCCCAGCTAGAAGCCAAGGGTGCGCCGTTTACTGCCGAACCAAAAGTGGCGTACGATCCTAAACGGGTGCCACTGGCTACTCCACCCAGACGAAGCGTGCCGCCAGCGATGCTCTGGAAATGCAACGTGCCACCATTGCTGCGTGTGCCCAAGGAAGCAATATCCACTTGCGCGGCCCCGATAGCGGCCAGAGCGCTCCCCCCTGCATTAAGCCTCAAACTACCGAAGTTTTCCTGTCCGCCATCCACAGCCAGGGTGCCGCCAGCCATCAACAAGCTGGCATTCAGGCCCACGCGGCGGCTGGGGTTAACATCATAACCTTCAAGTAACAACATCCCGCCAAGAACGTTCAAGCCTTCCACCGTGCCAGCGCCAGCGCTGGAACCCTGAAGATTCACCTGACCAGCTCCGATTTTAGTGATGGAGGTATTCACCGGATTTGCCGTCGTTCCACCATCCACGAAGTTTGCCCGGATGGTGACTTCACCTCCTGGGGCGGCATACAGACGTAGGTCGCGATCTGCCAATGTCGTGTAGGGAGTGAATCGAATAGTGCCTGAACCAGTGCCGAAGACCACCTCACCCGAACGGTTTTCACCCCCGATGGTGGTATTGCCCGTGGTATTACCCAGACCCCAATTTCCATGTCCAAATACATTGTTAGGATCAGTAACATCTCCCCCCACCGTGAAGGAGGCCAGATTAAAGCTGGAGCCTTCATTGGCTAAAACAAAGGTCGCATTCGATGTGGTCAGTCCATCCGCCGTGCCACTGGCGATGAGGCCACGCCCTCCGATGTGGAAACCGGACATGGCATTGTCTGGATTCAGGGCTGCCGCCGCAGCTGCGGTGTAAAACTGCCCCTCACCCGAGTAGCGCAGGTAGCCGCGTTTCAGAATGATCTGGCCTGCCGAATCATAAGGCTGCCAAAGCTGCACATTCGCCTCATTCGTCGTGGCGATCACCTCCATGCGCAGAATCTGATTTTGATTGGCCGCAGTCACCAGGGAACTCACTGGGCCCGAGGCATTGTCACGAACCTGCCCACGAAGATCCAGGATCCCCGCCGCTCCCGTGTAAGTGGTGAAGATACGTGACTCCGTGGCCTGTACCCCAGCAGCTAGCAGACCTGCCCCGCCATAAATATCACCCCGCACCGTCCCGATATTGGTCGAGTTCACCAAGACGCGGGGAATAAAGTTGCGGGTGTAACCTGTAGCCCCCGCATTGTCCACATTATCCAAGATGATGTTTCCACCCCAAGTACCGCCTTGTTCGATCGCCAAGGCGATGTTGTTTCCGCTGATGTTGCCCACACGTATATCCGCGCCAAGCACATTAGCCCCATGGCCGAGGTAGAAATTTCCTCCGCCAGTCACATTCACATTCTCACTTTGCCCCAGGGCAAAATCACTGCGTGCGTAAAGTGTGCCGTGGTTAACATGCGTATCTCCCGAGTAGGTATTAAAACCTGTGAGGATGAGAGCTCCCGGCCCTGTCTTGACCAACCCATTGGAGTTCGTGATGCCGGAGGCAATCGTCAGCGTGGTATTGTCACCATCAATGCCCTCATACCCCTTGGGCTGCCCTGCCGTATCATAACGGGTGAAAAAACCACCCACATAGATATGGGCTTCTCGTCCAGCGAAGTCGAGTTCGCCGCCATTGATTTGCGAACGAATGTCCAAGTTAGAATTTCCGCTGTTGGTGATGCCCATACGGTCCAGCACCCCAAAGTTAGCCGCCTGGATCATCCCTGAAGCCACGGTAAGCTTCGTGTCATCCCGCATTTGCAGAGTGGTATGATCCCCCCCCTGAGTCGCAGCGGAAGTGGGGTTAGCAGCACCGTTTTGCACATACGTTTCGGAATTGAAACTCAGTGAGTTCACCGTTTTAGAGGCATTCAGCGTGAGCAGCGAATTCTGCCGAGTCGAGCCAAGCTGACCTGATTCCAAAGAATCCGAATCCCGCCCGACAATGCGCAAATTCTGATCACTGGTGAGTCCTTGATCATCCAGTGAGACGGTGGTGGTCACAGCACCATCGGGATTCGCCACTGTTTTGTATTCAGACAGTTCCAGCGGGCGCAGAAAATGATTGCCATTGCCATCACTATCCAGCGTCACCAGCCTGAAAGACGTGTAAGCTTCATCAAACCTCTGAGTCACCCCATCGGAAGAAGCAACCAAGAGATCGCGTGTGCCACCAAAGAAACCGGGAACGATTGGAGCATTGCCATTGAGTCCATTGCCACTGCCGATGACCAGAGGCGCCACATCCACCTGCAAGACAGCCTTGTTCGTGACATTGCCACTGGAAAAATCTCGTCCTGCAAAAGAGGTTCCCGAATCGAAGTTTCTCAAATGCACCGAGGCTCCAGGCTGACGAACGATCTCCGTGAAATGCCAGCCTGCGTAGTCTCCCTGAAGACGGTTTGACGTGACACCTGCCGTGGTGACATAATCAGCCCCCAAATTGTATTCCAAGCCCAGCACGCCAGCCTCGGCGGTGATGACTCCAGCTTTCTCAAAACCAGAATGCACCCCCCCGGTGGCATCCATGCGCAGACGGATGTAGCCATCTGTGGTGATGGTTAAATCATCTGGAAGGCGATCACCAAATTCATTGATCGTGGTACTGGCCGTGGAGAGATAAAAGATGGAGTTGCGATCCAACTCCATTCGGGTCAAACCACCGAGCGATCCGGCTCCAATGAGGCGTGTTGTTCCACTGGCTGAAAGAAAGGCACCTTTCCACTCAGGGTTATTCCCATAAAAGCGGAAATCCCCATTGCCGATGCGGGTGAGGTCACCCTGACCGAAGAGATCCCCACCGCCGTTGTTGATGTAAATATTGTGGGAGTTGAAGATCTTAAAGATGGCATCTTCTTCAATGTGGATCTGCCCAGTGAGGTTATAAGAGCGAGTCGCTCCAGTGATGATGGAACGAATCGTTCCGCCGCCTTCAAAACCACTGCCACGCAGTGTCATCCACTCAAGAAGGCTCGGATCTGAAGAACTGAAGAACAGGTCCAAACTGCCATTGTTACCAATGACGGTGCTGTCCAGGAAAGAGCGATGGGTGCCTAGAGCCCCTGTGACACCCGTGCTGCCAACCCCTTGCAAGCTCAAAACCCCATCATTGATCCAAGTGATGCCGCCATAAACATGGCCCAGATTCGCTGGAGTGGAGCCATCTCCCAGCGGTGCATAACGAAACACCACCGTGCCACCGCCATCAATGGTGAGGTCTCCGATATCAGGATTCCGCACAGATGAAGCCTCCCAGGGGCTACCCAAGCTATCCGACAACGTGTAACCGTAATCCGTGTCTGCATGATTGTATTTACCGCTGATGAACCCATCCACGATGAGCGTCTTGCTGGGGTCCACACGCAGAGTGCCGCCATTACCCCCTAGGAAAAGCGTGCGCCCGCTGTTAAGCGCCAGACTCTCTGTCACGTGCAGCACCCCACCGTCAAAGTAAAGATTGCCACTGTCCAAGATCGCCCAAGCCCCAGCATTGTTCCCTGCCGCAGTGCCATCCAGTGTCACTCGCACCCCTTCGGTATAACCACTCCCGCCGTTCACCACATTGATAGCGCTCACCACTCCTGTACCAGTGTTAAAAGTCACCGAAGCCCCAGTGCCATTACCGCCTAACAGAGACGCAACAGCATTATTTTGGCTATTGGTATAGCTGCTGCCTGCATTCACCAAGACCACTTGGGCAATGGAGCCATTCACTTGGCCAAGCTGAGAATCACGACTGATCTTCAACACGCCATTGTTGAGATACACGTTCCCGGTGAGGGTGTTATCCTCCGTCAAAATGGTCGTGCCAGTTCCTGCATGAACGAGATTCACCTTATTCGCACCGTCGTTCGAAATGACCGAGCCGACGGTCAGTGTCCCCTGACCGTAATGATGCAGCATCAAGTCCCTGGATCCCTGTGACCAACTGCTGGTAATGCTGCCGCCTGAGAAGCTTACATCACCAGTCACAGACGAAGGAATCAACAAGCCGCCTTGATTCAAAGTGAGTGTATTGCCTGCGCCGATGTCTAGCTGGGCCGCAGCCCCAAAGCGAAGAGTCTGGCTTTCCGTATTGCCTGTTAAAACTGCACTTCCCGTTAGGTTGGTATGTAGAGCTGCACCAAAAGCATCGTTGCTGTAAGCCGTAAATCCTTGCACCCCTGTGGTTCCCTGGCGAGCAGCCCAGTCCGTCACGCCGCTTGTAGAGTTGCCATAAACGGCCCAGCTACCCAGGAAAGCCCCTGCCGTGGTGGAAAGTCCATTTGCACTGAAGTTGATGGCCCCATTACCATTTTCCAGAAAGGCGAGAGAAGACCCTGAATCTCTCTGGAGCAAACGGGTCGCGGCACCGAGAGTCAGCGTGGTATTGGTATTCGTCGTTGCAGAGCTGGCCCCATTCAGCAGGTAAATATCTCCATCCAAAGTTTGCGTGCGCATGGTGGTTCCTGCAGGTTGTTCAAGAACCAAATTTCCTCCGCCCCATGTCGAAATCGCCGCGAGAGCATTTGTTCCGGTCGTGCGAGTGCGTGCAAACTGGTTATCCCCATTCATACCAGCCCAAACCGCCGTGCCTGCCATAAAGTTCCAACGATCCACATTCGAGTTACCCACAGCATTTCGATTAAAAATCACCGTCCCGGGACCAACCAGAGAGATGGTGGCGTTAAAACTATCCGCTGTGGTGTTGCTATCTTCGAGTCGTGCATTCACCACTAAAGTTCCCCCACGCACCTGGAGAAAGCGCAGGTCACGCTCCGTATTGGCATTTTGGAAAAGGATGCGATAGGGCAAGCTATTATCGGCACTGCCGATGTAGGCATTTCCACTCGTGTGTTCACCGCCAAGGGTGAGGGTATGATTGCGGTTATTGTTGCTGATGTTGATGCGGTCTGCGTAGTTCAACACCTGATCTGCCTTCGTTAGCAAAACGTGCCCATGATAGACATTGGTCGCGATGTTTGATACGCCCAAAAAGTTTTGTGGACTGCCTAACCACATTTGGTTCCACTGATTGTCCTGCGTGATGGCCAGCCGTGCATCCTGAGTCTGAAAGCCGGTACCATCTAGCCCCGCAGCGGAGGGATCATACTGGATACGGAAATACCCCTGAGTCGCAAAGATGGATCCCGTGGCATCCCATTGCTGGAAAGCATTCACATTCATCTCATCATGCCCGCGCATTTGAAAGACCAGCGAGTGATTGCGATCCAGCCGGGTCGCATTGTCTCCCGTGGCTCCAACATTGCTCAATGAACCGGATTCAAGATCACGGAACTGTCCTCGAAAATTGATCGTCGCACTTTCACCAATGGATGTCGAAAGGATGGTAGGATCATTCCAGGAATCGTTGTCCGACTGATTCTGATTGTTCGCCGTGTAAATATTCCCGTAAATAGAGAGTGTGCCGTTGTTGCGAGCTGTGATCACATGGGACTGAAATTCGCCCGAACCAGCTTCATCGGCGATGTCGAAAATAACGTCCCCTCCCCAAGTGCTGTGAGTGGTGCCCTCATTCCGCAGCACCGTACGACTCGTATCAAAGGTACTGCTCACACGCAGGTTCAGACCTGTGATGTTGGTTCCGTACTCCAGATAGAAGTTTCCTGCTCCCCCGACTACCACTTCCCGACCGGGTGCCCCTGCCCCGAGGGCTCCAGAATGACGGACCAGCAGGCCGCCCTGTTCGCTGACATAAATGTTCCCTGAAACCTGATTCCAGGTATCTAGGTAAAGATTGTTTCGCCCGGTCTTCACAAGATCCGTCGCATTCACGATGTTGCTACGCATGAAAGCATTGCTACCAGGCATGAAGGTGCCAAAAGAGCCACTGTTGGCATCCAGATCATGGCGTGACAGGGCCGAATTAATGATCGCCGCCTGACCATTCATATTGATGGTCCCACCACGAATCATGGCTTCAGGATTGGAGTTATCAGACTCGATGAACGACGCAAAATTGATGATCCCAGAATTGATCGTCAGCGTGCGACCAGGCTCGATAATGAGGTAGTCACGGGCGGCCACAGGTGCAGCCTGGCCCGAGGTGGTGGAGTTAAACGCGAGGGTGAGAGAATTCACCGCCACATCCTGTGTGACATTGCGATTCGCGTAGTTGCTGCGACCCAAAGCATTCTCAGAACCGAGGTATCGGTCTAACAACCAGTTTGTTCCAGCAATCGGACTGCCACCCACGCTGTACTCATTGGCCGTTAGTGGCCGTAGATACCCATTTTCCAGAGTCATCAGGCCAATGCCTGAACCACCATAAGCGTAGGCATTCTGCACCGTGTAAGCTGTACGATTGGCCGCAGCACCGATGCTTGCGGCGAAGCTGGCTGGCAAGCTCCCGCCAAAAAGTCCAGGGATGACCTGCTGCCCAGCACTGCCAGGGGCAGACTGACCGATCAAGTTGATGCCCGTGGTGTTATTGAGTTTAAGACGATCATCTGCGGCACCAGTTCCCCAAGTGTGACTGCCATTGAGATTGTAGATTTTCAGAATGCCGCCCTGGCTCCGCGTGAGGGAGTTAAAACTACCATCGAACTGCCCCCCAGCGCGAGTGTCTAAATAGAGGTAGTTCGTTCCAGCATTCACGGCCACATTCCCGAAGTTTTCTGTATTGGTGCCAGCCACATCCGTTTCCAGAGTGAGAAATCCATTCCGGAGGCTGAGCGTCCCTTGGTCATTGAGTCGGTCGTTATTGTTGCTGCTCGCATATATACCGTTTTGGGAATTATTCAGCAACGCCAGGGATCCCCATCGGCTCAGGGTGATGGAGTTGGCCTGATTGAGGCTACCCTGCGCACCCGCTAGGGATAGACTGAAAAACTGCGACTCCGCCGCCCCAGTGAGAGACGTGTTTGTGTACTGCGGAGGCAAAAAGCGCCCGGTATTTTGTTTGACTAAAACATCCCCGTTAAAATTAACGTTGTTGCCAGTGAGACGTAGTTCGCGGTTTCCACGCTTGGTGAATCCCGTCCCGTCATTGTCAGCAGTGGTGTTATCAATCTGGCCCTGGATCTCTGTCACACCGGGGTGATCGTAGCGATCTGTGGCGCTGTTGTAACCCGTAGCACCGCCCCCCATGGTGAGGATATTTCCCTCCAATCCGCCCCCGACTAAATTGACCACGGTGCCAGGACCAAAGATGTGGTCAAAGGTGCGCCCCGTCTCACCATTCCCTTCTCGGACGAGTGAGCCGTTGTTGAGATTGATGGTGAGGTTATCATACGTCTCGACCACCTTTTGATTGGGAACGTGAGTCGTTCCCGTCCCCCAATCGGTGCGGAAGATGAGCCGCGCCGCGATGACGGTGTTACCAGATAGATCACTGGCGAGACGATTCGGATTGAAGGGGTCCGAAGTGCGGCTGCCCTGAGTCACATCCAGACCATCGAAGGCCCCGTCATAATAGGCCACATTGAAAGTTAATCCATCAATCTGGTTCCCATAAGCGGTGTCACCGATCAAACCGCCACCCACTAAACCTCCCTTATTTCGGAACATCAGAGAACCTTCATGGATATTGAAAGCCGAGCCTGTGGCATTGCGGATGTCTGCATTCTCAATGACCAGCATTGCAGATCCAATTTTTGTTAGATCATGGCCACTAAGGTCTAGCACAGCGGCTATTTCTGAGGTGCCTGCGGCATTCAGATAGCGCTTTAATTCGATGCTTGAATACCCTCCGACGGAAGCATCTCCTGACAGAGCCAAATGGGACAAGGATGCTGTATTGGCAGTATTGACCAGGGCGCCTAGACCGTTCATGCCCGATCCTTCGATGATGAAAATTTCTGTATCGTCCGCCTGCACATCGAAGTCGCTGTCACGCAGGTCCACGCGACCTCCATTTTTAACCCACACCTCATTGCCCACGCCTCTTAGGCCTGCCACACGTGCCCCAAAAGTATTTGATGTCCCGCGTGCACCGCCCTCTAGACGGAGTAAACCAGAATTCACAACGATCTGTCCGGCAAAGTCGTTCGTGTTATTATTCAAGAGCAGATGTCGAACGAAGTTCTCACCGTCAACGGCGGCCAAATTCATGGTGGCAGAGCCGACTGTGCCTCCAGATATTTTTCCTGCGAGGGTTAGACCCAGGCTGTTGCCGTTGGTATCGGCAATCAAAAAATCCACCGCACTGTTAAGCTGCAAAGCAGAGCTGATTGTATCATTGCCACCTTTCCCTTGTTTTGTGATGAATGCATTCCCCTCGGAGGCTTGGAGTGTAAGTGTTCCACCTGAAATGGTGAATGAATTGCCACCGCTGAGATCTCCAAGACGCATGCCACCGAGAGTCACATTGGAACCAGGAATCCCCGAATCAATGGTGACCGTGCGATTTGCGGTGATGTTATTGATGAGTTCGGCGATTTGATCCACTCCATTCGGGATACTGCCCTGCCAGCGGATGGCTTCGCTCCAATTTCCATTGGCACCCGTGAGATTCCATGAACCAGTGGCCGGAGCAGCCGGATCCAAGGCTAAGGCGGTAAGTGCGCATGCATTCAACAAGCTGAAAGCCAGGATCTTCGATTGCAAAAGGAGAGTTGTTCGGCGTGGCTTCATCAGGCTGGTTGGTGGGCTAGGGGTTGGAATTCCCGCCGTGCAAAAGGCGGTTCAATGAGGTGGTAGGTACCTCACCGATTTAATTTCAGTTCGAATTTTGAACCGTTTTGCCACTCGACGGCTATTAGACGATGGCTTGCCTGCGCCTAAGCCTCGGACAACCCGACTGCAAAGCATTGCCCCTCATTGATACGCCAAAGCTTTACCACTCAGAGCTTGCAGAGGCTGCTCCATGCAGGCTTCAGTAAGGCTACGTCTAACCATGTTTGCGGCCCTTCACATTCTCACGCCCTCTCCCTTTGCCAAGGCAGTCACCTGGATAGCCTTAATCATCGCGCTGAGCGCTATTGCTCCAGTTCAGGCACAGGAAGATGCCTTACCGAAGGAACGATCCTTCTTCACCAAACAAGGCCCCTGGGGGAAACTGCAATGCTACTACTTTTACCTTGAAGCTCCAGAAAACGTGGTTTCACGCGCCCCCACACCCGATACACAGACGCGTTGGCGAATCCCTGAAGAGGCTCTTTCTGAATTTGAAGCACTCATATCAAACACTGAGTTAACCAATGATGTGGTCAGCCCACTCTTCAATCCCCGTGGAGTCATTCGCCGGAATGGCATCGCCAATCTCTTTCCCAGTGGGGCCTTGATCGAAGCTTTGAGCGAACCTGAACGCCAGCGCATCTATGCCAAACTAGCCAGTTACCCGCACAACGAATTTTATGAATTTCCCATCTTCTTCTTAGGCGGTGATGTGGAGGAGTGGGCTCAAGGGTCCGGCCTGCGGCCAGAGCTGGTCACCACCATCCGTCAGTTATCCTACCACCGGGGAGAAACGCTAGCCTTCAGTGACATTCCCTTTTTACTCAGCCTTGCCAAGACCAACTCTGAAGCCCAATTCATCAAAAAGAAACTCACGCGTACACGCACACTCATCGCGCGGCTGGAGTTAAATCCACAAAGCAACATCCAGGAGATGCTGGACTACTGGTCCACCGGGCTGAATCTGCGCCGCAAAGAGCTGGAACCACTCTTTCAAGCCACTGCCGCTATGTCAGGCATGGAGCATTTGGATTTGCTGCATGTTCTTCCCGCGTTACCTCGCAAGCTCCTGTACACCTTTCCTGGCGATGACTTCACCACCCACATCCGCTTTCCAGATTGTCACTGGACGACTCTGAATTTCTTCAACTTTACGGCCCAGGATTACTACCTGGACTCGCACCTCGCTTCCAGCGCAGTGCTGGAAAACTTCCAGCAAGTGGAAGCACCGTATCGGTTTGGTGATGTGCTGATGTTTATCAACCCTCAAGGCAATGCCTTTCACTCCTGCATCTACCTCGCGGACGATCTGGTTTACACCAAAAATGGAGCGAACCCCCTCGTCCCCTGGACCCTGTTAGAACTGCCCGACCTGCAAAAGATGTACAACCTGGATCTGGGGCAAGGTTTCATCCAAGGCTATCGTCACAAACAAGGACGGCTGGTAGATCCGTAGTGATGAAAATCATTCGACGTCGTAGTGCTTCTCACTCACCGACTTGTCGTGCTCATAAACCTGCTCCTTCATCAATTTGCCTTTCTTTGACCAATAACGGTTAAGGCCATGGCGCTGACCTTTATCAAAATGGGTCTCGGTGGAAAGTTGGCCATTGTCCCACCACTCTTTCACCACCCCATGCAGCCGCCCTTCTAAAAAGGGGTATTCGCCCTTGGGCTTGCCATCCTTGTGCTTGTCCTTTGCCAACCCGGTGAAGGGCTTGTCATGGAGGAAATAGACATCGTTCTGCCACTTCAATTCTTTATAAGTGACCTCGGCAGGCTTAGCCTCCTCACCAGCGATGAGGCTGAGCGTGGTGAGAAGCGTCAGGAAGAAAAGAGATTTCATGAAGTTCATGGTTGGATGGTGATCTCCACCGGGCAGTGGTCACTGCCATGGATGTCGTCGCGAATTTTGCAGGATGTGATCTTCGGACGCAAGCTGGCGGAAGCCAGCCAGTAATCCAACCGCCACCCGATGTTTTTTGCCCGTGCATCTGGAGTGCGTTGAGTCCACCAAGTGTACCGGCCCGGGCTCGGATCAAACTCCCGAAAGACATCGAGAAAGCCCGCATCCAGATGCTGAGTGAAGCTGGCACGCTCTTCATCACTAAACCCTGGGTTCATGCGGTTTGACTTCGGATTCGCCAGGTCAATCTCCTGGTGAGCGCAGTTCAAGTCACCGCAGGTGAGCACCGGTTTTTTCTCCTCCAGCTTTTTCAAGTATTGGCGGAAAGCCTCATCCCACTGGAGGCGATAGGGCAAGCGGGCTAGCTCGGCTTTGCTGTTAGGCGTATAGACCGTGACGAGGAAAAAATCTGCATACTCCACCGTGATGACACGCCCCTCCCGGTCATGCTCACCGATGCCGAGCCCCAAGGCATGGCTTTGCCACGGCTGGCGACTCAGAATGCAGGTGCCTGAATACCCCTTCTTATCTGCGCTGTTCCAGACGGCCTCATAACCGTTCAGAAAGGAGAGATCTACCTGGGATTCCATGGCCTTGGTTTCCTGGAGGCAAATGACATCCGCATCACTCTCCAGCAAGTATTCCCGAAGACCTTTGTTGAGGGAAGCACGGATGCCATTGACGTTCCAGGTGGAGAGTTTCATGTGGTCATTTGCTAGGCCCTACTGCCGTATTCTTCAACCGCTAGATGAGGGAGAAAAGCCTGCTACTTTTCCTTTTTGGGCCCTGCCATTTCCTCTAACAAATCACGTAGTTCAGGCCCAATGCGGCGCAACTCCTCCTGGTGAGATGAAGACAGCCCTTCCAGCAAGCGCTCACCACGCTTCGTGAGGCTGACATGGACCTGCCGACGATCTTCTTTGCAAGCTTCCCGAATCACCAGTTTTTCACTCGTCAACCGATCCACCAGTCCGACAGTGCTGTGATGAGCGATTTGCAATCGCTCAGCCAACTCTCCCACCGTCACTTTGGCACGACCCGGAAACCCCTTGATGGCTAGTAATGCCTGATGTTGCTGCGGAGTCACCCCAGCCCCGTGGGCGGCCTGCTCGCTAAAACGTAAAAATTGACGCAGGGCAAAACGAAAGGCCGCTAGAGTCTCATACTGTTTCTGGGTGATCTTGCGAGGAGTGGGCATGGATTGGATGCCCAAGATGAATCACAAACCATGCCAAAAGCAGAGGCTGGTTTTGACTTTTATCGTAACACGATATAATCGCGGAACGATTGATTCGTTCAAAGCAATGCCGACATGATTTCCCAGCGACCGCACTCATCCACATGAGCTTTTTGTCCATGCCCAATCCGTCAACACAGCGTTCCATTCATTGAATATGGACTCCTGGAAAGAAAAGCTCGGCCTGGAGCTCAGCGTTGTGAGCTACAAAGAAAAACTGATCTCCACCGCTGGAGGCATTGCTTCCATTCTTATTCTTATCCTGCTCGCAGAACTTGGGCTGGATGGCAGCGGGGGGCATTTTGTAGTGGCCTCCATGGGGGCCAGCGCCGTGCTCCTTTTTGCCGTTCCTCACGGCCAGTTATCCCAGCCCTGGCCTGTGATTGCAGGGCATGGGATTTCCGCCGCAGTGGGCGTTCTTTGTGCCCGTTACATCCCACATCAGGCACTCGCCAGTGCCAGTGCGGTAGGATTGGCCATCGGCATGATGCACCAGTGCAAATGCATTCACCCGCCGGGCGGTGCCACGGCGCTAACGGCGGTGATCGGAGGGCCTAGCGTTCATGATCTGGGGTTTGGGTTCATTTTCTTCCCCATTCTGAGCAATGCCCTTCTCCTGGTGGGCCTAGCAGTGCTGCTGAATGCGTGCTTTCACTGGCGGCGTTATCCAGCCTATTTAAATCATCACCGTCGCCGATCAGCAGGCGCAGGTCCTGCGCCTTCCCATGAAGAGATTGTCAGTGCATTGCGCAGTTTGGATTCCTTTGTGGACATCACGGAAGAGGATTTGATTCGTCTCTGCGAGCTCCTTTCAAAGCCGCCTCCAGCAGAAACACCCTCGGTCACTCAAAAGAAGCGGAAGGTGCTGACCTAACCAATAAAAGGATCAAAAATTAGTGTGTTGCACTTGCCTTGCAGTTTCAGGTGAGTTATAGATTGACCATCGTGAAAAAAGAGATCCT
Source organism: Prosthecobacter dejongeii (assembly GCF_014203045.1). NCBI lineage: Bacteria > Pseudomonadati > Verrucomicrobiota > Verrucomicrobiia > Verrucomicrobiales > Verrucomicrobiaceae > Prosthecobacter > Prosthecobacter dejongeii. The sequence continues at coordinate 288,287 of NZ_JACHIF010000001.1, forward strand.
CCCAGCAAGCACTCGCGCCTCCTTGGCAGCGAAGGGCCTGGGTGTGTCCTTCGGCCACCGCCTGTGCGCAAGCCGGGCTTAAGCGGACAGTTCTGGTTTTCTTCCGGACTGCTCCGCTCTCCCACTCGGCCATTAAGACTCACCTGCTGGATGCCCGCACAGCTTCTCAGCGCCATTTTCTTTTTTTCACTTATGAATCATGTCCATACATCTGTACCCAGGCAGGGTGCTGCATCTGCATGCAGCGATTGGGTCAGCAAACTCAGCGCTGCCATCAAGCTTACTTGGCAGGCACAGGATGACCCACCAGTTCATGTCAGCAGTGCCTTTCCACTTCCCTCGCCCCACCCACTCTGGCGTGTTACAGGTGTCCTCACCCGCAAGGCTAGCTTTGGGCAACTGAAGATAGAGTCCAGGCACTGCATCCATGCCAACTCAAGGAATGAAGCCGAGGATGAAGCCAAAGCTCGTATGCAGGCATCTCACCCAGATTTCATGATTGCGAATCTGACCGTGCTGCCGACGAGCGAGAGCTAAGGCGGCCTAACCAGCATCCGCATTCCCTCCCAGCCATTCCGTTTCGGATCGGCCTTCCATGTCCACGTCTCGACACTTCGAGCCAGGATCATTTCCGAATCTTTTACTAACTAAATTTATGTCCAAAATTCATTATTACGATCGTATCCGTCTGCGGCCCCTCCATACTACCGAGTCCTCTGAAGAGGATGATCTCTGCATTCAAATCGTTTACCCTCAAGAGGCCGATGCAGTCGCTGGCCGAATTTCCTCCGAGGCACCCGTAGGACAGGCGGCTCTGCACCGCAAAGAAGGCGAAACCATCACCTTCAATGCTCAGGGTCAACGCATGAGAATGAGGATCATCAGTATTGAAAAACATGGCGTCACTGCCTGAATGACCTAACCAAGAGTCTGCCCAGCTGGCCATCACACTTAGCAGGGCAGATGTCTTGGGACATTCTTTAGTGCTTGACGGGACGATTCAATACAGCATCTCGGGTGCTACCCACGATAGCCATGGCTTGAGCGATGAGCGTCGAGTCCACCTTTAACTCTTGAAGGGTAGCCTGCAAATGCTCGGCGATGGCATCAAAATGGCTATCATTCAGACCGTCCAAATCGGCATGAGCTGTGCGCAAGTCCTTCCCCACATAAGGATTCGGGCCACCAAGAGCAGCGGAGAGAAATTCTTTCTGCTTCCGCTTCTGTTTTGCCATACTGATGTCTGCAAAGTAGTGATTCACCCGCTTATCAGCCAGCACCTTCACGTAAAAGAGTTCCACCGCAGCGTCCAGTGCAGCCTTGCCCCCCAATTTTTGATAAATGCTGGCTGCGCGATCTGCCTCAAATTTCTGTCGGCTAGCTTCATCGGCAAAAGCAAAAGTCTGGTCTTCATAGATGAAAGTGATGGCAGGATTCACCGCCTTGCCGGTGATAGGACAGGTGGTGTTGAGCGGCTTCGGTATGCTAGGCTCGGCGGCGAAGGTCGTCAGGCATAGGCTGACAGAGAACAAAAGAACTAATTTTTTCATGGTTTTTGTTAGGTTGGGTTCCTGCGCGCTGCCGGGTTGGAGACAGACACGCAAAATGGATTTAGACAGCATCGGCCTTGAGGGGCGCGTCGCGCACTTGCTGTTCAGGGGTCAGTTGCACCGTTAGCGTTGCGCCCACCGGGGCTTCACTCAGCCGGCGATGGATGACGTTTGCCATGTCTGACGCACAGTTTTTGATGTGCTCTGCATTCGGGCCTGCAAAATGGGCATCCACCGTTCGATGAAATAAGAGCAACCAACGGTCAAACTGAGGACGCCCCATGGCGGTCAATGGCAGCAGCCGCGCATGCACGGCGAGTGGATTTCCCGTATAACCTCCGGTGCGGAAAAGCACAGTTTCCCAAAAGGCATACATTCTGGGCAAGTGCGCCGTCCAATCTGTGCGTGCAATATCTGTGAAGATAAAACCCAGCACGTCATCCTCACGCACATGCTCATAAAAAGCATTTACGAGTTGCTCAATCTCAGCACGACCATGGAGGTCTGTCAGGGATGAATTTGAGAGCGTCATGATTAATAGGTATGTAAAATACCTATTCAAAAAAGACAATCTTTCAATGCCATTCAAAGAAATTATCCGTTACTGCTTTCTTCTCCCGCTTGTGCAGCTCACTTACCATACTGATTACGCCCTCCGTGTGCTCATTTACATGATGACGCGTCCGGAGCAGAAAGTGACGACCCGAGAGATGGCAGAGTTTTATCACATCTCCCTGAATCATCTCACCAAGGTAACCAAACGACTGACTCAGGGAGGTTGGCTGATCGCAAGCCGGGGTTCTGGAGGCGGGTTATTGCTTGCTGCGCATACCCCTGGAACGAAAGTCGGAGAAATCGTGCGTCTGATCGAAAGCGGAGAACTGGTGGAGTGCTTCACACCCACCACCAATACCTGCCCGATCACGCAGCATTGCCGCCTCAAGCCCCTACTCTATCGCGCACGCCGCGCATTCTATGAGGTGCTGGATTCACAGACGGTCCGGGAACTGGCGAGCCAAGAAGACGTGGGTCCTTCAAGCTGACGAAATCCAGGCTCACTGAATGCCAAGGGGTGGAGATCATGCCGAAGCAAAGCGTGCTTGCTTCAGCGCATGGACCATCACCCATACTCCCACCCTCGGTGGTTGCGCAGCCTCAGTTTGGGCACTTGCGCAGCCGTGTCACTCATCACCGCCGCCCAGGCCGGCTCTCCTGACTTTTCAGCCAAGGCACCCACGCCGCCAGTGGAAGCAGTGAGTTGGAAGGAGCATACTATCTCTCCCGTCGCCAATCCCTTCTTCCATGAGGATGCCGTGATCCGGTCTGAGCTACGCCCCGTCTTTGTCTATCACAACATTGACGACGCCTTCCTCGGCGGAGGCAACGCCCAGCTCTATGCCCTGCAGATCCGCTATGCAGTGACAGATCGGCTGGCCATCATCGCGACCCAGGACGGATACTTCGACATCAACAACGACGCCATCGCCAACCCTGAAGGCTGGATGGACCTGGCTCTGGGCCTGAAGTATGCCCTCATAGACAATGAAGCTCAGCAGTTCATCCTCACACCAGGATTTACTTTCAAAGTCCCGACCGGGGACCGACAGGTCTTCCAGGGTCGCGGCGGTGGTGAATGGGACTTGTTCATGGCAGCACAAAAAGGCTTTGGGGACTTTCACCTCTCTGGAAATCTCGGCCTGCGTCTGCCTAACAACAGTGATGAAAACAGCACCCTCGTGCATTATAGCCTGATGGCGGACTATTACACCTGCCGCTGGTTCATCCCCTTTCTGGCCTTCAATGCTTACACGGTGGTCAATGAAGGCAACAACATCGCCCTCAACAGTGAGGGCTACGATGTCATCAATTTCGGCTCCAGCGGCGCAGATGGCGTGACACAGGGTACTCTCGCGGTGGGCTTCCGTTCGCGCATCTTGAAGAATGTGGACCTCGGCGTGGCATACGAAAAGGCCATCATCGAACCCAACGGTCTGACCGATGACCGATTCACCCTAGATCTCAGTATTCGCTTCTAGTCGCATTCACGGGCATTTGATCGGGCGCGTGGAGAAAGCCTCCATGCGCCCTTGGCATCACGGCATGGAACATGCACAGTGGGGGCTCTATGAAATGGTCATTCAAAATCGCGAAAGTGGCTGGTACAGAGGTCCGCATTCACCTGACCTTCTTTATTTTACTTCTGCTAGTGGCGATGCAGGGCATGAGCGGTGGCCAAGGCACGGCCGGGGCGGTAGATGCCCTGCTTTTTGTGAGTGCGGCTTTTCTCTGCGTGCTGCTGCATGAATTTGGCCATGTCTTTGCTGCCCGTGGTTATGGCATCCATACCCCAGACATCACGCTTCTGCCCATCGGCGGAGTTGCGCGGCTGGAGCGGATGCCACGGAAACCTTCTCATGAGTTCGTTGTGGCCATCTGCGGCCCTTTGGTGAATGTGGCCATCGCAGCCGCGATCAAGCTGGCACTCGGACTCCAGATGGTGATGAATCCTGAGTATCAATTTGAGCAGCCTGGACACTTCTGGGAAAAACTGATGCTGTGGAACTTGATCATGGTGGCCTTCAATATGATCCCGGCCTTTCCGATGGATGGCGGCCGCGTATTGCGGGCCTTCCTCGCCATGTTCACCGACTATGGCCGGGCCACACGGTGGGCCGCTACATTAGGTCAGGGCATCGCTCTTACGGTGGCCCTATGGATGCTGTTTTCTCGCGAGTTCCACCCTGTGCTGCTTCTGATCTCTTTCTTCATCTTCATGGCCGCCGGCCAGGAGGCCGCTGCGGTGACGCAGGAGGAGGCCACTCGAGGTCTGCGCGTGCGGGATGCCATGCTGACGGATTTCCGCACCCTGCCTCAGGATGCCACCCTGGGAGATGCCGTGGTGCTCTTACTTGCAGGCAGTCAGCAGGATTTCCCTATGCTGGATGAAAGAGGCAACATCCTGGGACTGGTGACACGAAATCGCCTTGTTTCTGCCCTCAGTGAAAATGGCCCCATGCACCCGGCGGTCCATGTTTTAGAAAGTTGCCCAGATTCGCTCTCGCCCATCATCAGTCTTGGAGAAGGTCTGGAGCGGCTACGCAGCATCACCTGTCCAGCCATGCCCGTGCTGGACCCTGTTTCCAGAAAACTCGTGGGTCTGCTCACCGCAGAAAACGTGGGTGAGGTGCTCATGGTCCGCGCAGCCCTTCGTGGACGCAAAGAGACCTAGAGCGTGATTTACGCAGCCTGTTTCGGATATACGATCACTAGTTTTTGACGCACCATAGGGGGCTCAAGTGGGGCATTCAGAGCTTCATTCACAGCCTCAATGAGTTGTTCCGGCTCGAAGGGTTTCGTGACGTAGTTGTAAGCCCCTTTGCGCATGGCCTGCACGATGTCCTGCGTCTCTGTGCAGCCAGTGACCATGATGCAGCGGGTGGTGGGGGAAAGTTCCCGCATCTGCCGGACGATGTCCAGGCCATCCATACTGCCGAGCCGCCGATCCACCAAGGCCACGGCAGGAGTCAATTCCTGAATAGCCGCCAGGCCCGCCGTGCCATTGTCAAAAGCCATCACTTCATGCCCCTCTGCGCGGCAGACGGAGGCCATGAGCTTCAAGACAGGGGGATGGTCATCAATGACAACGATGTGAGCCATGAGGTTAAAATATCAACCAAACCTAATAATCACAAGCAACGATCTTGAAACGCGCATTTATCCCGATTTTTCAGGCTGCCTCCACGCAGCCCGCAGGGATCCCTTCCATCCTCAAAGCTTCCATAAAGCCAGCTTCTACGGGCACGCGAGCTAAGGCCACGCCATGCTTAGCCGCCGCCGTTTTCCACAGGTGGAAATGCCGTGCATAGGCCTGCTGATAACGCTGGAGGATATCCGGCACGATCCGGTGCTCATGAAAAAGAGAGGTTTCAGCATCCTCAAATTCGTAATTGCCATCCCAGCCTGGATTCGCCTCTTGAGAGGCAAAGGGCACGAGCAAGATGCCGCGTCCATTTCGCTGACTCAGGCTACCGAGCAGGGTCTCCGGCTCGGCTGCAAAAAGGAGATCACTCAGGCACACACGAAGCGAACCTGCGCGCAGGGGCAGACGCTTCAGCGCCGGGGCTTCAGCACTGGCAGGCAGGGCCTGGATCTCCCCCCAACAGCGACCTGATAAAAGCAGATCCGTTTCCAGAAAACGATGCTCGCCACCCCGCACGGCAAAACAGCGCAAAGTGGCCCCAGTTTGGAGGCTGGCCTCCACCGCGTAAGCCAGCAGTTCAAGCACACGCTGTTGCTTCGCCGGATAGGCGAACATGGAGGCGGAAACATCCACGATGAGATCCACCAAAGGCCGCACCTCCTCACGATACTGTTTCATGGTGTAGGTCCCCGTGCGGGCATAGGCCTGCCAATTGATCTGCCGGGGATCATCCCCAGGGATGTAAACACGGTGATCTTGAAAATCGAGACTGCTGCCCACGCCTGTACCTTGAAATTCCCCACTGTGGCCACGCCAGCGTTGCTGCCGAAAAGGCAGCTTTAGCACTCGGGCCCACTCCCGCGCCTGGACCTGCAATCTCAGCAGCTCAGAAATCTCAGGCAGTGCATTCATGCAGCAGGAGAGGCTTTAGAGGATTCTTGAACACATGCATCATCTTCCAAAGAACGATAAACCTGATGTTCTTTCACAGCCATGTGCAGAGCTCTCATCCACCAACAAAGGCCAAACAAGATCGCCATTCCTTGGATGGCCTCGTCATTTGCATAATTGTCCACGGAAGCAATGAGCCCCGTCACCGGTGTAACGACTCCCAAAAAAGCGAGTTCTTTAGCATCGCTGAGCTCGACCAACATGACCAATAAAAACCCAGCTACGCCAAGGGCGATATGAAGCACACACCAGTTGGCAAAGCGGTTCTTCCGATTGATACTTACGCACACGGGAACAACGGAAGACAAAAGCACACAGGCAACAAAGCGGCAAAAGTCATCCATTCCTGAAGACCCAGGTCGCGTGACGTAGCACATCAGCATGCTGAAATTTAGACAGCCTAACAAGGTATAAAACAAGACCGCACTGGCCCACCCGGGATAAAGAAGCCGACCCAGCTTCTTGCTAAAGTTTCCGCGATTGACGCTTCCCTGGAGCACACTGGGGAAGCGAGGCATCTCCTCAGTCAACACATCCACCCCGATGAGCAAAGTCAGGAATAAAGAGGGCACGAAAGCCCAAAACATCATGTCTGGGTTGGACGAAAAACTCAAACCCATACCGACCACAGTGATCAGGGTGAGCATCCCCAGGTGGATGAGACGCTTGAGCGTGCTGTGGTTTTCAGAAAGGGAAGCAATGCGCGAAGCCCCCAAGGTCAAAAACGTGAATACCGTGTAAGCGGCGAACACAAGAATCCCCATCCCTAGTCCCGCCTGCTCCCCCAAAGAGAGTTTCAAAAACTCTTCCAAGGCCTGGTCTCCGCCATTTTCATTGACGAGCATGAAAATAAAACCGGTGACTGGCCCCAACGATACCAAAACACCCGCCCCGAGAAAAAGGCGGAGAATGATGGAACGCTGAGAAGAAAAAGCCACGTAAGCCGCCGTAGCGACGCCTGAAGCCAGCACTGCGAACAGTAACGCGACGCCTTCCTGGACGATCTCCACTCCGCCGAAATAATAACGCACCACCATGTAAGGCATGAGCGAGACGGCTAACAAAAGAGACTGACAGAACAGGGCGGACCACTTTCCGAAAACGATCCGCAGGGAGGAGATCGAGGTCAGAGTCAACATGTCCAGGGTGCCGCCACTCAGCTCGCTGGAGAGCGTGCCGAAACCTCGCAGTGGCAGAGCCCCCAACAAGGCCGCCAGGGAAAAACCCCAGAACAAAGCGCTGATGGTCTCCGCCTCCACACCCAGGGCACCGGAGCCAACGATCATAATCATGCCAAACTGAAACACCGTCAGCACAGCCGTGAACATGCGAGTGCGCAGGCCATGACGCAGCTCCTTCACCACCATGGGGCTGAGGCCATCCCCAAAATCATTCAGTAGGCCGAGACGCATGGCGTTCATAGTTGGGCGAGTTGACGGGCTTCGAGACGTGCCGAGCGTGTCTGGCGAAACGCGCGCATTGCCAGCAAAGCAAGTAGTAGAGGCCAGACTGCATTCACCACCAGTCCGATTTCAAAGGGATTCAAAAGGCCCGTCTGAGATTCATTCATCATGGACCAAGTGTTCAGAGGTAGCAGGGTCCGTAGCCACTTCAGCTCTTCCTTGCGGGTCGAGGCCTGCAGCAGAAAATTCATCATGGTCAAAAAGCCCAGGAGGCACATCCCAGCAAAGGTAGCGCTGAGGTATTCCCCCTTTCGGCGAAAGGCCAATATTTGCCCAAAAAACGAAGAAATCCAGAGACCGCAGCCCATGAGCCAGACATAGCTGACCTCGTGGGGACCGCTCATTTGGAAGACCAGAAGAGCACTGGTTCCCGTGAATAATAACGAGTATAGAAAACCATGCATCCACCCTGGAGCCAAAAACAGTGCTCCTAGGCGCCCTAACCAGGAACGCCGATAAAACGGCAAATAGATGGAGGGCAGATTTCGGACATCATCCGTGAGTGCATCCAGGCAAGCTACGATTTGAACCAAAAGAACCACCGGGATAACAGAAGCACTCCCTGATCCCAGCCAAGTAAGGCCAACCAGCACGAAGAGAGCCATGAAATTGACCGACCGTTTCCAAACCGGAAGAAGTGAGGATGCAGGTGCGATGCGGGATGCACCAAAACTTAGCAGAGCAAAAATCAACCACACACACCCGACCAACAAGCTCAGGTATGCATAGATCCCCAAGCTGGTGGAGCCACCCGCCAAGGCCGCTCTTTTGAAAGTATTCACGAAAACCCAGCTTACCGAAGACAGAGCTACCATGAACAAGGGGAACGTGATCAAAAGTGAGCGTAACCAAAATTGCTTCTGCGTGGATAAAGCCACAATTCCTGCTGTTAGGACTGCACTGACCAGCCACTGAAATCCCAGCCCCAGCACATCCGCTAGGAGGTCTGACCCTCCATAGACATACCGCGCCACGACGTAGGGCATCACGCTCACGGTCACCAACAGGGACTGAAAAACGATGGAGGCCCATTTCCCCAAAACAATGCGCCCTGCTGACAAGCGGGTGAGCACCAGCATGTCCATCGTATTTCCTTTGATCTCTCCAGCGAGCGCGGAAAAGCCACTCAGGGGAAAAACGATGTAAAGAGTCAAGGCGAGCAAGCCATCCACCATCCCGTGAACTTCCCCACTGTCAGCAGAGGTTCCGCCCATGAGGGTGATGAGGACTAACAAGGCATGCAACACCAGCATGACCCCGCCGAAAAGACGGGTCCGCAGCCCCTGCCGGAGCTCCTTCACCACCATGGGTGAAAGCCGGTCGGAGAAATCGGTAAGCAGAGTAACTGTCATGAGGAGAGGCAACCGCAGGAATCTAACACCCAACCAGGATCATTACTGAGGCGAAGTCACACAACCACGCAGAACCAGTGCCACGAGCGACCTGGTTCACACGGGTCGGCAAAACCGAAGTTACTTCCCGTCGGCCGCATACTTGCCACTGCCAGCGAATACCAGTGTGGCAAACCCGACGAGGTACACAAAAGCAAGCTCTCCAGAGGCAGGACCTGTGAACTGCCCCTTATGCTGAATGAAAAAGGCCACTGCCATGGTGATGGCCAGATTCAGCGCGGCGAAGCGCGTGAAAAATCCCAGGATGATGAGGACTGAGCAGACCACTTCCGCAAACACCGCCATTCCCAGACTGATGTGGGAAGGCACCACATCGAAGAGACGGATGAAATTAGGTGCCTTAACGCTAAAATTTTGGAACTTGTCCCAGCCATGCAGCAGCAACATGGAAAAACCTAGGGATACCCGCAGGATGAGCAGCCCGAGATCAGCCGACTGAGGAAGAAAAGAAAGACGCAGAAGATTCATCATAGAGGCATCAGAATGCGGCAGGCTATCCCCTCCCGGCAAGCTGAAAGATGATCACCTCCAAGAGGCTGCTAGCGAAAGTTTCTGGACTGAATCAACACCCCATCTGAATCCCTAAATCCCCCAGCAGTGTGTGATGGGGTAGATTTATTGAAGTTACTGCACTCAGCAGCTCTGACCAGAACGTACTTTCACTCAATTCATCTCTCTTTGAGTCTCTGGTTGAAAAGCGCGCCTCAAGGCGGACACTTGGCACTATCCTTTCTTCCCCACGCAGTCCCATGCCGGAACCCAGTCTCTTCAGGCACTATCAAATCGTCCAGGACGCGGACGGGAATAACGTCGAATTGACCCGAGACGCGGATCAAGTCGCCGTGCTCGCTTTTGATACTCACAGGCTGGAGTTTGTGCATTGCCACGTTCTGCTGGAACCTCTGGCCGATAAAGCCGCCTTTGATGAGGCTTGCCGCAGCCTGCAAAGTCAAGGCCACGCGCTGCTTTCCCGCTTGCTGGATTCCGGCGAGGATGAGGGGAATCCTTTTTACATCACCAGCAATGTGGATGGGGAGACGCTGCGCTCTTACCTTACCCGTCAGCAGGAAATTCCCGGCTGGCTGGCCGTGATGGTCGCTTGCCGCTCGCTTGAGGCAGTGATCGCGCTTGTCGAACGAGCGGATTTACTCCCAGAAGATGCACTCAAGGCCATGCGTGTGGTGCAGACAGGCTCTCAGCAAGTGCAGATTCAGATGGCGGACTATCGCCTGCTCATGGGTGCGACCAAAGCAAAGGGGCTAAAGCCCGCCCTTGAAAAGTCTGCCAAACTGCTACGCGCCTTCTTCCAGGAACAATCCGCCGGTGGTCCCACCTTGCCGGATCAACTTTTGCCCGGGGCAGATTTCATGGAACTTCTGGCAGCCTGCCTCACAGGCGCAGATCGCAGTGTTGTCTCGGCCCTCCGCGAGCTCAAAACCACGCTGCAAAAACTCAGTCCCGAACAGCTCACGGGCGAAATCCCCACGGCGCATAAACCCCGCGCGCTTTTGGCCCCCCACTTTGCCAGCTACCAGGAAGTGGCCCGCGGGGTGGTGAATCTAATCCGCATCCAAAGCCAACGGCTGGATATGGCCAATCCGTATTCCATGCGCGGCACCTTGACGAAAACGGGGCGCACCGTGCTGGTGGAGCAAATACCTCCCTCACGCCTCGTCAGCAGCCATGTGCGTGCTCTGGATGACAAAGGTTTGGCCTTGGCTAAGAAACGTGAACTTTCTGGCATCATCCCCATCGTCCTTTTGCATGACGGGGAGGAGATCACCTGCCTAGCCGAAGAACTGGCTGAAGGTGTTAGCCTCGCAGACCTTCTGCGTGAACGGCGAGCCCTCAGTGTGCATGAGACTTACCTCGTCCTGGCAGGCCTGGATGGGGCTCTGGATTCCCTGGAAAAGTCTGCCCTAGCCACCCAAAAGCTGCGATTGGAAGATATTTTTCTGCTTACAGGTTTCCCCCGGGAAGATGCTCGCACTGCAAAGTTGCTGCTGACGAAGCTGAATGAATGGCCCGCTTTTTCACTGGTCCTGCGCGCCCACCCCACGCTGGCCGCGATGGCAGGCCGGGGCCTGGATCCTGCCATCCTTTTACCGACTGCGAAGGCATCGAAATCGAGCCTCTGGAATGGCGCTTGGCTCTCAGCCATCGGGCGTTACCTCGTCGGTCTCGAGGCTCTCCCGGGTCATTCACAGGACGGGACCACAGGGCTGAGAGAGCGTGATGCCCTGGGACGTCTTTTCGATGAAGAAATGCAGCGGCATAAAGATGGCAAAGTTTGCCCTCGGGCAGATTTCCTGGCCCGCTACGCTCGCCTGCTTCAGCACCACGAAACGGTAAAGCCCACACCGGCTCCACCTTCAGAGCCTCTCGCGGTGCCCACTCAGCCCAAGGTCGTCTCCCGCACACGCACCATTTCAGCGGATCCCGCTGATGCGGCCAAACTACCGCTGGAAGCCGCTCCCATGGCACTCACCAGCGGATTTGCCACTCCTTCTGAAAAGCCAACCATCGGCTTTGCCGAGTTGCTCTTCCGTGATACTTCGGTGACGGAAAGCGGTGGCCACCATGACTGGGCGAAGACCGCAGCCGATGCACCCCCCACCATTCATCCGGGAGAGGTCCTTCTACCGCCAAGTGAGTTTGTGCCATTCTGGCTCCGGGCTGCCGTTTTCATTGGGGGTTCCATTGTTCTAGGGGCCATTTGGGCCCATCTCTCCGGAGATGCCTTTTGGCTAAAAACTCCCGTGGTGAAAGCCATACCCGTGCTGGAGCAGCCAGCCAAAACACTTCCATCACCTACGGCACGCCCCCTGGAACCTGAGCCCCCGCGTGGCCCCGCAGCCCCCCAGATCAGCGTGCCTTCCCTGCCGCCTGAAACAGCACCGCCCCGCAGCCCAAGCCTGCTGCAACCACCCAGCTCCACCCTGAAGCAGGATTTGTAGGTTCAAGATCAGGTTTGATGCTCGCTCGCAGCCGCGAAAACTTTTTTGTCCAAACGGCTCCCCATCCCGCCTATCCTCCTGGCATGGCCGATGACAAGACCACCCTTTTTCTGGAATTATTAACCACGCATGAACGGGCGCTTTCGCTCTATGTTCATGGTCTGGTTCCGCGAGATGGTGAAGCTGAGGACATCCTGCAACAGACCAAGCTACTCCTGTGGAAACATTTCGAGGATTTTACCCTCGGCACTCATTTTCTCGCCTGGGCGCGGAAAACGGCCTTTCACCAGATCCTTACCCATCGCCGACAAAAAAAACGCGCACATCTCCCGCTGGATGAAGAGGCCCTGGAGGCGCTGGGCCATGCTGTTTCAGAGTTGGCAGATGGGGGCTCCTGCCGCCAAGAAGTCCTGCGCACCTGCCTAGCCCGGCTACCCACCGAGCACCGCCAGCTAGTCCACCTACGCTACTTCGATGAGCTGGATATTGACCAAATCGCCGACCGTATCAGCCGTACGGAAGCCGCTGTGTACCGCGCCCTCAGCCGGGTGCGCATGAACCTGATGCAATGCATGGAAAAACAAACGGAGGCGCAACCATGAAGCAGGAAGAAACCTGGCGCTGGCTGGAACTGTGGGAACGTGCGCAAGACCACGCCTTAAGCGAGGACGAACGTCAGCAGCTCAGTCATGCTATGGTTCATCGGCCCGAAGTGCGTCAACTCATCGCCCAGACTTCTTTACTGACCGCCGAAGTGCGCACCGGACGTTTCCGCGAGGAAACCACTCCTCCGTTACCTGCCCCTCGGGTGGACAACTTGCGCTTTTCTTCACGACTCGCCCGCTTTCTTCTCCCCTTGGCCGCTGCCGTGGTCTCCGCAGGGGCGGTGTGGTTACTGGTGCGTGAGCCCGCCCCCGTGGCCACTTTGACCAAGGCCAGCGACTGCAAGTGGGGAAATAGCGCCCTGCCCACACTCGAGGGCTCTCACTTGCAACCCGGCATGCTGGAATTGCTGGATGGCATCGCCACCTTAAAATTTGCCAGTGGGGCGGAAGTGGCCCTTGAGGCTCCCGTGACACTGGAGCTGATCTCCGCCATGGAATGCCGAGTGAAAAAAGGCACCGTGGTGGCTGAGGTACCCTCCCAGGCGAAGGGCTTCACCATCCACACCCCCGACACGAAGGTAGTGGACTATGGCACCCGTTTTGGCGTGAGCGCAGGGGATGATGGCAAATGCCTCGTCCATGTGATTGAGGGATTGGTCGAAGTGGAGCGCCAGGGCAAAGCAGGCCGCCAAGAGCTGCGAGCAGGACAGCGTGTGGACTATGGCGGCTTTCTCCATAGCGCCACCTACCCGGACGCCAACAATCATGAAGAACAACCCGAACCCGGGCGCTGGCTCCCAGGTCCCATCAATGATCTGGGCGATGGCTGGCAGATCCTCACCACGGCCTATGGTCAAGGCAAAGACACCTGGATCCAGTCTGACCCAAAATACCATGTCAGCGGCCGCGAATCTTATGTGCGAATCAAACACAGTACCCACAACACCAACCTGGAAAGGAAGGCCTATCTAGGGTTTGATCTCAGCCGCTTTCAGGGGAAACGCATCGCTGAAGCGGAATTGACTCTGCATGTAGAACCGAGTGACTTAGGCTTTGCATCCCTGGTCCCCGACGCTGTTTTTTCCATCTACGGTCTCACTGAAGAGAGTCAAGATGACTGGGATGAAAAAACCATTCGCTGGGAAACAGCCCCGGCGCATTCGGAGGCCCAGGAGCACCGTGTAGCCCCTGTGGCCAGTCAGGCCCGGAAACTGGGGGAACTGCACATCCCCCAGGGCACCACGCGCGGAGCCTTCACGCTGAAGGGAGATGATCTCACCGAATTCCTACGTCACGACAGCAACGGTATCGTCACCTTCATCGTCATTCGTGATACCGATGAACACGCCCGCAACGGTCTCGTCCACGCCTTTGCCAGCAAGGAAAACACCCGCAATACACCTCCCATGCTGAAAGTGCGGGTGGAGGAGTAAAGCCACCGCACGGGGGTCAGTTTAGAATTAATCACCGGGCGGGGTTGCCTTTGCAGCCACGCACGGCTTAAATTCCATCATGAACCGCGAAGTCATCGAAGCCCAAGTGCGTGCCGTCCTGCCCTTGGACGGCAGTTTTGCCGTTTTTCTGGGCAACAGTGAAAAGACCTTTGTGATCTATGTGGATGAGTCCGTAGGAACGGCTATCTCGATGTTTATGCGCGGCGTGTCCAAGGACCGGCCTTTGACTCATGATTTGTTAGGCAGTGTCTTACTGGCCTTTGGGGCTAAGGTGGAGCGGGTGATCATCAACCACGTGGAAGGCAGTGTCTTCCACGCACGGATGATTCTCTCCGCTGCCAACGAACTGCATCAGAAAAAACTGATCGAACTGGATGCCCGCCCGAGTGACAGCATCGCCATGGCTGTTCAGCAAGGGGCACCCCTTTTCGTCGCCCGCAAGGTATGGGACAGCGTGGAAGATGTGACAGAAACCCTGGCCCAAATTGAAAAACGCGGTCTGGAAGAAGCCGCCGCGGCCGAGGAAGAAGAAACTTCCGAAGAGGAGGAAGACGAGGACCTGGAAGAGATCGACCCTGACGACCTGGACCTTGAAGCCTTGGAAGGCCTGACACTGGATGAAGATGAAGACGACGAGGAGGAAGACGGATATAACGATGGTTATACGGGTTCCGACGACGATGACGAAGGCGAAGAGTGGAAGAAGTCCTGAGTAGCTTCTTCTTCACCCGAAAGTGCGTGACTGAAGCACCCTGCTTCAGCCATGACTGTAGCTATTTTTCAGCCAGGTAGCGGTGCCTCTGCATGCCTGGCGAGGTAGGGAAAGAAACCGCCACGGCAAAGGTCACGACCGTCCCGAAAAAGATACGCCAGGGAAACTCCACCACCGGCATCCAATCTGGACGTGAGATGCCCTGCCCCCAGCCGACGGTGGCTGCCAATCCCTGATCCAGGCCACTGAGGTAAGCCACCACCAGAAAGCCCGCCAGCATACCGAGTCCATTCCCCAGGTCATTGCCACGCGTCTTGGTGAAGAGACCCACCATGAAGACGCCCAGCAAAGAGCCGTAGGTATAACCAAAAACACCCAGGATGATGGGAATGATACGCAGGCTGGGATTGTGCGCTTTGACCCAAGCCGTCGCCAGAGCCACCGCGATGAGCAGGAAAGCAAACAGCACCGTGCTGAAGCGCAGCACTCGAACCTGCCCCGCATCCGTATCCGGCTCACCAAACCAGCGGAAGTGGAAATCCCGAGCATAACTAGTCGCCAGCGAATTCAGTGCCGTGCTCAGAGACCCCATGGCTGTGGCCAATACCCCAGCGACGACCAAACCCCGCAGCCCCTGCGGCATCACATTCAGGATGAAGTATGGGAAGACCTGGCTGCTATCCACCGCGCCCTTGGCATTCTTTGGCAGCAGTTCAGCCGGGTTTGCTTGGAAATAAACATAGAGGAGGATGCCGATGCTCAGTACCATGAAATTCACGGGGATGTCACAGACACCGGAAAGGATGGTGGCCATGCCGCTCTGGCGTTTGTTTTTAGCAGTCAGCATGCGCTGGACCATGTCTTGATCTGTGCCATGCGTGGCCAGAGTGACAAAGGTACTGCCGATGAATGCCGCCCAAACAGTGTACTCCGTTTCTAAGATGCCCTTCACCCAGCCCCAAGCCCCGGGATGAGCTGGATCTGGACGCCCCCAGTCAATCACCATCGGCTCCTGGATCGCCCCATCCAAAGCGGCCCAGCCACCCGTGTGGCCAAGCAAATACCAGAGGGCAAAACCCAGGGCAGAAAACAGCACCCCGATCTGGATCACATCCGTCCAGATCACAGCACGAATACCGCCCAAAGTGGTGTAAATCGCTGTCAGTACCGTGATGCCCACCAACGCTGCGGCATACAGCCAGAATTCCTGCATCGGGCTCGTATCTGGATTCACAAACAGCTTCCACCCCAGCACTAGAATCACCGTGGGCACCCAAAGCCGTGAGCCGCTGGCCAGCAACCGGGTGATCAAAAAGATGCCCGAGGCCCAGCGCCGTGTCAGCGGCCCGAAGCGGATGCCCAAAAACTCATACACGCTCACTACGCCGTACCTATAATAGGCAGGAATGAAAACGGCACTCACCACGAGCCGGGCCAGGAGATAACCTGCCATGAGCTGGATGTAGGTGTAATTTCGCAGCGCGTAACCTTCCCCAGGAGCCCCGAAAAAAGTGCCTGCACTGATCTCTGCCGCCAAGATGGAGGCCAGCACTGCCCACCAGGCGATCTGCCGATCCCCCAGGGTAAACCCTTCCAAGCTGCCACTTTTACTTCGCTGGGATAGGCCGATGCCAATGATGATCCCAAAGTAGGCGAGGATGACGAGCGCGTCGATGAGGTAGGGCATACCTGCAATCTCGCAGGGTATGCCCCAAGTCGCCAAGAAATTTATGCAGACTTAACCTAGACGGCCTTTGCGCAGGATGTGCACTCCCAGAAGTCCGAAGGCAATCACCGCTGGCACCGCCAGGAAGTGCAGCCAGATGACCAAGGGGCCAGCTTCATTTAGCCCACCGAAACCCGACAGGGCCCAGACCGTGAAGAGCCAAGCGATCACCCCACCAATCGCGGTGAGCAAGCTCGCGAGCAAAAAGAACAGACTGCCTTCGTCCATCTCAATGAGCTTCCGCGTGATGGAGCGCGGCTTCTCCGTCTTTTGCAGGAACATGGCGGCTGAGAGCATATAAATCTGCGTGCCCAGCAGTGCGGCTAACATCAGCAGCACCTGACTATGGATATTGAAGATATTTAGCCCAGCCAAGTTGATGGGGCCCGTGATGGCTGCGACCGCCTGCAGTAGCGAGGCCAGAATGATGAGCGTAAGACCTTTCAGTTCAAACAGGCGAGGGCGCTCAGATAAAATGAAAAGCAGGTGGCGCATGCCATCCCGCCAAGTCCGCAAGTGCGGGACACGATCCACAGGAGCAGGGCGGAGACCGGAGACGATTTCCACCGTACTAGCTTTGTTCTTGAGGGCTTTGATGAGCAATTCAGAGGCGAATTCCATGCCACTCGCGCGGATGTCCCAGGTCAAGTAGGCAGTCTTTTTCAGGCAACGAAAGCCGGAGTTGCAGTCACTCAGTTTACCTTTGAAGAGGACGTTGATGAGAGTCGTTAACACCGGAGTGCCAAGGATGCGGTGCAGAAAGGGCATGGCCCCGGGTTCGATCTTCCCCTTCATTCGGGAGGCGATGCCCATGTCAGCGCCGGCAGCCGAGGTGGTTTTGTAAAGCTCCAGGGCGTTCTCGTAAAAATAGGTGCCATCCGCATCTGCGAACATGACATACTTTCCCTCTGCCGCCTCGATGCCTCCCCGGAGAGCAGCACCGTAACCACGCTGTGGCACGGGAACGACCCGAGCCCCCAAGCTGGTAGCGATCTGACGCGAGTCGTCCGTGCTGCCGTTATCAGCCACAACAATCTCGTATTTTAAAGACGGATCTGCCTCCAAAGATGCACGCACCGCATTGATGCAAAGTGCAATGGTACGGCTTTCATTGAGGCAGGGGAAGACGAAGGTCAGGTCCATTGGAGGTGATTGAATGGCGAGACTGGCGAAGAGCGCCAGCGAATTGTCTAAAACTATGATAACGGATTCAAATTTAACAATGATCAGCCACCTAATCAAAAAGATGAATTAGTAACCCAACCAAGGTCCCAACCATTTTTCCACTTGTTCCACGGTCATGCCTTTTCGGGTGGCGTAGTCTTCCACCTGATCTTTTCCGACCACGCTGATGCCGAAATAATGTGCCTCTGGGTGGCCGAAATAAAGGCCGCTGACTGCACTGCCAGGGTGCATGGCCATGCTTTCGGTGAGCTCTACCCCAGTCTGTTCTGTAGCCTGGATGAGGTCAAACAAGATGGGTTTTTCAGTGTGGTCAGGCTGGGCGGGGTAACCTGGCGCAGGGCGTATGCCCCGGTATTTTTCCTTCACCATTTCCTCATGGGTCAGGTCACCGGGCTTTTCATAACCCCAGGCGAAGCGAGCCTGTTGATGAAGATATTCCGCAAAGGCTTCCGCAAGACGATCGGCAACGGCCTTCACAATGATGGCGCTGTAAGGGTCCTGGATGGCATCGAACTCTTTGGCAAACTCATCCGCCCCATGGATGCCAACGGCGAAACCACCAATGTAATCCGCCCGGCCACTGCCTTTCGGTGCCACATAGTCGCTGAGGGCGTAGTTCGGATTGTCCTTCTTGATCACCTGCTGGCGCAGGCTGTGGAAGGTGGTGCGCACCTCGCTGCGGGATTCATCGGTGTAGATTTCGATGTCATCGCCGGTACTGTTAGCCGGATAAAAACCAAACACCCCGCGCGGCTGGAATCTTTGCTCCGCAATGATGCGGTCGAGCAAGTCATTGGCATCGTGGTAAAGCTTCAGCGCTTGTTCATCCGCCTGGATTTTCATTTCCGGATCTTCATGCGCGGAGTTGAACCGCCCCTCAGCAGAGATCCAGCGTCCACGCAGTTCCCAGGAGTGGAAGAAAGGAGACCAATCAATGAAGGGACGCAGGGTCGCGACAAGGTCCGGTCCCTCATAGGACTTCGTGCCTGTGAAGCTTGGCGTGGCGATGTCCTGAGTAGCCCAGTCGCATTTGAAGGCTTTTTCACGCGCATCGCTCAGGCTGAGAAGCTGGCGATCTTTCTTCTTGCCATACTCCTCTCGCAGACGTGCATGACGAGCTTCATTAGTTCGGATGAAATCTTCACGCTGCTCCTCGCTGAGCAAGGAAGTGGTCACCGGCACACTGCGGCTGGCATCCAGCACGTGAACGATGGTGCCGCTGTAATGCGGGGCGATTTTGATAGCGGTATGGGCCGCGCTGGTGGTGGCTCCGCCGATGAGGAGTGGCTGTTTCATGCCCAGGCGCTCCATCTCAGAGGCCACGTGGACCATCTCATCCAGAGACGGGGTAATGAGGCCACTGAGACCGATGACATCCGCACCTAACTCGGCGGCTTTTTCCAGAATTTTGGAGCAAGGAACCATCACTCCCATGTCGGTGACTTCAAAACCGTTACACGCCAGCACGATGCCGACGATGTTTTTGCCGATGTCATGCACATCCCCCTTCACCGTCGCGAGGACGATCTTTCCACCGCCCTGCTGGGCCGCTTCGGCAGGGATGAGATCTTCAGCGGTCAAACCGCCAGCCTGGATCTCCACACCAAGCACCCGACGGGCCTCGAGCCATTCCTGGAACTTCGCCCGAACTTCTTTGCGGTAGAGCGAATCTCCCACATGAACGGCAAACAAGTCCACCAGGATGTGGCGACCTGCAGGCAGCTTGGCTACCACAACAGCGGTTTCCGAAGTGTCTTGAGAAGCAGTTTCGATATCGGCCGAAAGCTCAGAGGCAAACTTCACTTCCATGCGCCGATTTTCGATGTCCAGGCCCGGCTCCGGGAAGTAGCGGAAGTCTTCACTCACCTGCACTTCACCGCCCGTTTTTAAGGCCTCGGCGGTCTTGCCAGCGATCTCCACCAGCAGTTCACGCTCGCGCGCCTTGCGAGCTTTTTCGATCTCCATGAACGGCTGCAAATAAGCCACGCTCTGCTTCATCACGCGGGCACTTTTCACCACCTGCGGCAGGAACATTTTGCCCGCGCCAAAGAGGTCACCCACGACGCTCATGCCATCCATTAATGGACCTTCGATCACAGACAATGGTTTGCCAAGGAGGGTCAGCGCCTCGGCCGTGTCTTCATTAATGAAATCCGTGATACCACGCAGCAGGGCGTGCTCCAGACGCTTGGCTACCGGGGCCTCACGCCAGGACATGTCCACTTCCGTCTTCTTCGCAGCACCCGCTTGGCCTTTGAACTGCTCTGCATAGTCCACCAGGATTTCAGTGGCATCCGGACGGCGATTCAGAATGACATCCTCCACCTTCACCAGCATGTCCTCCGGGATCTCTTCATAGACTTCCAGCATGCCTGCATTGACGATGCCCATGTCCATCCCTGCCTTGATGGCATGATAAAGGAACACGCTGTGCATGGCCTCACGCACCTTGTTGTTACCACGGAAGCTGAAGCTGATGTTGCTAACGCCACCGCTCACTTTCGCATGGGGCAGGTTTTCCTTGATCCAACGGGTGGCGTTGATGAAGTCCAGCGCGTAGTTGTTATGCTCCTCCAGGCCCGTGGCAACGGTGAGGATGTTCGGATCGAAAATGATGTCTTCAGGCGGAAATTCCACCTCATCCACCAGGATGCGGTAGGCGCGCTCGCAGATGCGGATCTTGTCTTCATAAGTCGCCGCCTGGCCCTGCTCATCAAAGGCCATGACCACAGTAGCAGCGCCGTATTGTTTGATCTTACGGGCGTATTCCTTGAACTTCTCTTCGCCTTCTTTGAGCGAGATGGAGTTCACGATGCCTTTGCCTTGTAGGCATTTCAGGCCTGCCTCGATGATCTCCCACTTGGAGGAGTCCACCATGATGGGCACTTTGTTCACTTCCGGCTCCGTCTGCAGCAGGATGAGGAACTTCGTCATCATGGGCACGCCTTCGATGAGGCCTTCATCCATGCACACGTCAATCACATTGGCACCATTTTCCACCTGCTGGCGGGCGATGGTGACAGCTTCCTCCAGCTTGCCTTCTTTGATCAGCTTGGCGAATTTCGGAGAACCAGCGACGTTCGTGCGCTCGCCGATCATGAGGTAGGGCGGACGAACTTCCTTATCCACCGTATCAAACACAAACGGCTGCGAGCCACTGAGGCGCATGGTGTGTGTATCCGCAGGCACCTGGCGCGGAGGCAAATTCTCCACCGCCTTGGCGATGGCGGCGATGTGCTCGGGCGTATTGCCACAGCAGCCGCCCATGATGTTCACAAATCCGCTGCCCCCAAAGTCCTTCGCATACACAGCCATATCCGGCGGCAGCAGATCAAAGCCCGTCGGGGCAAGAGGGTTAGGCATGCCCGCATTAGGGTAAGCCGAGACAAAACAGTCAGCCTTGGCGGACAACTCTTCCAGGAAGGGACGCATTTTGTCCGGGCCTAACGAACAGTTTAGACCGATGGACAGAGGTTTGACATGCCGCATTGCATTCAAATAAGCCTCCGTCACCTGACCGGAGATCATCGTCTCTCCCCCAGGACCGACCGCTGCACTGATCTGCACCGGCAGCTCTAGCCCATCTTCTTCAAACACTTCACGAATGGCCACCAAGGCCGTCTTGGCATTGAGGGAGTCAAAAATCGTCTCCACCATCAGCGTGTCCACGCCGCCTGCGATCAAGGCGCGGACCTGATGTTTGTACGCCTGCTTCACTTGGTCAAAGGTGACGTAGCGAAAGCTCAGGTCATTGAGGTCAGGGAACTGTGAAAGAGAGACGGTCAATGGCCCGATGGCCCCGGCGACGTAACGTTTGCGCCCCGTCTTTTCACCGACGATGTCGGCCCACTTCCGGCACTGCTGCGCGGAGTTAAAATTAATCTCCCAAGCGATGTCATTGAGGAACTTGTCCTCCAGCATCTCTTGGAAGAACTCAGGATCCTTGCGGCGGCCATGCGGCACTTCACGGAAAAATTCGGCCTGGGCGATGCTGGTGCCAGAGAAAGTATTTGTTTCAATGATGTCCGCGCCGGCTTCCAGGAAACGACGGTGAATGTCCTCAATGATGTCCGGGCGTGTGATGGAAAGAATGTCGCCGTTGTTCAGCAGATCTTTTTCATTGTCCAAAAAACGGTCCCCACGGGCATCGGCTTCTTTCAGGCCGTAGCCACGAATGGTGGTCCCCATGGCACCATCAATGACCAGAATGCGCTGGCGCATGGCGGCTTCGAGTTCAGAGCGGACGTTTGGACGGGCGGGCATGGGTGAAAATAGCCGCTGGCGGCCCTGCGTCAATGTCGCATCAACGCATCATGATTTGAGGATGTGAAGCTTCAGAGACTGGAAACCGTGGGATTGAGAGCATTCTGGACCAATCCTTCCCTCTCCTAGAGGGAGAGGGAAGGGTGAGGAGCTCCGGCTAGCAGCCAATCATCAGCATCGAGCGGCCCAAGAACCGCCCAGCAAGACACCTCACCCAAACCGACCCCGAACGTAGTCGTCCGTCAGCTTCTGCTTGGGATTTTCAAACAGCGCCATGGTTTCATCGTATTCCACCAGCTTGCCCAGGTAAAACAGGGCAGTGAAGTCCGCCGTGCGCATGGCCTGCTGCATGTTGTGGGTGACGATGACCAGGGTGTAGGTCTCTTTGAGTTGGTGAAACAGGTCCTCAACACGCGCGGTGGCGATGGGGTCTAAGGCCGAGCAAGGCTCATCCATCAGAAGAATCTGAGGTTTCACCGCGATGGCCCGGGCGATGCAAAGACGCTGCTGCTGGCCACCGGAAAGGCCATAGGCACTTTGTTCCAGGCGGTCTTTCACCTCCTCCCACAGGGCCGCGCTGCGCAGGCTTTCCTCCACCACATGGTCTAGGTAATCCTGACGATTTTCACCGTGGAGACGCAAGCCATAGGCGATGTTTTCGTAAATGCTGCGCGGAAAGGGGTTCGATTTCTGGAACACCATGCCCACCTGTCGGCGCAACTGCACCACGTCCAAGGCATTGCTATGAATATCTGTCCCCTCCACCGTGATGGATCCTTTGCGCACACCCGCGCCATCCACCCGGTCATTCATGCGGTTGAAGCAGCGCAGCAGGGTGGATTTACCACAGCCCGAAGGGCCAATGAAAGCTGTGGCCTGATGGCGGGGAATGTCCATCGTCACATCAAACAGGGTCTGCTTGCTGCCATAATAGAAGTCCACATCCCGGACCTGGATGGAGGTAGGCAGGTGTGAGACGGGATTCTTTGCGGGGGCAGCCATGGAGCGGGCAAGATGATGAACCGGGCCGTCCACTTGGCAACTGCCCTTGTTGTCACATTGCCGATACATAGCGCCTAGGCACGTGACAAAACTGTCACACGTCTTTACGCGCCATGTGACAAACCATCCGCCATGAGTCGTGCCACGCTTAAATACAACCTACGCAAAGCATGAAGACTCGCACTTCCTTCCTCATCGCCCTCAGCCTCGGCAGCCTGGCCTCACTGGCCCACAGCGCTGAGGTGGATGCCGCCATCCCTGAATACAAGCAGGTGAGCGGGGTCTCTGGAAACCTCATTTCCATCGGCTCAGACACCCTGAATAACCTGATGACCCTGTGGGCCGAAGGCTTCAAAGCCAAGTATCCGAATGTGAATATCCAGATCGAAGGGAAAGGCTCAGCAACCGCCCCTCCAGCCCTTATCAGCGGCACCAGTCAACTGGGCCCCATGAGCCGCGAGATGAAGCAGGAAGAACTGGACGCTTTTGAGAAAAAATTCGGCTACAAGCCGACTGAAATCAAAGTGGCTGTGGATGCCCTGGCTGTCTTTGCACATAAAGACAACACGCTGAAAGGCCTGACCCTGGCGCAGATTGACGCCATCTTTTCCTCCACCCGCAAGCTGGGTGCCCCTGCGGATCTCACCGACTGGGGTCAACTGGGAGTGGACTCCTGGAAAGGTCGCGCCATTTCCCTCTTTGGCCGTAACAGCGCCTCAGGCACCTACGGCTTCTTCAAGGAGCATGCTCTCGGCAAAGGCGATTTCAAAAGCAGTGTCAAAGAGCAGCCCGGCTCCTCCGCTGTGGTACAAGGGATCAGCACAGACGAGTTTGCTCTTGGCTACTCCGGCATCGGCTACATCAGCTCTGGCGTGCGCGCCCTGCCCATCGGCGAAAGCGCCGACAAACTGGCTGAGCCTTCCTATGAAAACTGCCTGAGCGGTGAATACCCACTCGCCCGTTTCCTGCTGATCTACATCAACAAAAAGCCCGGCCAACCACTCGATGCCCTGACCACGGAGTTTGTGAAGTTCATTCAGAGCAAAGATGGCCAGCAGGTGGTGGTGAAGGATGGTTATTACCCCATCCCGCTCGAAGTCATCGAAGAAACACAGTCCACACTGGCGAAGTAAGTTTCATCGTTGATCTTGGTTCTTGTGCATGCGTCAGAGATTCGTCTCTGACGCATTTTTCATGTTCAAATGAATTGTACTTGCGGTTGAAATGCCGCAGACATCTACGCATATTCATTCTGCTAAATCTTTCCCACCATGCTTTCTTTCATCAAGATCCGTCACCTGGCCCTCGTCGAGGATGTTACCTGGGATTTACGCGCGGGTTTGATCGGAGTAACGGGTGAAACCGGCGCAGGAAAGTCCATCATCGTTGGTGCCCTGAAGCTCATTTTGGGCGAACGAGCTGATCGAAGCCTCATTCGCAACGGCCAAGATACCTGCACCGTAGAGGCCAGCTTTCACCTACGCGACAGCCGGGCTGTGGATGCCGTGCTTGAGGAAGCCGGGCTGGATCCCTGCCAGGACGGAGAACTGCTGATCAAGCGCAGCATCAGCACCAGCGGCGCGAACAAACAGCTCGTCAATTGCACCCCCGTGACCATTCAAGTTTTGAAGAACTTGGGTGAGCACCTTGTGGACCTCCATGGCCCCCATGATCACCAGTCGCTCAATTCCCAGGACCGCCAGTTGGAGATGCTGGACAAGTACGTCGGCAGCGAAGACACCCTGCTGAAATATCAGGCAACCTGGCAGCAGTGGCGCGCGGCGCAAAAAGAGCTGGAAGACCTCGCTAATAGCGAGCGCAGCAGCAGCCAGCAGGTGGACATGCTGCGCTTTCAGGCCCAGGAAATCGCCGCTGCCGCATTGAAACCGGGAGAGGAAGAGGAGATCGAAGCTCGCCACCGCATCGCTGCTAATGGTGCACGCCTCACGGAGGTCTGCTCAGCCATCACCGCCCGCCTGGGTGAAGGCGAAGGCGGCATTCTGGATGCACTGCGGGAACTCAGCCGTCATATCCACGAATTGGAAAAGATTGATCCAGGCACGAGCACGATGTTTGAAGGGTTTAAATCGGCCCAGATTGAGCTCACCGAGCTGGAAAGCAGCGTGCAGGAATACGCCGACGACCTGGAAACCGACCCTGCCGAGTTAGCAGAGCTGGACCAGCGCATCCACACCATCCAGACGCTAAAACGGAAGTATGGCCCCACCGTCGCAGCGATTCTTGAGTTCCAGCAGGAGGCCGAGCAACGGCTGGCCAAGATCGAGAACCGAGGCGAGGAACTGGAGCGCCTGGAAAAACTCGTCAAGGATCGCCGGGCTGAGGTGGAAAAACTGGGCAAACAGCTTTCCAAAAAACGGGCGGAGGCTGCGCCCAAGCTGGCCAAAGAAGTGGCCACTCATTTGGCCGATCTCGGCTTCAAACGCAGTGTCTTCGAGACCCAACTGTCACCCCTGACCGAGCCTGCCCGCCAGGGTTTAGAAGAGGTGGACTTCCAGTTTGCTCCGAACCCCGGCGAGCCCCTCAAACCCCTGCGCCTTACCGCCAGCAGCGGAGAAATGTCCCGCGTGCTCCTGGCCGTAAAAAGTGCCCTGGCTAAACAGGATGCCGTGCCCCTTCTCGTGTTCGACGAGATCGACGCCAACGTCGGTGGCAACATCGCTGAGGCTGTGGGCCATAAAATGGCCTCCCTGGGCAGCACGCATCAGGTCATCGCCATCACCCACTTCCCGCAGGTGGCCTCCCTGGCCGCCAGCCACTTCGTCGTCACCAAGGAAATCGAAGGTGACCGTACCAAATCCCACATCCGCGAAGTCGCAAATGGGGAGAGAATCGAAGAACTCGCCCGCATGCTCGGCGGCAAGCTGGAATCCGCACGCGAGCATGCACGCAATCTTCTGGCTGGAAGGGCTTGAGAAAAACCCGTCGAGCTCAGATATCGCTGCTTATCCCCTCCCCTCTTGCAATCGCCGGATCTTGGCGGAACGTGCGGGTTCATGTCCACCCCGATTCTGCCGACCGACCAACCGCCCCTTTTGCATCATGCCGTGGAGGAGGCTGTGCGCCTGCTCCAGGCCGGGGACGTGGTGGCACTTCCCACGGAGACCGTTTATGGCCTCGCCGCTGATGCTCTGAATCCCCAGGCCGTGGCGAAAATCTTTGAGGTCAAGGAACGCCCCACCTTCGATCCCCTCATCGTTCACCTCGCCGACATCAAAATGCTGGACTTGGTGGCGGACATTCCGGAAGAAGTGAAAAAAACCGTCGCCCGTCTCATCGAGCGCTACTGGCCTGGCCCGCTCACCCTGCTTCTGCCGAAGAAACCCTGCGTGCCAGATCTCGTCACCGCGGGCCTGCCCACCGTGGCCGTCCGCATCAGCAGCCATCCCATTTTTAAACGGGTAGCCACCGCCCTGAATCGCCCCATCGCCGCCCCTAGCGCGAACCGTTTCGGTGCCATCAGCCCCACCTCCGCCAGCGCGGTGCTGGCCGAACTGGGCGGCCGCATTCCCCTCATCGTGGATGGTGGCGCCTGCCTACATGGCCTGGAGTCCACCATCATCAAGGTGACACCTGCTACCCCGAAAAACCTGATCACCATCGTGCGCCCTGGCCCGGTGACGCCCGAAGATCTGAAACTCTACGGTCGCCTGGAGCGCATGACGCGCACTGTGGTGGATGGTGCCAGCGAGGCGCCTGGCCAGCTCGCCTCCCACTATGCCCCGCGCACCCCATTGCGCTTGCTCAGCAAGCCCTCTGACTTCACGCCGGAAGAGGGCAAACGCTACGCCCTGATGAGCTACCGTGGTGAGGAGAAAGATGGTTACCTCGACCTCGCTGATTTTGAGCAGGTGATGATCCTCAGCCCTGGCAATGGCAAGCTGCCGGAGGCGGCGGTGCGCTTCTTTTACGTGCTGCGCGAGCTGGACAAACTGGGCGTGGATGAAATCATCGCTGAACCGATGCTGGAACACGGCATGGGCGTGGCCATGATGGACAAACTGCGCCGCGCCTCCGTGCGCCCGGCCTGATTTTTCCCCTCCCACCGCATGGCCATCCTTGCCCTTGAGTCTTCCTGCGACGAGACCGCCGCCGCTATCTGCACTCCCGATGGCCGCCTACTCGCCTCACGCATTGCCTCCCAGGCAGACATCCACCGACTTTACGGTGGCGTGGTGCCGGAGGTGGCCTCGCGCAATCACATCCTCCACGTTCGCCCCCTGGTCGCCGAGGTGCTGGCTGAGGCAGGAATGCAGCTTGGCGACATCGCCGCCTTTGCTGCCACCAGCGGGCCTGGTCTAGTCAGTTCCCTGCTCATCGGCACCAGCATGGCCAAAGCCCTGGCCGTGGCGGAGAAAAAGCCCTTCCTCGCCGTGAACCACATGGAGGGCCACCTACTCTCCCCCTTCATGGATGAAAATGGCCCCGTGAGCCCTTCCATCGCCCTCATCGTGAGCGGCGGCCACACCATGCTCGTGCAGGTGCGCAGCGTGGGTGACTATCGTTTGTTAGGCCGCACCCGTGATGATGCGGCGGGAGAGGCCTTTGACAAGGTGGCCAAAATGATCGGCCTGCCCTATCCTGGCGGGCCGGAGATTGATAAACAGGCACGCCTGGGCAATCCGCGCGCCTACGCTTTCCCCCGCAGCTTCCTGGATGGTCAGAGCCTGGAGTTCAGCTTCAGCGGCCTGAAGACCGCAGTGCTGTACGAACTGCCCAAGCTCAACCTCGAAAACGCCACTGTCCTCGCCGACGTGTGCGCTAGCGTGCAGGAAGCGATCACAGAAGTGCTGGTGGAAAAGCTCGTCCTCGCCGCCCGCCAGACGGGTGAAACGCTCGTCACTGTCAGCGGTGGTGTCAGTTGCAATCGCGGCCTGCGGGAAAAACTCACCGCCCGCTGTGCCAAAGAAGGCCTCACCCTCTTGCTCGCCCGCCCAGACCTCTGCACAGACAACGCCGGCATGATCGCCTTTGCCGCTGCCCAACGCTTTTCGTTAGGCCACACCTCGCCCCTGGAGGCTGATGTGGACCCAAATTTGGCACTGGTGTAAATGCCCTGCCGATCATCTTCAAGGGCCGTTTCCTCCAGGACAGCCCAGCATCCCCTCACCCAGGCCTCTCCCCCGAGGGAGAGGCCTGGGTGAGGGTGAGAGCCTTGGAAGCTCTAAACCCTGCCAAGTCCTAACCCGCCCCCCAAAGCAATCACGATACTTTTCACGGCAACTCATCCGCGAAACTAAAGATCTCGCCGGGCTTCCGAGCTTACCCGATCTGCGCCAGGATCGCGGAGGCGATCTTGTCGGCTTGGGCTTCGAGGTATTCCACGTCACGGCCTTCGATGAGCAGGCGAATGAGGGACTCGGTGCCGGAGTAGCGCAGCAGCACGCGACCGTAATCGCCCAGCTTTTTCTCGGTTTCCTTGATGATCTTCTGGGCATCGGCCAGCTCGGTGATCGGCGGCTTGCTGCGCACGCGTAGGTTGCGGGCAGCCTGGGGGAATTTTTTGAGGCACTTGCGCAGTTGGCTCAAGGGTTCACCCGTTTCCTTCATGATCTTCAGCACCTGAAGACCTGCGATGAGGCCGTCGCCCGTGGTGGCCCAGTCACCAAAGATGATGTGGCCGCTTTGCTCGCCGCCCAAGTTCAGACCACGGGAGTGCATTTCCTCGAGCACGTAGCGGTCGCCCACATTGGTGCGGATCACACGGCCACCCAGGCGGGAAACAAGGTCATCCAGGCCGTAGTTACTCATGATGGTCACGGCCAGCGTGTTCTGCTTCAACGTGCCTTTGCGCAGCATGGATTCGGCGGCGATGGCCATCAGCTCATCCCCATCCAGGGCGATGGCTTCCTCGTCACAGAGGGCAATACGGTCCGCATCCCCATCGTGGGCGATGCCAGCCTGAGCCTGGGACTGGCGAACCAGACGCTCCAGCTCCTCGCTGTGGGTACAGCCACATTCTTCATTGATGTTAAAGCCGTCCGGTTCGCTGTGAAAGACCTGCACGTCCGCACCCAGTTGCTCCAGCGCCAGCGCACTGGTGTAGGAGGCCGCACCGTGGGCATTGTCCAGCGCCACTCGCATGCCATCCAGCCGCAGGCCACCCATGCTGGCCACTGCGTGGGCCACGTAGCGCTCCACACTGTCCGCCATCCGGCTCACGCGACCGATGCCGCGCCCCTCCGGGCGGGTGGCTTCCTCCGTGTTGCCGAGGACGATCTTCTCAATGGCGATCTCGGTCTTGTCGCTCAGTTTGCGACCGTTGCCGTGGACAAATTTGATGCCGTTGTCTTCAAAAGGATTGTGGGAGGCACTCACTACGACACCAAAGTTGGCTCCGGTCTGCGCGGCCAGCATGGCCACGGCAGGGGTGGGCACCATGCCTGCGAGGACGACATCCACGCCGGCGGAGTTCAGGCCGGCGATGAGGGCAGACTCCAGCATCTCCCCGGAAGCGCGGGTATCCCGCCCGATGATGCAGCGGGGCCGTTCGCCCCCTGCAGCCCGGCTTCCCAGCACAGCCGCCGCCGCCTGCCCCAGGCGAAGGACAAACTCAGGGGTCATGGGATGGCGATTGGCCACGGCGCGGACGCCGTCGGTGCCGAAGAATTGACGCTTTTCAGACATAGAGCGCGCGGTTTACCTCAAGACTGCCCCAGTGTCAAAGCCAGCCGTGCAAAGTCCCTCACACAGCCCGCAGTGGCGGCAGGGGCGGATAGTCCCGCGGGCCCCTGCTGATTTGGCTCTTGATCATGAACCAAAACAGAAAGGCGAGTAGCAAAGCCACGAATTTTTCGCGCCAGTTGCGGGTGAAAAAGCTTTTAAACAGGTCCCAGTTCACGGGTCGGTTCCTCCGGCATAGGTTCAGGCGCGGCTGCACCCAGGGTCAGCAGCTCATTGAGACGGTCACGCAGTTCATCCGGTTCCAGATCATGCTCCAGCTTGCCTCGGTAGGCCAGGGACAGGGCACCGCTTTCTTCACTGACGATGAGGGCGATGGCGTCCGTCTCCTCCGTCACACCCATGGCGGCGCGGTGGCGCAGGCCGATGGCGCGGTCCCGCACCTCACGCTGGCTGACAGGGAAAACGCAGCCCGCTGAGGCAATGCGGCCTTGGTCAATGATGGCGCCGCCATCGTGCAGGGCTGTCTTCGGGTGAAAAATAGTGGTGATGAGTTCCGGCGAAAGGCGCGCATCCACACTCACCCCCGTCTCCGCCAGCAGGCGCAGGTCAATGCCACGCTTGATGGCAAACAGCGCCCCACAACGACGAGCGGAAAGCTGCTGCATGGCCTCCAGCAGAACGTCGAGAGATTCAGGATCCGGCCGGTTCAGCGAAAACATGCGGTGACTGCCCAGTTCTGCCAGCACACGGCGCAGCTCTGGCTGGAACAAGACGACCAGGGCGATGGCCAGGAAAACCGAGATACGCTG
The DNA here is from genome assembly GCF_014203045.1 of Prosthecobacter dejongeii. Taxonomy (NCBI): domain Bacteria; kingdom Pseudomonadati; phylum Verrucomicrobiota; class Verrucomicrobiia; order Verrucomicrobiales; family Verrucomicrobiaceae; genus Prosthecobacter; species Prosthecobacter dejongeii. The sequence goes on from NZ_JACHIF010000001.1 coordinate 318,718, forward strand.
AAGCAACCAAGTGATAACCTCCAACTCTAGCAACTGAGACACTAGAGCGAGCCCTAGCAGCAGCATGAGCAGGCCCGTGAGGATGCGCGCCCCGCGTGTGGCGCGGAAGAACAGGTAGGCCTGATAGACCAGCACGGCGAGGATGAGTATCTCCACGCCATCGCGCCAATGCTGTTTTAGGATTTCCCACATGGTGGCTGTTCTTGCTCAAAGCCTAACGAAAGGCGGTATGCAAGGATTTCATGATGTTCACGAGCATTTGCCTGGCCTTTTCTCGTCTTTAATCTGCTTTCCCTCGAGTGTTGATCACAAAGATCGTTGCCTGCGGGTCAGATGCCTATCGGCTTTTCACGATCCCATCCACGAGTCGGTGAGGACGCTATTTCTAAATGAGCACAGGCCGATGAGCCACCAGCCCCTTCCACGAAGGAACCGCGCCCAATGATATTACCCTCGCTACACTTTTCTTTTTGTATGGTTTCCGAAGTTCTCTGTATTAAAGTGATGCTGTAAAAAATATAAAATTTTACATAGAGCGGCCTAACATCATTTTACGACATGAAGGCTGAACCCATCTTAAAGACAGCGGAGAGGCCCAGTGGATGGCCGCTTCAAGGACACCGTCATCCATTCCTTGCCATTCTTTGGGTTAGTCTAATGGGTCTCTCATTGAGTGTTTTTTCCCAAGAGCGGGAGTATTTCCCGATCACGCCGAATCCACGTCCGGGAATTCCGCCCACGATCAATCCGAATCCCTCTCGGCCCTTTGATGTCCGACCTTCGGATGTAAGGCGCCCCCCTTCATCGCTGAACCCTGACAAGCCAAAGACCGTTGATAAGAACAAGATCAAGTCTCTCTTCGACAAAGCCAAGGAGCAACCAGCCACCAAAAAACAATCCTCAGGGGGTGTCAGCACTCAAAGCGCGAGCGGGACCTCTCAAGAACCAAAGGTTAGATCTCGGCCCAATCGCCTACCTGAGAATAAAACACCCGAAGAACCAAGAAGCCGTGATCATGGCACTGAGGCTAAGGCCGTGCCCGCTGACAGAGTGCCGGAAAGTGTCATGGTAAAAACGGAGGCGGTGGAGGCCCCCTCTAGTGCGGAAAGCATCTCCCCGCCGCCCAGCACCACCGTCTTGCCCACCATCAAGGCGGACGAGATGCGCATCGGGCCGCAGATTGACTACCGCCCTTTGGATCTCGAAGTTTTCCAGCAAGTGCCTGAACGCCCGGGCGTGGAACTACCCAAAGGTGGTGCCGAACTGCCTGGTACCGGCCTACCAGGGAAGGATGGCATCGGCGGCCTCAAGGGTGGTTTTCAAGGCGGGCTCGAACGTCCTGATCTGAATCACGACTCCGGCGAAGAACGTTACCAGGGGGAAGTCCCAGGAGCCTACAATCCCGCCACAGATCCCTCCGGTTCTTTGGGTGAAGCCGGCGGCTGGCTGGGAGCCGCAGGTCAGGCCTACGGTGGCAAAGGCGGCAAAACGATGGAGCAGGTGGGTGGTCTCATGCAGTCCGAAAGCCTGGGACAGGCTGCCGGCAAAGGGGCAGACATCCTGCTGCCTGGCAGCGGCTCCTTTGTGGAAGCTGCCGCCAATGGAGACACCACGGGCATGGTGAATGCGGGTGCCACAGCAGCAGGTAATCTCGCTTCAGACCTCGCCATCGGCCTCATCCTCGGTTTTGTCGGCGGCGGCATCCTGGGCATGGCCATCGGTTACGCACTCTCTGCCACCGGAGCGGGCCGGGCGATCGCAGACGGCGTGACAGCAGGCGTAAAATGGATCGCAGAGAAAGTGGGTCTCGGGGGTGGGGAAAAACCTCCTGAGCCGGAACCGGCCCCCGCTCCCGAGCCTGAGATCTGCGACGAAAATCATTCGAAAGGCGGCGGTAAAAAAGGCCCCTCCGTCATCAATGAAAACCAGATCCGCCCGCTCCAGGATCAGCTCAACGAAGATCTTCTGGGAGAAAACCGCGACGCTGAGGAATTTGTGGATACGTCCGATGCCCCACCTCCCAGCAAGGTCGCCGTGGGCGCAGGTTGCGACCCCGAAGAACTGGCCAACAAAGGCGGCGGTACCATTAACTTCAAAGATCCTTTCACCATCAAAGACATGGAAAAACCCGGCTACGATAAATACTAACGACTCGGCCATCAGCACCTTCCCTTTTCATCTCCTTATGCATTGCTCCCGTCTCCTTCATCTCGGCTCCTTCGCCCTCCTGCTGGCGCTAGCCTCGCCACTCCAGGCCGCACTTAGCCCCGCTCATCAGCGCTTGGCTGCCACCATGAATGCGGGAGATCCAGATCAAACGATCCTCGCAGCGGACGCGCTTTTGAGCCAACAGCCGCAAGACGTCACCGCTCTGCGGGCGAAAGCCATCGCCTTGATGGAAAAGGAGCAGTTGCCGGAAGCCATCGCCCTGCTCCGTCAAGCTTTGAAGCTTGATCCAGACAGCGTGGCTTGCCGCTACTACCTGGCCGAAGCCCTGGGAACGAATGGCGATGTCGCAGAATCGGTGCGGCTGCTGGAAGAGGTGAAACTGCGTGCGCCTGACTCTGAATATGCCCGCCGGGCAGACGTGGTGCTGCCAGAGTTGCGGCCTATGCTGGCGGAGATTTCGCCTTTTTATGATACTTCGTTAGGCTCGAACATGATCGAATCCCCCGCTGGGGCGGAAAAACGCTTCAAGGCCCAATTACGCCTAGCCATGGAATACGATGACAATGTGGCCGCGCGGGCTTCAAATTCTCCCTTCACGGGGCCAGAGGCCTCTGGGCGCGTGCTTCTGGGTTGGGCGCTGGACTACACACCGCTGCATCAGGCGCTGGATTCCGGCCCTCTCAGCCTAGGACTGACCCTGGATGGCTACCAGAGCTGGCATGAGCGCCAGGCCCTGAATGATTTTGATGTGAATCAAAACATCCTCGGTGCCTACCTGGACCGCCAAGGGAAACTGGATACCATGCCGTATCGTGCGCGCCTTTCCGGCAACTGGGAATACACCGAGGTGGGGAACGAGTTTTTCAACCACGCCGTCGGTTTCAAAACGCTTTTTGACCTCCAGTGGAAACCCTGGGCCATGACGTCCATCCACTATGGGCTCGATGACAAGGACTTCAGCGATGACACCGCTACGCCAGGCACTTTTTCCCGTGATGGCACTTACCAGACGGCCGGGGTGGACCAATACTTCTACCTGTGTGAAAACCGCCTCATTCTAGGCCTGGGATATGCCTACCGCTGGGCGGACACCCGGGGTTCTCAGTTTGAAACCAGCGCCCACAGCGTGAACACCTCTGTACAAGTTTCCCTGCCCTGGAAACTCACCTGGCGCGGGGCCCTCAGCTACTCCAGCGAGGATTTTACCCAATACACCCCAAACCCACAGCGCCTGGATAACGCCTGGATGGTCTCCACCTCCCTCTCACGCCCCATCCTCAATGAGAATCTGAGCGTCGAACTCAGTTACAATTATTTCATTGCCGACTCCTCTGTCGCCTTTGCCGAATACCAGCGCCACATCGTCGGCCTGGGCCTCAGATACCGTTATTGACTTTAACCTTTGGAAATCTACCCCATGAAAAAGTTTCTCTCCATTCTAGCCATCGCTGCCGTTTCCTTCAGTGTGACCTCGCTCCAAGCAGGCACGGTGAAAACCGAAGAAGAATTTGACCGCGCAGCGGGGCTCTTCAAGCGGACCTGGAAGCCTGCACCACCCCAGGCCACACCCCGTTTCCCGCGCCCCACTCCACCCCAGGTCCTCCCAGGCCTACCACCGTGGTCTCAGCAGCCACAGGGATCTCAGACCCCCGCCCCGGTTTTCATCATCACCCGGCCCACCTGATTCTCCTGGCAATTTGTTAGCACCGCTTTGAGGGGGAAATCTCCTGCATTTGAGGTCCGTGAGTGCAGGGGCATACCCAGCACCCACGACCTCACAAAGATTTTTTGTCCCAACTTCTTTAGCCTCTGCAAATCTGGGTTTTTGTGGCGGGAAGGTCGCCTTCCCTTCTAAAATCAAAGCAGGGGAGGCTCCCTACTTGTGCAAAGCGCCTTCCTCTAGCGCCGATATCCGCAGCTCCCTGAACGCCAGATTATCTCCTTGGCACTCTAGTTGCTTGCCAATTCTTCCTGAAGGTACAAACTACCCGCCCCTCCGACCAGGCGGCTGTCGTCTGGCGGAGGGGTTTTCTGCCCCATGAAATACCCATTCTACGACCAGGATATCCCCAACGAAGGCTCGCTCCACTTGATGGACATGGAACGCGATGCCTGCGGCGTCGGCTTTGTTGCGAACATCCATGGTAAACGTAGTCGTGACATTTTGGACAAGGCCATCTGCGGCGTCTGCAGCGTGCAGCACCGTGGTGCAGTGGATGCCGACCGCGTGACCGGTGACGGCGCAGGCGTGCTGACCCAGATCCCCCACAAAGTGCTGCTGCCCGAAGTGGAAAAAATGGGCCACAAGCTGGAACACCCGATGGACCTCGCCGTCGGCGTCTTTTTCCTGCCCCATGACCAGACCGAGCGCCTGAAGATTCAGCTCGTGGCCGAAGGCATCCTGCGCAACCGCGACATCAAAGTCCTGGGCTGGCGCGACGTGCCGGTGAACCCAAATGAGCTGGGCGAAAAAGCCCGCCGCACCATGCCCTTCATCCAGCACCTGTTCATGGAGCGGCCTGAAGCCATGGATGACAATTCCTTTGAGCGCCAGCTCTACCTCGTGCGCCGGGAACTGCGCATCAAGGCCAAGGAAGCTAAGCTTTCCGAGTTCTACATCGCTTCGATGTCCCACCGCACCATCGTTTACAAAGCGCTGCTGCTGCCATCCTCCCTGGAGAAGTTCTACACGGATCTCCAGAGCGATGACTACGACACCTCGATGGCCCTCTTCCATCAGCGGTTCTCCACGAACACCTTCCCCACCTGGGCTCTCAGCCATCCCTTCCGGATGCTGGCGCACAACGGTGAAATCAACACCGTGCGTGGCAACCGCAACTGGCTTTCCAGCCGTGCCAGCGACTTTGAAAACGAAGTCTGGGACAGCGAAGAGTGGTTGCTGAAGGATCTTGTGGATGCCAACAGCTCCGACTCCGCCAGCCTGGACCAGGCTCTGGAACTGCTCGTTCTCAGCGGCCGCTCCCTCACCCATGCCATGGGCATGCTGGTGCCGAGCGCCTACGGCATTGATCCGACGACCTCCAGTGAGCTGAAGGCCTTTTACGAATACCACGAGTGCTTCAGCGAGCCATGGGATGGCCCTGCCGCCATGGTCTTGACCGATGGTCTCAGCGTGGTCGCCAGCCTGGACCGCAATGGTCTGCGCCCGAGCCGCTGGAAACTGACGGAAGATGGCGTTTTTGCCCTCGGTTCTGAAGTCGGCATCATCCACATTGACGACGCCAAGGTCATCAAAAAAGGCCGTCTCGCCCCAGGCGAAATGCTGGAAGTGGACATCCTGAAAGGCAAGGTCCGTTTCAACGACGAGATCAAGTCTGCCCTCGCCCAGCAGCAGCCTTACGGCGAGTGGTTGAACAACCGGAAAAACCTCACAGTACAAACTCCGCAGGCTCCGAAGGAAGTGCTGGACATCCTGCCGCTTTCCCAGCGCCAGGCCGCCTACGGCTGGACCAAGGAGGAGATTGATTTCTCCCTCGTGCCCATGCTGCAGAAGGGTGAAGAAGGCATCTACTCCATGGGAGACGATGCTTCGCTTTCCATCCTCAGCACGCGCCCGCGCCTGCTGACCACCTACTTCAAACAGCTCTTCGCCCAGGTCACCAATCCACCGATTGACCCCATCCGCGAACGCGCTGTGATGAGCCTGGACGTCGTCCTCGGCTGGCAGCGCAACTGGCTGGGTGAAACCCCGGAACACGCCAGCGTGGTGCATTTGACATCCCCGTTCCTCTTTGAGAGCGAGCTGGCAGACATCAAGGCCCTGCCTGACTTCCCACACCGTGTGCTGGATGCTACCTGGCCGATCTCCGAAGGCGCGGCAGGCATGAAGAAGGCCCTGGATCGCCTTTGCTATGAAGCCGAAGCCGCCGTCAATGATGAAGTCCGCATCCTTATCCTCAGTGATCGCGGGCTGGATGAAAACCGCGCGGCTATCCCAGCACTGCTGGCCACCGGTGCTGTCCACCATCACCTGAACCGCAAGCAGGTGCGCATGCGCCTCAGCCTCGTCATCGAGACTGGCGAAGCCCGTGACACTCACCAGATGGCCTGTCTGTTCGGTTTCGGCGCCAGCGCTGTGTGCCCTTACCTCACTTTTGACACCATCCAGGAAGTCTTGGAGAATGACAAAACCGCCCGTAAGCCCGCCCTCGAAGGCGTGGACTACGCCAAGGCGCTGTACAACTTCCGCAAAGGCCTGGAAAAAGGCGTACTGAAGATCATGAGCAAAATGGGCATCTCCGTGCTCAGCAGCTACACGGGCGCTCAGATCTTTGAAGCCGTCGGCATCGGCAGTGAAGTGATGAAATACGCCTTCACCGGCACCCCGAGCCAGATTGAAGGCATTGGTTTCAACGAGATCGCTGAAGAAGCGCTCGCCCGCCATGCCCTTGGTTTCGGCCAGCCTGTTCCTTCCCCTGAGGCCGCTGCCAGCAATGTGGACCTGGGTGACCCCGGCTACTACCGTCCCCGCCAGAAAGGCGAGATGCATGCCATCACCGGCCCGGTCATCAAGAACTTCCACACCTTTGTCAAAACCGGTTCCGCTGAAGACTACAGCAGCTACGTGGCTGCCCAGCTTCAGAATTCCCCGGTGGCCCTGAAGGACCTGCTGGAATTCGTTCCTAGCTCCGACGGTCCTATCCCGATTGACGAGGTGGAATCCATCGAAGACATCCGCGTCCGTTTCACCACGGCGGCAATGTCCCTGGGCGCCATCAGCCCTGAAGCCCACGAAGCCCTCGCCATCGCCATGAACCGCATCGGCGGCAAGTCCGACTCCGGTGAAGGTGGTGAAGATCCAAAACGCTTCAAGCCCTACGAAAACGGTGATTGGGCGAACTCCAAGATCAAGCAGGTGGCCTCAGGCCGCTTTGGCGTGACCGCTGAGTACCTGGCCAACGCCTGGGAACTTGAAATCAAAATGGCCCAGGGTGCCAAGCCCGGTGAAGGTGGTCAGCTCCCCGCCATGAAGGTGAATCGCATGATCGCCCGCCTGCGCAATACCACGCCTGGCGTTATGCTCATCAGCCCGCCGCCGCATCATGACATCTACTCGATTGAGGATCTGGCCCAGCTCATCCATGACCTGAAGGAAGCCAACCCCCGTGCCCGCGTCTGCGTGAAGCTCGTCGCCGAATCCGGCGTTGGCACCGTCGCTGCCGGCGTGGCCAAGGCCAATGCTGACATCATTCTGGTCTCCGGCCACGATGGCGGCACGGGTGCCAGCCCGCTCAGCTCCATCAAGCACGCTGGTCTGCCCTGGGAACTCGGCCTCGCCGAAGCCCAGCAGGTGCTCATGCTCAATGGTTTGCGTGAGCGCGTGACGCTGCGTACCGACGGCGGTCTCCGCAACGGTCGCGACATCGCCATCGCCGCCATGCTCGGCGCAGAAGAGTTCAACTTCGGCACCATCGCCCTCATCGCCCTAGGCTGTGTGTATGTGCGCCAGTGCCACCTGAACAACTGCCCTGTCGGTGTCGCCACCACGGATCCGAAGTTCCGCGCCCGCTTCAAAGGCAAGCCAGAACACGTGGTGAACTTCTTCAACGGCGTCGCCCAGGAAGTGCGCGAGATCATGGCCCAGCTCGGCGTGGCCCGCATGAACGACCTCATCGGCCGTCCCGAGTTCCTGCGTCAGCGTGAAGTCCCTGGCCACAAGAAGGCCAACATGATTGACCTCAGCCGCGTCCTCAAAGACGTGGGCAAGGACCTCCATCAGGACGTGCCACGCACCTGCCAGATGAACCAGAATGACGGCCTCGACCAGCACCCGCTGGACGATCGGATCATCCAGGACGCTCAGTTCGCCATCAGCGACAAGCTCAAGGTCAAGCCTCTGCGCTACAAGGTCAAAAACACCTTCCGCAACATCGGCACCAAGCTCAGCGGCGAGATCGCCTTCCACCACGGCAACCACGGCCTGCCAGACGGCAGTGTGGACATCACCGTGGAAGGCAGCGCCGGCCAGAGCTTCGGCACTTTCCTCTGCGGTGGCGTCAAGCTCACCATGATCGGTGAAGCCAACGACTACGTCGGCAAGGGCCTGTGCGGCGGTGAGATCATCATCCGCCCAAGTCCGAAGCTGAACCCGGCCTGCAAGACCTGGGAAAATAGCATCATGGGCAACACCGTCATGTACGGTGCCACCAGTGGCCGACTCTACGCCGCAGGCCGCGCGGGCGAACGCTTCTGCGTCCGCAATTCCGGGGCCACGGCTGTCGTCGAAGGCATCGGTGACCACGGTTGTGAATACATGACCGGCGGTGTCGTCGCGGTCCTCGGGACCTTCGGCAAGAACTTCGGTGCTGGCATGAGCGGCGGTGTCGCTTACTTGCTGGATGACACGAATGCCTTCGGCCAGCTCCACAACTCGGAGATGATCAAGGGCGATGCAGTCACCGACCCGGAAGACATCAACCAATTGCAGAAACTGATCTCAGACCACTTCGAGAAGACCGAAAGCCTGCGTGCTAAGGACATCCTCGACAACTGGGCCACCTACCTGCCTCAGTTCGTCAAGGTGACCAGCAAGGCCGAGCCTGTCCAGGTCCCAGCGGAAGAGGAACTGCCCGTCATCGAAGGCACCCCGGCCAACGCATAAGCACTTGTCTCCTAATTCACCCGCCCTTCTGCATCGTCAGGAGGGCGGGTTTTTTGTGGCCCTACCGTCCGCCCGCTTCACTCAATGCGTCAGCGCGTAGAACACGATGTTGATGCCCAACGGGTAGGCATACTTCTCGGAAAACTCACGGAAGTACCACGGATCTGTCCCCTCCTCTTCCCAGCCATCGCCCAGGTCCGTGTTATGGCAGATCATCATGACGATGCGTTTCTTATCATCAAAGATGGCCCGGTAATGCGGGGTCTGCGCATCAAAACGCTCCGCCGTGATACCTTGCGAACGTCCCGCCATGGCATGACCCACGCTAGGAATTTGCGGCTTCACCTTCAGTGGAAAAACCATGTGAAACACCTCATGCTCCAGCGGCAGCTCCTGCGGTTCACGGTCGGGAAATATCTGCTTCAAAGCGACGTAAAAGGTGTCCCACTCCTCCTCCCCCCAAAAGTCATCCACCATGATGAAGCCACCATTCAGCATGTACTCCCGCATCACTTTGGCATCACCATCGGTTAGGCTGATGTGCCCTGGCTCGATCATGTAGATGAACGGGTAGTGGCGCATCTGCTCCGCATCAATGTCCACCACGGCTCCTTTGGGGCTTACTTGCAGAGAGGTGAGCTGCTGCAACCGGTAGCTGAAGTTCAGATCCGCATCGGGGTAATCCGTGGTCCATTTGCCACCACCACGCCTGCGCCCCCAGCTTTCCGAATTATACCGCAGCCGAGCAAAGGTGAACACGTCGTTCGGCAATTCCTTGCTCACTGGCCAAGTGGGGAAGTCCAGAAACTGCCCGCCGCGCCCGGCTTCCCGCGGATCTTCCGGCACTGAGCCATCTTTGATCCCAAAGTTGGTTGGCGAAGGTGCATCTTCCGCCAGGCAAAACCCCAGCGCAGCGAGAGCAAAAAAGGCAGGTAGGAGTTTCATCGCATTTTTTATCTCACGTCGCCCTGCGGGGCACCAGCTTAGAACAGCAGAGAAGCGTCCAATCTTCAGCCCATTTTCTCTGAATCGCTCAGGGTTTGCCCAGCACCTTCTCGATCACCCCATACGATTCATATCTCTCGTCATCGGGAAAATCATGGTCACAATCGGGGTGGCGGATGATCATACCTTCCTCTGCGCCATGTAGCTTATAAACAGCCTCAGCAGCAGCGGCGATGCGGTCCACGCTGTCCCACTTGAAGTTAGAATCTTTCAGCGGCGCGTTCACATAAAGGGCGCGTGGGGCCAGACAGGCGATGAGTTCATAGTAATCAAACGGCACGTCCTGCGGCCGCCCCAGGTAGTCTCCCATCTTTAGAATGTAACGCTCCTGCACCCAGCCCTTGATATTGCCATCTTTGTAATCCAGCACGGAATCAAACCCGCAACTGGACACCACGGCCTTCAGCCGAGGTTCTAACACGGCGGTGAAGATGCTGTTATGCCCACCCAAAGAATGGCCGATGGTGGCGAAACCGGCGTCCTTTTTCACAAACGGCATTGTCTCCAGCAGATCCAGCCCGCGAATGTTGTCCCAAATCGCCTTCATCGTGCCGCTGGTGAATCCCAAAGCCTTCAAATCCGGCTGATACTGTGCCAGCAGGGGATAGCTGGGAGCCAAAGTCACATACCCACGTTCCGCCAGCTCCGCCGCATACTGCCGGTGGGGCTTGCCCCCGAGACCTACGACCACCTTGTGCCCGATGACGTTTTCCGTGGGGTGTAGGCAGAGCACGGCAGGTGCGGGTTTGCCCATCAGCGCTGCCTTGGGAATGCACAGGTACGCAGGCACCCGGCCCCCTGGGGAGGAGGCATAGCTGATCAGCCGCCGCACATAGCTGCCACAGTCCACTTCCTCCTCCACACGCAGGTCCAGCGGGCAGCGCATCACTTCTCCGGGCAGGGGGCCTGTCATGCTCAAAAAAGCTGCCACTGCGGCTTTCCGGCGCACTTCCCACTCGGCCACCGTCGTCGCTGTCTTCAGCTTTCCCGCCTCATCCCGATATTCGAGCAAATGGGTTCGGCTCAGGCCTCGGAGTGCTGGAATCTCTGCGGCCTTCAGCCCTACCACACTCACCATCAGCAAAAGCTGGAGACAGACTTTCTTCATGAGTCACATCTACGGTGTGGAAGAGCCGAAGCTTCGGCCGAATTTGCTCTGCCCGAATTCATAGCCCACGGAGCATCGCTTGAGATCGCTTCATTCGTAGGTATCTTGTCACCAGCCGCCCTCATGTCAGCCACCTCATCGGATCACCCCTACCTTTTGCTTTTCGATGGCGTGTGCAATCTTTGCGACGGTGCTGTGCAATTCGTCCTGAAGCATGACCCTCAGGGCCGGATCCACTTCGGCTCCATTCAATCCGAGGCGGGCAGCCAGCTTTATCGCCAGCACGGGCTGGACCCCGAGAAGCCGCACACGATGCTTTTCATTAGCCCCAAGGGTGTGTTTCACCAAAGTGATGCTGCCTTGGAGATCGCCGGTCAACTGGGTCTCCCCTGGAGCCTCGCCAAAGTCTTCAAGGTCATCCCCAAGCCTCTCCGCGATCGTGCCTACCGCTTCATTGCAGATCATCGGTATCAGTGGTTCGGCAAGCATGATCAATGCGCGCTTCCTCGCCCTGAATGGCGCGGACGTTTTCTCAAAGAATAGGTCTGAATTTGATATCAGGGCTGCGCCAAGCCAGAGCCGATCCCCATATTGTCCGGACCTGGATTTTTGACCACATCGTCCGGAGTAAAAAGGTTTTTATCTGGCCCTGCGGAGCGGATTTCCATCTGGTAACTGCTATTCGGGTGAAACCAATAAGGGGTGCCCCATCTGTCCACCAACTGCCCTTTGACGATCATCGGATTACCCGGAGGAAAGAGAATACCCTGGCTGGCATTTCGACCGGTGAGCACCGCCGTGATGTCTTCATTGAGGCCGATGGGATTGCCCTGTTGAAAAACCTTGCGATACATCTCGATGAACTCGTCCACCAACTCTAGATCGCGAGCAGGAGACTGAGTTTTCGCAGCGAGATCATCGGCCATTCTCTGGATCTCAGGGTCAATGCTCATCGGGTCCGTAGGCCCTGGCGATGGTGGTGCCGTGGATGGTAACAATGGCTCCGCAGGAGGCGGCGCACGCTTGATCTTTTTCGCCACTGGCGGCGGTGCTGGCGCCGGAGGAGCCAGCGCCAACCATGTGGTGATAAAGACGGCGGCCACCGTTAAAACGAAGGCCGCCACCCAAAGATAAAAACGAGCTGGTCTAGCACCCGGCATGACTCGCAGTGTGAAGGAGATCAGATCGTCAGGTCAACAAAATCCAAGTTCGTGCCGGGGCCAAAACGGGATAAGTTGGGGAACACCGCATCAATCTGAGCCGGAGGCACACCTACCCATTCAGCGATCTTAGCCGCATACTGGTCCACCGAGGTGCTGGGGATCCAGCGGCCACGGGAGCCGGTGCAGTCAATGCCGCCATCCACCTCTAGGAGCGGGAAGGTGCCATAGATTTTTTTGCCTTTCACTGCCCCCCCCATCACCATCATGTGGCCTCCCCAGCCGTGGTCGGAACCGCCGGTGGAATCTGTTTTGTTAGGCGTGAAGGTGCGGGTAAAGTCTGAGGCCGTGAAGCCCATGACCGCATTCCACAATGCCAGTCCTCCACGCGGGTGCCCTACGATTGAGTCATAGAATCCTTTGATGGAGCGGCTCAGCACGTTTAGAAGCGCGAACTGGCCCACTCCAGTATTGACGGTGTTGTTGCCATTGATCGCGATCTGCGAAGCATGAGTATCATACCCACCTTGCTGGATGAAGAAGGTCTGGCGATTATTTGCCGGTTTACCATCTTGCAGCAGGGCGTAGTTACCGATGATCAGCCGTGCCACCATTTTTAGCTGGTTTGCAAAGTCCGTATTCGCTGAGTTCGCATTGCCACCAAAGGCTGCGGTGAAGTAGGCATCCAGGGTGGGGCCCACGGTGCCATTGGTGTAAGCGAGGGTATCTGCGACGACCCCTTCAGTCACTCGGGCAGTTTTCGCGGTGTTTTGGTAGGAGGCATCGAAGAGATTGGCGTGATTCATCGCCATGAGCTTTTCCAGTGCTTTCAGCCGCCACCCCTGGCCCGTAGCTTTATAATTGGTGCTGGTCAGAGGATCGTAACCATTGGCACCTGGCAAGAAGGGTTTCAAAGTCACATTCGTGAGAGCATCGGCATAACCAACGTTGCTTGGTCCATAACCATCGAAGTCCAGCGCCCCTGCGGTGCTCATCACAAAAGGCTGCTCACTCGTCCCAACCTGGAAGCTGTTTACCCCGGCGATGGAAACGCCCATGGCAAGTCCCGCCGAGTTCGTGTTGCTCGCCGCGTCCAAGAGATCCGCAATGCGCCCACCCCAGCCGCTGGTGAAGGGTTGATCTGCGATGGAAGACTGCCATTGCAGCACCTGGTCTGCATGCGAGAAGAGTTGGGGTGGTTTGGTGGGAGCTAAAGCCGCAAAATTCGCCCGCGTTACCCCAGGTTGTGTGAGCGTGCCCACATTGGTCACGAAGGCGAGGTCCTGGGAATCGAAAAGAGACTTTAAGCCCTCACAGGCAGGATGGATGGCGAGGTCATTATTGGTATAACCTGCACCGGGGTCATAAGCACCCGGGTTATCTGGCGTGATGGCGGTGAGACCTAACTCTGCATTTGGCACAGCCAAGCCACCTGTCCCGCCGGCGTAAGTGGGAATACCCCGATAAAGCTCATAATGAGAGCGTGCAGCGCTGGCCCCGCGAGGAATCAGCATGTTATTGGAATCATTGCCACCTCCTTGGAAAATGCACACCAAGGCTTTGAAGTCATTCGGCCCACCGGCAGCAGCGGCAGAACCGACAAGCTGGAGTTGAGACAAGGTATTCACCATGCTGGTGATCCCCAAAGTAGCACAGGAGCTCTGCACCAGGAAATCACGACGGTTAGGCTTACTCCGATCAAGGGTCTTGCGAAAAGAGAGATTCATAAAGACGTAGTTCTAAAGTTGCGGTGACGAGTGAAGATCCATCAGTGTGAGGTGACAGCCGAGGGTGAAATGGACATGAGATAGGCAGCGAAGCGGCAGCGGTCGCGCACCTCATTGTTAAAGTTGGTGACATCCGTGGAAAGGCGCGTCAGGCTGTAGCTGTTGTAGATGCCATCAATGATGACCTGCCGCGGATTATCCGTTAGCGAGGCTCCATCTGGCCACTTGGCCTTGAAGCGCCCACCGCCCCAGTAGAGATCCAGCTTATCAATCACGGCTTTCGATCCAGCCAAGTGCCCCGCAGGCGCGGTCGTCGTTGACTCAGGAGTGGCTCCACGGGCGGCCGTATAAGCCGCCGTGTAGATGCCTGTGAGCTCTGACCAATCAAAGAGCAGGTTATCCTTCTGCTGATTACTGCCAGTGGCATTGCTAGCGAAGTAACCAAACTCAAAAGCGAGGTTGGCATTTGGACGAGCATGTTTCTCCGTGATGATGGTCACTGTAACCGGTGCTGTAGGAGCACTGGAAAGACGAATGGTGTAGGTGATGCCATCGCCTTCCTGCACATCCGTGCCATTCTGAGTAATGATAAGGCTACCAGTCGCATCGTTGTCATTGATGGTGACCGTCAGTGTGCCCACTCCGGTGACTGCGTAACCACCAGCAGCATTAGGCGTGCAGGTGAGCACCGCTGTCTGCGGAGGTGCCTCCAGCGTCGTGTCATCCACCGCCGTCAAGGTCAAGATCTGAGGCTGATTCCAGTTCGCTGTGGTGAAGCTCAACGTGGCCGGTGAGCAAGTGGCCTGACCCGCAGCCACAGTAGGCGTCACAATGACGGTGGCTGTTGGAGGTTTTCTCAAGAAGACATAAACGGTGTCTGAATTCCCAACGGAACCTTCATTCACCGTCGTGCCAGAACCCGTGGGGATGATACCGACGGTGGCGGATGTTTCATTGGCATCCGTGATGATGGCGTTGACGCTTGGCACGGAGTAGAACTGGTAGTTCAGATCTGTGGACGCGATCTTGTGCCCGATGAAGACGGCGCGGTTGGAGTTATTCGTCGCGCTCGTCGCCAGATTCACCGTCACAGTTTGCGGAGTGCTCCAGTTCGCATCGGTGAAGGTGATAGCGGCTGGGGAGAAGGTCACCAAGTTCGCACCACCGATGGCGTTGTTAGCCTGTGGGGTGATGGTCACATTTCCCTGCGGTTTAGAACCCAGCACGATGGTGTAGGTATCTGAAGGCTGGCTATTTTCTGCCAACCAGGTGTAACCACCACTCTCCGTCACATTCACCAAGGCCGTGCCAAACACATCGTTATCACCAATCAACACCGCACCCGTTGTGGCGGTATCTGTCACACGATAACCCCCTGTGCTGCTGGCCACATAGTTGATGGTCGAGTTATGGGCATTTTCAATATCCGTGTCATCCACGGCTGTCACCGTGACTGTTTGTGGCTGGCTCCAGTTCGCAGGTGTGAAGACCAGATTCGTCGCGGAGAGACTGAGCTGCGTTGGGTTG